>CAZLTI010000244.1:0-3917 GCA_964562335.1 uncultured Pseudomonadota bacterium | reverse complement strand
ATTTTCCAGAATATCGCTGTTGAACGCTCCCGTTGCCGACGCCTTTTCCTGGCACGAGCGTCCGGGCGCTTTGGAACGGCTCGTTCCCCCCTGGGATCCTTTGCAGGTTCTCTCCACCGACGATTCGATCGAGGAGGGAGCCGAACGAGTTCTGCAAATGAGGCTGGGGCCGCTTCGATACCGCTGGCACGCCCGACATCGGGGATACGAAAGAGGGAGGCAATTTCAGGATGTTCAGATCAAAGGTCCGCTAGCATACTGGTGCCACAGCCACCTTTTCCGACCGAAGAGCGACGACGCAAGCCGCTGCTATTTGAACGACAGAATCGAATATGCGCTCCCGTTTTCTCCCATCGGCGACCTGTTGATGCGGCGCAGAGTGCAAAACAACCTAAAGCGTATTTTTGCCTATCGGCATACGGTTCTCAATCGCGATCTCGAACAGCATCTTCGGTACGGAGAGACGGATCGGCTGCGAGTTTTGGTTACGGGGGCCGGCGGAACGATCGGTTCGGCTTTGGTTCCCTTTTTGACCACCGGGGGGCACAACGTGCTCCGCCTGGTGCGCCATAAAAGCCAAGTATCCCGGAATGCGATTTTTTGGGATCCCGCAAAAGGGATTGCCGACTTGAAACGCCTGGAGAATCTGGATGCAGTGATCCATTTGGCGGGAGAAAGTCTAGACGGCGTATGCTGGTCGGCGAAAAAAAGAGAGGAGATCGGTCGCAGTCGTTTGGTCGGAACTCGCCGGCTGGTAGAGAGTTTCGCCCGCCTTTCGGCAAAACCCAAGGTGCTGCTGTCGGCATCGGCCATCGGTTTTTACGGCGATCGAGGCGAGGAGGAGCTGGGGGAGGGCGCGGCTCGCGGCGACGGCTTTATTTCGTCCCTGTGCAGGCAGTGGGAGGCGGAAGCGGCAGGGGCGGAAGCGCTGGGCATTCGTACCTGTCTGCTGCGGATTGGCGTCGTCCTTACCCCCTTGGGAGGGGCGCTGTCGCAAGCTCTTCCCTCCTTTCGACTGGGAGTCGGGATCGGATTGGGAACGGGACGGCAGTTCCTTAGCTGGATCGGCATCGACGATGTGATTGGGGCAATCTACTTTTTGATGCATCGTCCCTTTTCTTCCGGTCCCTACAACATCGTATCGCCAAACCCCGTCCGCAACCTGGAGTTCGGCCGCACTTTGAATGCCTGCCTGGGCGGAAAGCGGCTAATGACGCTTCCCTCCTGGGCGATTCGCCGACTGTTCGGACAGAAGGGAAGGGAGATTCTCCTGGCCAGTACCAGGGTACGGCCGGATAGACTGCTAGGGGAGGGATACCGATTCCACCGAGTTTCCTTAAAGGAGCATCTGAAGGAGCAGCTCGGATTGGCATAACCGTTGCCGTTTTAAATCGAACTGTCGGTTGACAGAGTCTCTCCGGCAAGGTTACAAGCTTGACTGATCGTTTTTGTCAACGCCGTTTTTTTTTGAAGATTCGTCACGACCAAACCGCTATGTATGCAATTATTAAAACGGGCAGCAAGCAGTATCGTGTGGAAAAGGATAGCGTCATCAGGGTGGATCTGCTCTCCCAGGATATAGGTTCCGTTTTTGAAACCGATCGGGTCCTGTTCCTCAAAAGCGGGGAGAACGACTACAAAGTGGGCTCCCCTTTTGTTGCGGATGCGAAGGTGACCGGAACCGTCCTCGATCATGTGAAGGGGAAAAAGATCGTAGTGTTCAAGATGAAACGCAGGAAGGGGTATCGGAAAAAAAAGGGACACAGGCAAAAGTACACGAGGATACGAATCGACGATATTTTGTGTTGAACGGAAGTATCGGAACGCAAACCAATCTCTTCGGTCGGGAAATTATGGCACATAAAAAGGGGCAGGGCAGCGTCAAAAACGGCAGGGACTCCAATCCGCAGCATCGGGGCGTCAAAAGATACGGCGGTCAGGCCGTTACGGCAGGCACGATCATTGTGCGGCAGGTCGGCAGTAAGTTTCATGCCGGCAAAAACGTCGGCACCGGCAAGGACTATACGCTGTTTGCGCTTTGCGACGGTTCGGTGGAGTTCCGCTACAAGACGAAAAAACGAAAGGTGGTCAACGTGATTCCGGCCGAAGTCGCCGTTTCGGCTGCCGGTCGTCAATAGAGATGGCGAAGCCCGATACGGGAAAGAAGATCGGTTTCGAGTCGAAGCATCTCCCTCTCCTCTTCCGGCGTTTGATGGTCGTACCCCAGCAGATGGACGATTCCGTGTACGATCAGTCTTTGCAGCTCCGTCTCCAGTTCCCATCCGCTCCGCTCCGCCTGTTTGCGGCATACCTCCAGGCAAATTGCCAGCTCGCCCCAAGGGGTGTCCGCCGAGGCGACATCGGGAGCGTCGCTATCCAGGCATGACCAGGAGAGGATATCCGTCGGTTCGTTTTTCTGTCGGAACGTTCGATTGAGTTCCCGTATTCTCTTCCCGTCGCAAAACAGAATGCCGACCGACCCCTTGCAGTCCGCAAGATGGTTCAAAATCCGTTCCGATCGCGTTTGGAGCAGCTCCTCCCGAGCCGGTGGCAAGGGTCGAACCCCTTCGTCGTATACGATTTGAATCGAAAACATTTTAGGAAATCTCCGACTACGCCGACCTCAGCAGCACAACCGCCTGTGCGGCTATCCCCTCTTCGCGCCCTACGAAACCCAGCCTTTCCGTAGTGGTGGCCTTAATGGAAATTCTGTCCGCATCCGTGTCGAGCGTATCCGCGATTCCGGCTCTCATTTCCGGGATAAAGGGTCCCAGTTTCGGGTTTTCCGCCATCACGACGGTATCGAGGTTCCCCAGTTTCCATCCGTCGAATTGCAGCTCCCGCCAAACTCGGTCAAGCAGTACCAGACTGCCGATCCCTTCGTAGCGACTGTCCGTATCGGGAAAGTGAGTTCCGATATCCCCCATCTGCGCGGCTCCGAGCAGAGCGTCGATCACGGCATGCAGCAAAACATCCGCATCCGAGTGTCCCGCCAGCCCCTTTCGATAGGGAATTTTCACGCCCCCTAGCATCAGCGGCCGATTTTCGACCAGGCGGTGCACGTCGTACCCGATTCCGATTTTCATCTTGAACCTCTTGCTGTAACGGGTTCCCCCCTAATTGCATCCTGCCGATCTCTTCAGCGTTTCGATGGCCGCACCGTAGTCGGCTCGACCGAACACCGCAGAACCGGCAACCGCAATATCCATTCCGGCATCCGCAAGAGATCCGATATTGTCCGGCGTGATTCCTCCGTCCACCTCGATTTCGATAGGCAACCCCGTTTTTACGATCAGGTTTTTCAGGGTCTCCACCTTTTTTAGGCTGCTTTCTATAAAGGTCTGGCCGCCGAATCCAGGATTGACGGACATGATAACGACCATATCCACCTCCTCTAGAATCCATTCGATAGTTCCGAGCGGTGTCGCCGGATTGAGGCATACCGCCGGTTTTACGTCGTGCTCCCGAATCAGGCGCAGCAGTCTGTGCGGATGAGTGGTGGAATCCCCGTGAATGGCGATTCGATCCAGATCGAGGTCCAAAAAGGCCTGCATGTTGTTTTCCGGCCGGGAGATCATCAAATGGGCGTCGTAGAGGAAGTTGTCTCCCCTCGGCAGACACTTGATCACCTCCGGCCCGAAGGTGATATTGGGCACATACACGCCGTCCATCACATCCAGATGCACCAGATCGGCACCGCTTCGAACCACCTCCTTCACCTCCTGTCCGATTTTCCCGAAATCCGCCGAAAGAATGGACGGTGCAATTTTTACCATAGATTCTCTGTTCGGTACGGTTGCGTTTCTCTTGCCGTTCGGTTCCGAAGCGTCCGGCTTGGCCGCATCGGCGACGTTCCCGCTACCCTTTTTTTCGAAAAGCGGCAGCGAAGGCGCCCATTTCGTCGAGAGAGGGCAAAC
>CAZLTI010000243.1:0-3954 GCA_964562335.1 uncultured Pseudomonadota bacterium | reverse complement strand
CCCCAATATCACATATCCTTGAGAATTTCTGCGCAGACCCCTCAACCCCGCTTTCGAGGCTGGCGATCCGTCGACGACTTCGACAATCACAACACCCTCGATACCGAAGTTTCTGGCAATCGAATCTTCGGCGGGGCTGATGCCGATGACGGGGCGCATTATGCGCCCGTGGGAGATCAGTTGCGGAATGATCTGTTTCACCGCATTGACCGGAATGGCAAAACCGATTCCCGCACTACCTCCGCTGGGACTGTAGATCGCCGTGTTCACGCCGACAAGCTCGCCCTGCGAATTGAGTAGCGGGCCTCCCGAGTTGCCGGGATTGATGGCGGCATCCGTTTGGATCAGTCCCTTCAGTTTCGTGCCGCTGTTGCTGTCGATCTCCCTCCCCAACGCACTGACAACGCCGACAGTCAACGTAGCGTCCAATCCGAAGGGATTTCCGATCGCCAGTACCTTTCGTCCGACCTCCAATTGAGAGGAGTCCCCGATTCTGATGGGATGCAACTTCTCTTCCGGCGCCTCGATTCGCAGAACGGCCAGATCCTTCGTCGGTGCGACTCCGATCACTTCCGCCACCCAACTGGTATGGTCCGCCAGCGTAATGGTAATCTTGCTCGCCCGTTGGATCACATGATAGTTCGTAACGATGATTCCGTTTCTGTTCCAGACAAATCCTGTTCCGGTGCCCATCGGAATTTCATACGCATTGAAGGAGAAGTAGTCTCTCCGAATCTGCGAATTCGTTACCCAGGCAACCGATCTGTTTGCATTTTTGAATACTTCGATGTTGTTGCGCTCGTATGCGGTCAATCCGTCGAAGGCCGGTAGAGCGGGCTGCCAGCCGATGCTACCGCTCAAAACAAGGAGAATCGACAGGACTTTTGGCAATGCGACAAGAGCGTTTTTCCGTTTTTTTTTGTCGGCGATCTTTTTCATACGACGTTCATTTTTTGGTAGGGGGTTTGCTATTATAGCTCGCCCTTCAGGTAGCCCTCCCATTCTACGGGGAGAAGGTACTTTTTTCTATTGTTGCAATCTTTGCAGCAGGCCACGATATTGCTCTTCGTCGATTCTCCGCCGCGACCGATGGGTATCACATGGTCCATCGTCAACGACTTTGCCGGAAAACGTCTCCCGCAATAGTGGCATACTCCCCTTCCTCTCCGATTTTTCCACCACTGGGAGTCTCGCAATTCCCTTGCTTTGGCTTTCTCTCTCCTTTTTTGATCCTCCTCGACCGCAGGGAATTCGCAATCCAGTGCCACCGTTTCGTTTCCAGTTGTTCGTTTCGTTTGCCGTGCGGGTTAAAAACCGATAATGGCCCATCGACTCGATCCATACGGTAAGTCATATGAAAAGTCTTTGACAGCGTTATTCCGCCTCTTTATAAAAAAAATGGACGGGCAGGAACAAACGACCGTCCGCCCTTTTGCTTTCACCATTGAGCCTGCCGCAGTATCGACCTTCGTTTCAGTTGACAACGGCACGAACGGGAGAAATGGATCCCCGATTGCCGATATTCCGAACGATCAAACTTCGCTCCGTTTCTTCGACGGGCAGGGAGTGGCGCAAAACGAGCCGAAAGGCGGAAGAATGATGTCGGAAGAACCCATAACTTTGACAAAAAGGCTTGTAGAGTTTGACACCGTCAATCCTCCCGGAAAGGAGAGAGAGTGCGCCCATTTTTTGGGAGAGATGTTGGCAGCAAGCGGTTGCGAGGTCCACTATAGCGAATTCGCTCCCGCCCGCACTTGCCTGATCGCGCGGTTTGGAGACTCGAGCAAACCTGCCATCTGTTTCAGTGGCCATTTCGATACGGTGCCGCTGGGGGAGCGGAAATGGACCTATCCTCCCTTTGAAGGCCGCATCGTCGGCGACAAACTCTACGGCCGAGGCTCTTCCGATATGAAGGGCGGCGTGGCTGCAATGGCAACTGCCGTCCTAACAGCTATCGGCACAACGTCGGACGGCCTCAATGTCCTGCTTGTTATCACTGCGGGCGAGGAGACGGGATGCGCCGGTTCCCGTTTCTTGGCCCAAACTCCGCAGGCGTTGGGAAAGATCGGCGCGTTGGTTGTCGGAGAGCCGACATCCAACTATCCCGTTTTGGGGCATAAGGGGGTGCTTTGGATTCGGGCCGAAGTGGGAGGGAGCAGCGTCCACGGCTCTACGCCGGAAAAGGGCGACAACGCCATCTACAAGCTGCTTACCCCCATCGATCGGCTGCGAAAGCTAACATTCGACCTCCCCCCGCATGCGGTATTCGGATCGCCTACCCTCAATATCGGCAAGATATGGGGGGGACAAAACATCAATTCGGTTCCCGACAAAGCGGGATTCGGTATCGACATCCGCACTGTGATCGGACAGAGGAACAGGGCTGTTTTCGACAAAGTCCGGTCGATTGTCGGCGGGGATTTTCAACTGAAGAAGATCGAGAATATGGAGCCGGTTTTTACCGATCCCGACGATCCCTGGATACGAAGGGTATTCCGTGTCGTATCCCCCTATCTTGGATTTCGACCGGAACCGCGAATCATCTCCTACGGTACCGATGCCGCTCATCTGAAAACGGCCGGGAACAATCCGCCCGCTATCATTCTCGGCCCGGGAGAACCCCAAATGGCACACTGCACGGACGAATTTTGCTCCGTCGAAAAAATCGAAACTTGCGTAAAGATCTACTCCGACCTCATCTCCGAATGGACGGCGTATTCCGGATAAGCGGTATGAAACCGGTTGCTGCCGCTTATCCTCCGGCTCCAGACAAACAATGGATTCCAGCACTGCGCACCTAGTCATAAAATCGCTTCGGTTTTCCGAACGGTTTCCTCCGTTCGACTTCGAATTGCATCGCTCGGAATGTGTCGGACTGACGGGTCCTTCGGGGGTGGGAAAGACCCTTTTTCTCAGGGCGGTTGCGGATATGGATGAGCATGCCGGCGATATTTTTCTGAATGGCAGGGAGCACCGGTGGTTTCAGGCCCCGGAATGGAGACGGACGGTGGGCCTGCTGCCCGCCGAAAGCCAATGGTGGCTTCCTCTGGTAGGAGGGCATTTTGTGTCCGCAAAGCCGGAACTTCTCGAACGGCTCGGTTTCGATGACGATGTTCTTGCCTGGTCCGTCGACAGGCTGTCCACCGGGGAGAAGCAGCGGCTGGCGCTGGTGCGAATCCTGGAAAACTGCCCGAGCATTCTTCTGTTGGACGAACCTACGGCAAGCCTGGATTCCGCCAATACAAAAGCTGTGGAGGAAATAGTAAAAGAGTATCTGAAGGATACGGGGGCCTCCTGTATCTGGACCAGTCACGACAGGGAACAGATAGGACGTATTTGCCGTCGAACCATAATTCTCCGAAACAACGCCATTGAAATCGAATCATGGACGTGATTCCTCTGACCTATACCGATCTCTGCCTGGCTTCCCTTCTGATTGTGATCCTTGCTGCCCTGAGCTTTCGCTTCCGTTTGGGACTGGAGAGACAGATTGTCGTTGCGGCCATACGAACTTTCGTCCAACTGATCATGGTCGGATACATTCTTCGATTTGTCTTTATGCAGGCGAATGTGGTTTGGGTCGCCTCGATTTCGATCGTCATGCTGCTATTGGGCGGAAAGGAGATCAGGGATCGGCAGAGGACCAAGCTGAAAGGATGGTGGAGTTTCGGAGTGGGAACAAGCGCCATGTTTCTCTCCTCCTTTCTGTTGATGATCGTCACCTTGAATTTCATCATAAACATCGAACCCTGGTACACTGCGCGGTACTCCCTTCCCATATTGGGCATTCTGCTGGGAAATACCATGACCGGCATCGCTCTATCGCTCAACTATTTGGTGGACGTCACACTTCAACAAAAGGCGACTATCGAACAGCGGCTTCTTTTGGGTCAGACCCGGAGCCACGTTATGAGTCAAATCTGCAAAGATGCCATAAGAATCGGTATGATTCCC
>CAZLTI010000242.1:0-4023 GCA_964562335.1 uncultured Pseudomonadota bacterium | reverse complement strand
TTTGATGCCGAAGGTCTGACACGGCTGACGGACGAGATCGAACAACGAAAAAAAAGCCGAAACGATATCGAGCAGGATACCCTGATCCTGATTCGCAACAAAAATCTGGAAACCGAAAAACAGAGCCTGAACATCGAGCGGGAAAGCGAATATGCCCGCCTGGCTCAGGAAAAGGAACTGGAATTTCGCAGAGCCCAGCAGAAGGCCGAACTGGCTCGCGAAAACGCAGAACGAAAAAGAGAGGCGGAAACGGCAGATATTGAGGCTAACAGGGAAACGGAACAGGCCCGCATCCAGGCGGAACGCCATCTTGAGCAAAATCGCATCGAGCTGAAGCGGGAAGTGGAAACAATGGAGATCGAACGTCGCAAATTCGTCGAACTTGCCGAACACAACAGGGCCATAGCCGTTGCTGCGTCGTCGGAATCGGAAAGTGCATCCCGAGCAAAAGCGGACCAGGCCCGCCTCGATGCCGTCGCTGCCGAAGAAGCGATATTTACGGCCCGTGAAACCGCCCAGAGCGAACGAAAAAAGCAAATTGAGCTGATTTTATCCGCACTGGAAGTTGAAAAAGAACAACTCAGGCAAACAACAAGAGCCTCGGTGGAAAAAACGATTGCCGCAGAGCGTGCGGAAGTCGCTCGTATTGATGCCGATGCCTTTGCCGTTGCCGAGAAGAAACGCTCGGAAGCCTATAAGGTCCGTCATCAGGTGGAGGCAGAAGGCGTCCGGCTGCTGGCCGAAGCGAACAACATTGCCACGCCGGAAGCGCGTACCTCCGCTTTGCGCCTGCAATTGCTGGAAAAACTGGACGGTATTATCCGCGAAAGTGTGAAACCTATGGAGAATATCGACAGCATCAAAATCGTCAATATGGACGGTCTGACACCGATCGTCAAAGAGGGAACAGGCAACGACGGAGGAGGCGAACTCACGGACCGTCTTGTCAGCAGTGCCCTTCGCTACCGTGCCCAAGCCCCGATTGTGGACCACTTGCTGGCTGAAATTGGTGTCGACGGTGGAGATCCCGCCAAACTTGCCAATTTGCTAGAAAAGATAAAAAAGGACAGCGATTCAAAGCCAAAGGAGAAATAACAAATGGCCAAGGTATACTGTTCGACCGTACTGAATGCTCCGGCAGATAGAGTTTGGCGCGATATCCGCGATTTCAACGGATTGCCGAGCTGGCATCCGCTGATTGCCCACAGCCGTATTGAAAACAGCCATCCTGCCGACAAAGTGGGCTGCGTACGTAGCTTCCAGTCAAAGGATGGAAGCAAAATTAGGGAAAAACTGCTGACCCTCTCGGACTTTGACTACACCTGTATCTACTCGATTTTGGAAAGCCCCATGGATCTTTCGGATTACGTCGCCACCCTGCGGCTGTTCCCTGTGACGGAAGGTAACCGCTGTTTTGTCGAATGGTCGGCAGAGTTCGACTGCCCCCCTGAAAAGAAGCGCGAGCTGATGGAAACGGTCGGGGAAGGGATTTTTCAAACGGGCTTTGGAGCATTGAAAAAACGCTACGGTCTGAAATGAAAGTTTCCGTCGCACGCTCTGCTATCATAGATGCCCCCGTGAAAACGGTATGGAACGAATTGCGAGATTTCAACGGACATCACCTCTGGCATCCGGCCATTTCTCACAGCGAGATGGAAAACGGACTGGAAGGCGACGTCGTGGGCGGAGTCCGACGATTCACGCTTACCGATGGAGCCGAGTTGCGCGAACAACTTCTTCGCCACAGCGACTTGGAGCAATCGTATACCTATTGTATCCTGGACTCTCCCCTACCGTTGCGTGACTATGTTGCCACCGTACAGTTAAGAACCGTAACTGACGGAAATCGAACGTTCTGGAGCTGGAAGTCGACGTTTCATGTGCCCGCAAACCGTCGGGATGAACTTGAGCAGCTGGTTTCCCAGGGTGTATATGAAAACGGATTCTCCGGTTTCAGGAGATATCTGGCCGATAAACACGAGACTGCCGGTGAAGAAAGTGCGTTTGCAAAGCCCCCCTTGGCAAAGACACCGATTGCAACCGATGAAAGCCTGCCTGCCGAAGCAGTCGACGTAAAGGCGTTCGGAGATCCTTCGGTCATGAGTCTTGAAAAGGTGACGGTTCCACCGCCGCAACCCCACGAGATCCGTATCCGCCAGGCAGCAATCGGGGTGAACTATTTAGGTATAAAACACCGGACCGGCATTGCGCCCGGGTTTCGTCCACCGGGAACTATTGGGGTCGAGGGAAGCGGGGAGATCATCGATGTGGGTAACGCCGTCAGCGGTTTTTTCCCGGGAGACCGGATTGCCTACGTTAACAAATCACCGGGCAGTTATTCTACTATACTGTGCATCGAGGCGAACAGGTGCATACCGGTTCCCAAAGACGTTACCTCCGACCACGCGGCTTTGATCCTAAAGGGTTTTACGGCAGGACTGCTGCTGTGTCATGTGTTCAATGTCACCCCCGGCAGTACCATTCTGATCCAGTCGGTGGCCGGAGGTCTCGGACATCTGCTGAGTCAATGGGCAAAATCACTGAACCTGACTGTCATCGGTACGGTATCCAATAATGAGAAAGCAAGGTTTGCCCGCGACCAGGGTTGCGATTATCCGTTGGTCGTCGAAAATAGTGCCGGACTGGTATCGGAAGTAGTGCGAATCACAAACGGACATGGAGTCGATTACCTGGCCTACAACGGAAAATCGGAAGACGTTGAGGAAACGCTGGACTGTATGGCCCGTTTCGGACACTGTGCCGTCGTCGGAGATCGAGACGGCCGGACCATGACTGTTGACGTTAAGATTTTGAAGAGAAGGTCGTTGACACTGTCCGTCCCAGTTTGTTTCGACTACGCCGAAAACAGATCGCTGTTTCAGCGATTAACCCACAGTTTTTTCGACAGACTTGAGAAGCGGGTGCTGATACCGGCAGTCGAAAGCTTTCCTCTTAGCGAGGTCGGAACTGTCCATACCCGGATCGAAAACCGCCAAAACACCGGTGCCGTGCTGCTGCAACCCAATACAATCCAGCGGTAAAGCAGAGACGACCGCTTCGTCAACCCTTGATCCTCATCCGACGCTTTTCCCTACCAAAGCTCTATTGCATTTTATCAGCTCTCTGGCGAAAAGAGGAAAATCGATTCCGAATGCCTTTTCAAACAGCCGTGCTTTTTTTTCCATCTGTTTGTCGTCGAATTTTGTGTCGGCTGCATTGAGTGCGAACAGAACGCAGTTGATGCGTTCGGCAATAGGCAGGTCCAAAACCCTTTTGTCGAAACGAATCAACAGATCGTTTCTAATATTGCGGTACGTCAGCTTTGGTCTCGTCCAAAGATTCAAAACGACCACACCGGAGGAGTCGACCGCCGATTGGAGCGACTCGGCAAATCGGCGATCGGCGACCGCCGAAGAGATTCCGCTTTTTCCGAACAGGTCGACAAAAATAAGATCGTAGCGGTTTTTTTGGCATTCCCCCAAAAAATCCTCGGCATTTTGGTGAAACACCCGCACTCTCTTGTCGCGGGGCAGCTCAAAAAAGCGATAGGCGAGATCGATGACAAGTTTTCGTGATTCGACGACATCGACTGTGCAGTCGGCGAAATAGCGATATAAAAATTTGGGAATGGAGCCGCCCCCCAATCCCAGGCTGAGGACCCTCTCCAACCGTTTCACAAAAAGAAGGCTCATCATCATCGCCCGCGAATATTCCAGATTCAGCCGAAACGGTTCGTTCATATCCGCAGCGCTCTGTTTCGCTCTCGAATCGAAATGCAGGGATCGGATTCGGCTCTTCGTTTCGGCGATTTGGACGGTACCGATTTTGTCTCTGCCTTCGAAAATCAACGTTCCGCCGAATTTAAACGGAATCCTTTCCATTTCCTGCGTCGTTTGGATGGATTGACAAATTCGCCGACGCCCTTTGTCGACTTTATTTCATATTTGATGAACCGGTAAAAAGTCGAGAATTGCGCGGATTGTCATTCCCGCACTGAATTTGCGATACTCTGAGCAAAGAACG
>CAZLTI010000241.1:0-4046 GCA_964562335.1 uncultured Pseudomonadota bacterium | reverse complement strand
CAGGGTCTCTTCAAGACCTTTCAAATTGAATCCCCGCGAACTGTCGAACAGCGGAAACGTTTCGATTCGTCCGCCTCTTCTGACGGAGAAGGTCATCCGATAGTTGCCCCACAGTTTGTCCGGCGACAGGATCACGTCCCCTTCGTTTACGAACAGGTCGGCTGCGATGCTCAGTCCATGGGTCAGGGCGCTGGTGACGATCGGATCGCCTACTCTTTTTTCCCGGAGAGAGGGGTTGTCCCTGATTAGCTTGTCTTTCCAAAGCATTCGCAGTTTCGGTCTTCCGGCCGGTTTGGCGTATGGGTAGATATCGGCGGGAGCAATGCCGTTAAAATACTTGTCCACGACTTCGAGATGCATGGGAACACCCTTTTCGACCGCTATGCCGACCGTTGCGTTGAACCTGTACGCCTTTTCGTTGGCTTCCGCAGATTGACTGAGTATGCCTTTCGGGAAAAAAAGCTCCCTGCCCAGTTTCGACAGGGAGGCAAAAGCGCCTGGTGCGCTATGTTGAAGTTGTTCGTTTAACTCCAGAGCTATGGGATTCATTCTCGCCTCTTTTTTTTGGTTCCTGCCGTTTTATCGTTTCGCTTGCGGTAAACAGTGGGGCAGACCCATCTGTAGATAAAAAATGGCCCTCCATCAACGGTAAAAGGCAGTCGGAGCAATTTTCGGCGGACGGCGGCCATTTGCAGGGGCGGATTGGTCCGGGACGATTGGCGGTTGCCAGCAAGGGTTTTCGTTTCTATTCTGGTTTTCATCCCCATTCCCCAATTTCATTCCAGGTTGCGGACCAGATGACGGATCGACTGCTGATTTCACCGAAAGCCTATCGCCCGCCGAAGATTCATAGGAGGGTGGCTCTTTTTTTCAATTTGGAGCACTTCTTCCGATTCCGGGAACTGACCGACGGATCGAAAATTCAGCCCTTCGGACCGTCGAAACGGTTCAATTTCGGCACCGGCGCCGAATCGGCAACTGCCATCGGCGGATTGATCGGTGCTCCGTTGGCGGCCTTGGCAGTCGAGCAGGCTTGCGCCTGGCAGAGCAAAAGGTTCTTTTCGCTGGGAACCGCCGGTTGGATCGGAGAACGCGAGGTGGAGCCGGGTAGCTGCTTCTCTCCTTTTTGGGGAATCGACAGGACCGGTGTCGCGGCAGAATACGGAATCAGGGAAGAGCGGTTTCGTTGCGATCCCCTGTACGAGCTGCCGAGCTGCGGAGGTGTCGTTTCCGTAAACGGTTTTTTTAGTCTCAGCGTGAGCAAGGTGAAAGGCTTTCGTCGGCAGGGTATCGATCTGATCGATATGGAAACGGCCTCCCTCTTTTTGTTGGCACGGTTGCGAAAAAGCAGTTTCCATCCGCTGCTTGTGGTCGGCGACGCGGTTTCGCAGAGTTTCGAATGGGCCGACGGCAGCGGCTCGAAGTCGTTTGGGAGGGGAATGCAAATCGGGATGGAACTGCTGCTAAAAAAGGTGTCCGAGTATTAAAAATTGACTGAATCCCGCCGTCCGGCTACAATCTCGCCATTTTGGGAATCGGACAGCGGAGTTCCTGCGGGACGGGCGCCGAAACAAGAGAAGACTCTATGGCCACAATCATCTCATTCGTCAGCCAAAAGGGGGGAGTGGGCAAAACGACAAGTGCCGTAAACTTGGCAACGGCTTTTGCTTTCGGCGGCTATTCCGTTCTGCTTGTGGACCTCGATCCTCAAAGTTCCGTGCGGTTTTCCGTCGGTTTTCGCGGTAGGGTCGAACGGGGCACCCGCGAACTTTTTTTGGAACCCGAAATGCCGCTGTCGGACCTTATTCAGCATACCGAACAGGACGATCTCAGCTTTATATTTTCCAATATCGACTCGATCGATAGCGAAGGAGAAATCTACCGGATCGCGGCGGACGAAACCATTTTAAAAAAAAGGCTCGAATCGGTAGCGGATCGGTACGATTATATTATTGTGGACGCGCCCTCTTCGACCAACAGCGTGGCGGTAAACGCCATCTACGGATCCGACCTGACCGTTTTGCCTCTACAGTGTGAAAGTTTGGCGATCAAATCGCTAAAGCGGTTTCTGACCTCGTTTACCGAATTGCAAACGAGACTGACCGGTAGGGATTTGAAACTGGCCGGCATATTGCTGACAATGTACGACAGGAGATACGAAATACATAGAAGGGTGAGTCAACAGGCCTATCGGGTCCTGTCCGACTCCGTTTTCGAGACGATCATTCCCAGAAACGAAGCGGTCACGGAGGCAAGCGCGTCCGGGAAGTCCGTTATTGCCTATCGATTGAACTCCGTCGGAGCCACCGCCTACATCCGTTTCATGAACGAACTTGTCGACCGGTTCGATCTTGATTGAATCATGCCCAGACCCTATCGCAGAAAAGCCCGCGTCGTAGCCCTCCAGACCATCTACAGCCGATCCAGATTCAAATTTATAGAAGAGACGGAGGTGCTGATTGCAAGAGATATCAAATTGCCCAAAAACTACCGGCTCTTCGCTCAAGAGCTGATCGTCAAAACGTGGAAGAATTTGGGAGAGATCGATCGATCCATCGGGCGAAACCTGATCAACTGGAAGCAGACCCGCCTGTCCGAAACATTGAGTGCGCTGCTGCGGATCGGAACGTGCGAACTGATCTATTTTCCGCATACCGATGCGAAAGTCGTTTTTAACGAGTCCATCGAACTGTGCAAAACGTTCGTCGGAAAACAGGCGACAAAGATTTGCAACGGAGTGCTCAATGCCGTCTGGGAGGAGTTACAAGGCGAAGCGGAGAGGACGGATTCCACATCGACCGAGCGAATCTCCGAGCGTGCGATTGAAATCGGGACGGAATGAGATGCGGCGATTATAGAAGTAGAGGCGAAAATGCAATACTACCCCGGAACCGAATGGTATGCCATTCGAGTCAGATATCGACACGAACATGTGGTGGAGAAGGGCCTGGGCAATAAGCGGCTTTCCCCTCTTCACCTGACCTATCGGGAATTGAGCAAACGCAAATCCCGCAGGGAGGTGCTGACGAAACCGTTTTTCCCCGGTTACATGTTCATCAAAACGAAACTCGATGCCGCCCAACATGTGGAGGTGCTGAAAACCTTCGGCGTGGTAGAGATCATTAAAAATAGCGAGGGACCCGTTCCGATTCCCGAATCTCAAATCCGAAACGTGCAAAAGCTGGAGAAATATAGCGGAAAGATCCTTACCCTTGCCACATTCGCAACGGGTATGATGGTGCGGGTAATTCACGGCCCCTTGCAGGGACTGCTGGGGAGAATCGACGAAATGCACAAAAAGTATGTCAAACTGAGTATCGATTCCATTCCGGGATCGATTGCCATCCAAATTCCTTATGTCGATTTGGAGCCGATCGACAGGAGGGATTCGCTTGCCTCGCTGTTTTAGCAAGCCTCAATCGCTACGAATCTGCCAAAAAGTTGTCGTCGAATTCGGGAAAGGAGCCGGCAAATTCTCGCACCTGTTTTGCCAGCCTCTCCAACTTGGCCTCGTTGGTATGGTTCGATACCGCCTCGTCGATAAATGCCACCACCGTTTCCATATCCGATTTCCGCAATCCCCGCGATGTCAGGGCTGGCGTTCCGATCCGAATGCCGCTGGTGACGAATGGGCCTTTGGTGTCGAACGGGACGGAATTTCTGTTGACGGTGATGTGGGCTCTGTCCAGCGCGAATTGAGCATCCTTTCCGCTGATTCCTTTGTTCGTCAGATCGATCAGGATAAGATGGTTGTCGGTCCCGCCGGTCGCCAGGTCGTACCCCCTCTCCATCAGGGCTTGCGCCATGGCTTGCGCATTGTCGACCACCCGCCTCGCGTATTGGCGGAATGCAAAGCTCTGCGCCTCTTTGAAGGCCACCGCCTTCGCCGCTATGGCATGGCATAGCGGACCTCCCTGAATGCCGGGGAAAATTCTGGAATCCAACCTCTTCGCAAAGTCCCTGTGACAAAGGATCATGCCGCCGCGTGGACTTCTCAGCGTTTTGTGGGTGGTTGTCGTTACGTAGTGGGCGTGGGGAACCGGACT
>CAZLTI010000240.1:0-4106 GCA_964562335.1 uncultured Pseudomonadota bacterium | reverse complement strand
GCGACCCACCAGATGGAATCGGCAATCATCTGACGGCCTGCAATCTGCAACCATCGCAACAGTATTTCGAGCTGTGAATCGGCACTGGCCGCAGCGGCTCCGATAGCCGATTCAAAATGCTTGTTCGACAAAGTGGCGACACCAGCCGGTTCACCTTGCAGCATATATTTGGCCTGGATTTCCGTAGCCTTGGCCCAGTGATACAGACTGATGAGCCGCAGAGCCATGGCGCGGTTTTCGGCACTACTGGATTCGTTCAGAACTCCAGCCTCATACTGCTGCTGGTCTTCTCTGAACCCGGCAATGATTTCTCGAATACGGTCCAAATCGTCCCAGCGTTTTTTTCTGAAAAGACGCACCCAGCATTCGAACAAGCGATTGAGTAACCGCCCATCCCAAGGCGCATTGGCAACAGAGGGCACCTGAAGGATGTGTTCGTTTTCGTTGTACCAGCGGCGCAGATCCGTCCACCTATCCCCGCAATAAGCTAATGAAGAGAGGTGTAGAATATGGAAAATCCGCTGTTCGTCGGCAGCAGGGAGCTTAAAGAGCCTTCGAATTTCATATGCCCGATAAGCGCCTGAAGCGCATTGCTCTCTTAGCTCCTTCTCAATGGATGTCGGGTTCAGAAAATCATTCAGCCCTTCGATGGCTGCCATCTCGTAGGCCATGGAAACTCTGTCGAGCAGTTCATAATCAGACTGTGAGAACGTATAGTTGAAATGAATCTGAACGCCTACGGCCTTCTCCACGAGGAGACGGTTAGACAGTTCGACAGCCCGATCGATCTGTTCGTTGCCAATAGCTTTAATTGCCCAGTGCCGATCAATTCTTTCCAGAGATGCTGTTGTTACGTTCATACAACACCTCCATTTCTACTGCCGACAACTTTATTACTGAGTTGCCCGATGCTGTTCTGCGGCAAATAAAGGGCCAGCAATTCGATCACCATATCCGCATGCCGATCTTTGGCGAGTTTGGTTACGCGGGTGCGAAGATCATCCTGATTGGGTTCTACATCGCGGACCAGAAAACCGAAAACACGGACATTGGTTTTACTTTGAATGTAATGTTTCGCGGCTTGTTTGAACCGATCTTCCCAAGCGGTTTTTTGGGCACGAAAGCCAAGGTATCTAAAGATATCGTCCTTGATTTTTACATCATCTTTCAGATCCTCAAGCTGCTGCTTCAAGCCTGTGCGACCGTACATCGTTCCAGGAGGATACCTGTTTTCTGTCGATATCTTTACCTCGCCGAATGCAAAAAAAACCTCGGTACCGTTGGATTGAAAACCAACCAAGTCTGCACCGGGCAGGCTGGAGCCGCTCTTGCGCTCATCACGGCCATCCGGCCATGGAAAAAAGCAGTCCTTTTGATGTGCCAGATATGTCTCGGCCAGTGCTTCACCCACACGCCAGTCTTCCGGCGGTTTGGTGTCGGACAAGATCCGTTCGACTTCGCCTTTTTCAAAATCGGTTTCAGCAAGCCCGGCAAGCATTGATTCAATATCCGCCTTTCCGGAATCATCATACACAACTTCTGCAACAGGGCCAGACAATGCCGTGTCCAGTTCGTCAGTAGAATAAGAGAAGCCGCGTCCGGTTACCGGTACGGTTCCCAATTGGTATTGAATGGTTCCGGTGGCAATGCTCATGCAGTTGCCTCCGCCTGGTTTCCAGCCGCAAGACGCATAAGGAGTAGCCGTTGAAGTTCAATTAGCCTTTCTGTTTGCACGCTTATCGATTCTTTAAAAGTAAACAGCTTGCCTGCCAAGCCATCAAAAAAGACTCCGACAATATAATCGGGCCAAAGAATACGAAAGGATTCAATGTCTGCTTTTGTTATCGTTTGCCTTGTTGATCCAGCGTGGCCTGTGCCTAAAAGCTGTGTTTTACTGTTTTCAGAGCACAAGTTACAGAGCAAATATGCCGTTGATTTCATTTTTTGCTCTAATCTCAAAATAGACACGTGCCGATTAACTTTTTCACACACAACATTTGACTACATCTCAATCCGACCAAGGTCTATCTGCAAATCACAGCTTGCTTTTTCGATCGTCAAAAGCGCAGAGACAGACGGTTCGGTCCGCCGTTCAGTTTCATAAACTCGGACATATCCAGTGCTACCGTTCGGTATCCTGCCGATCGTATCGCCTCTTCCGTTTTGGGGAAACCTGCCGGCAGGAGTACCGTGTCGTTGATCCAGGCGCTGCCAGCTGCGTATGCCTCCTCCTTCGCGATTTCGACGATATTGAACTTTGCGAATTCGGCTCTTTTGGCAAAGGCTGCGGTTGCCAGCAGATTGTTGCTTTCCAGGTAGGAAACGCTCGATTGAAGAGGCAGCGGCCCTTCCGCTTCGATGCAGGAGACGCCGAAACCGTGTCTTTTCAAAATGCCGCTCAACTGGGAGGCACCTTCGCGATTGGTCCTTCGGGACAAACCGATGTAAAAGTGCGTGCCCGCCATCAATACGTCGCCGCCGTCGAGGGTTCCCGGCGCTTCGATCCGGGAGAGGTTGGTATAATACTTCCGTATGGCCGCTTCGACCGTTGCCGGTTCGGACCGCCGTATTTCGTCTCTCGGATTGGCAAAAACGGCGCAATGCAGGGTCGTAATGGCCGCATCCCCGATAAAAGCCGAATCGGGCAGATCCTCGGAGGGGTCGAGTATGGTCACCGCAAGGCCGCACTGCCGAAGTGCCTGGACGTAGCTTTCGTGCTGTTGCCGTATCAATGCGCTATCCGGCTTTCCGAGTCGGTCCGGTCCGGCTCCCCGCGCCGTCATGGCTCCCGGTCTTTTTACGATCGCGTTGGCGAACCTCATCTCTTCCCCCTAAATCATTCGTCCGCTTTCCTTGCTGAGTGCCCTGCCGCCGTGGAGAGAAAGCTCCTTCGGCTCCGGCTCGGAAACCGGCTATCCGGCTTCGTAAACGGACAGCAACTCTTCCAATTTGCTAAGAAACCGGCCGCAGTCCAAATCGTACGCCACCTCTATATTTCTCTCCCGATCCGTCATTTCCCTCCGGTCGACGACGGTGCACCCCATCGTGAATTCCCCTTTGGTCTCTACGTCGACCGGAAGCCTTTTCGTCGAAACGATGGAGGAATCGATCGCGCAGGCGACCACGAACGGATCGTGCATGGCAAGGCCCTTTCTACCGGCCTTTTGGTAGAAGGCGCGATAGCACTCCAGCATTTCCAGCATGCGCCGCGCAACGACGCTATGCAGTCGACCCAGTCCATCCAGGTCCTCCTGTAGCAGCAGCGCCCGATTCGTCACGTCCAATCCGCACATCAGCAGCGGCACGCCGCTTCGAAAGACGATCTGCGCGGCATGGGGGTCGGAATGGATGTTGAACTCCGCGCAGGGGGTGACGTTTCCCCCCTCCATTGCTCCTCCCATGGTCCAGATCCTTTTGATCATAACGGTTAGGTCGGGATGGTGTTGGAAGGCCAGCGCAAGATTCGTCAAAGGTCCCAGCGTGATCAATTCCAGCTCCCCTCCGGCTCTGCGGGCCTCCTCGAAAATAAACCGATGGGCCGGCAAATCGGCGAATGGCGTTCGGGCGACAGGCAGTTCCACATTTCCCAGTCCGTTGGCTCCGTGTACCTGGGCAGCCCCTCTCCAAACGTTCCGCAGCGGTTTTGCGGCTCCGATCGCAACCGGAATATCGCTCCCCGCCAGCGCGACAATGCGGCGGGCGTTTTCGGACGTGCATTCGACTGAGACGTTGCCAACAACCGTTGTGATCCCTTTGATGTCCAGATCCTCGGATGCAATGGCCATAAAAAGCGCCAATGCGTCGTCGATTCCCGGATCGCAATCGATGATAACGGATCGTTTCATTTTCAGTAGGTCTGTCGTTGGATTTGTATCGAGAACTTGAAATTCGGGGAAATTCTACCATAAGCCGAATCTCTGCGCTAGTGTCATATCAACTTCCATTCGGCGGAAGCCACTCCCCATCAAGACTTCCGTCCAAACCGCACTTGGGACAATTCATACCCCTGGATTTTCCTTGGCACATTCACAGTCTTGACGAAGCGATAAAAAGTCCCAGAAGCGTCATTCCCGCGAAGGCGGGAATCTGTAGTCAACTGGTTTTAT
>CAZLTI010000239.1:0-4116 GCA_964562335.1 uncultured Pseudomonadota bacterium | reverse complement strand
CGTTCTTTGCTCAAAGTATCGCAAATTCAGTGCGGGAATGACGGTTTTGGGATTTATTGCCAGCTCATCATCTATGTTTTTTTCTTGAAAAAATATAGCGGAAGACAAAAGATGCGGTTCGATTTTGCCGTTTTTTAAAGCTCGCAGCGGAAATTCATATCGATGCTATCCATGAAAATCAAAAAGATTCTGTTTCCTGCGGAAAACCGCACTTTTTGGGGAAAGCGCTGGATGAAGGTCGTTCTCCTCAACGTACATCTGTGCGGTGTCTGCGGATATGTCGGTGGGATTTTATTCGATGTGGAGAGCGATCTGTTGTCCACCTACTTTCTATTCGCTACGATTTCCGGCTTTACTCTGGCGGCAGTGGAAATCTACTCCAACTGCATTTGGCTGCTACAGAATCGAGGATGGATGATCCTGTTGAAAGTCGGTTTGCTGCCTCTTCTCCACTTAACCGCACCCTACGAGAAGTGGGGGTTGCTGGCCATCGTTTTTCTTTCCGGTTGGATCTCCCATGCCAAAGGAAATTTTCGGTACTATTCGATTCTCCATCGAAGGCGAATCGATGCCTACGGCGATGAAAACGAATAGCATGGGGGAAAACGACCGGCCAAACGGTCGGATTTAGAGAAATACCCAGTTGAAAAATCTCGGTGCGACTACGAATTCTGCCGTAGATTCAACAACGCCTGTCCGATTTCGGGAAACCGAAACTGGAATCCCATTTGAAGAAGGCGGTTCGGAAAGGCCCGCTGGCTACCGAGCAGCGTCTCTCCAAATTCCCTCAGCAGCAATCGAATGGCAAAGCTCGGCACCCTCAATAAATTCGGGCGCTTCAGGACTTCGGCAAGACGTGCGGAAAAGTATCGGTTTTGCACTGGCGAAGGGGAGCAGAGATTGAACGCGCCCTTTGCCGAATCCTTTGCAAGTAAAAAGTCCACAGCTCTAACATAGTCCTTTATATGGATCCAGGGAAACCACTGGCGGCCGGAACCAAGCGGACCTCCCAGCAGGAATTTGTAGGGCAGAGCCATTTTGGACAATGCGCCTCCCCGTGATCCCAATACGATACCGGAGCGCAGGACAATTTTTCTGATATTGTCGCCGTCGAACTCTTCCACCTCTTTTTCCCAATCCCGGCATACCCGCGCCAAAAAATCGTCTCCGTGGGGCTCCGACTCCGACAGCATGTCATCCCCACGGCTGCCGTAAATTCCAACGGCCGAGACGCTTAGCAAAATTGCCCTCTTGCCGTTCGGCAGTGCGGAGATCAAATTTCGAGTGGTGAGCACTCTGCTGTTGTAAATCTCCCGTTTGTGTTTTTCCGTCCAGTAGCGAAAAATCGATCTTCCCGCCAAATTGATCACAATATCGGCATCGGAGACTTCCGATTGCCACTCTCCCCTTTTTGTCGTATCGGCGGCGATATAGGTATAGCCGTCCCATAGAGCGGAACTCGCGTCTTCACGACTGCCGGTGGCCACCACCGAAAACCCTCTTTCCAGGAAGTGACGGACAAGTTCGGTTCCGACAAACCCCCTTCCCCCGGTGACAAACACTTTCATACGCGCATCTCCCTTTTTTTCGGCTTCTTGTCCCGATGCGGGAAACATCATCCCCGATAGCGTCGAATACGAATGCCATCGTAAAAATAGTGCAGAATATCCCTGTACCTGTAGCCGACTTCGGCCATCTCCTTGGCCGCCCATTGGCAGAGACCCACCCCGTGGCCGTGGCCATAGCCCTTAAAATGAAATCCGCCGGCCGTTTTGACGACATCGAGCAGCAGGCTTTGGATTTTATCGTAACCCGCCAACCTGCGGAACCGGGAGGCATTCATAAACTCCTTCCCATTATCCCTTACGAACGCAAGTTTGGCAGCTCGATTGGAAGCGGTTCTGCTGCGCACCAAAATGTCCCTGACGGGTCCCTTGCCGTTAAGGCGGGCCCTCTTTAGTATTCTGCGCACGTCACGCTGATTCATGATGTGCTGCCAGCTATACCGGGGATCCGTTTTGCCGTAGGGAACGATTTTGACCTTCAGATAGGGCAAAGCAAATTGCCACAATGCCGCCGGATCTTCCGTGACGCCGCCGCAGTTCGAATGATAAAAGGTTTGAGCCAACCGTCCGCGATAGCCGACGACGGTTCCCTCCGTTTCGAGAATGGCGCGTTTCCCCTTTCTGTCGCCCATATTGGCGCCCGTATAGTATTGGTCCTGGCTGCCGGAGGTCAAATGCCACTGTTTGCCGCTTCGTATTTCCCTTTTGAAAAGAGCATACGTGCGGGATACGACCGCCTGCGCTTTTACTGCCTCCATATGCCACTGAGTGCTGATTTCCGCATTCAGTACCCCTTCCAGATAGGTTTCGGTCGGTATGTGGTTGATAATGTGCAATCCACGCGAATGGGATCTTATTTCTATGCTTCCGTAGTATTTTCGACCGGGACGGGCGCCCGCCCCGACCACTTGGATCGTCCCCTTTCCCGCAACTTTGAGCACTCCGCCCACTTTGAAACGGCCGTCGACCAGCAGACCGTTTCCGCCGGTTCTCCGAACCCTGATGGATCGATTGCGTCTATTGTCCAGTTGGGGTTTGCCGGTTTTCAGTCCGTTTTCGTTTTTCAGCAGGACCGTGCCCGAAGATTGGAACAGCAGCACCTTTAGCGTGGGGTTGGAGTAGGATGCCCGTAGGAAGGGAGCCGCATACAATAAAAAAACGGCCGTCCAAAGGGAGAAAAGGAGGTGTCTCATGCCGTTTTGTCAGGCGCTGTACTCGTCCGTCCGATTCTCGTTTTGATTGATCAGTCGGATTCTTTTCGATTTTCCGAATACGGCGGCATCTCTTTTCAAACAGACGAGCCAGCCTCCGCGGTTGCTGGTCACCAACTGGTAGATTTTATCGATGCTGGCCCTCGTGATCTCCCTCTGTTTGTTGTACAGCAAATATTGATGTATCAATTCTTTGGCGAAAATGGGATTCAAGGCGGAAATCGATTCGAAGGAGAGCTCCTTTTGCCGATAGGATTGAGCGGGAACCGCTTCCCGGAAAAAATTTTTGAGAAGAGAGGCATCTTCGTTCAGGGCCAAAAATTTTTCCTCCAGCTTGCCTCCGGCACACTCTTTCATAATCGGGATCAGTCGATTGCGAATCATATTTCTCGTATAGCTGTCGTTTCGATTGGTTTTGTCCTCTCTCCAAGGTTGGCCGATGCGTAGCAGATAGGCACGAAGATCCTCCTTGGCCGTGTTTAATAGAGGCCGTATATAGGGTGGGGCCAAAGCCCGGATGGGATTCAAAGCAAAAAGCGAACCGCCGCGCAGCATTCGCCAAATTTGGGTTTCGATCAGATCTCCCAAATGGTGTCCCAAGGCAACTTTGTCGTATCCCAGCTCCTTTTTCTTCTCCTTGAGACAGCGTTGCCGCCACAGTCGGGCCCAGTTTTGTTTTCCTGCGGCATCCTTCAGGTGGGTAGCCTTGAACAGGGAAACGGGAATCGATTTTTTTTTCGCCGTTGCGAACACGAACTCCGCCTCCTCGTCGCTTTCTGCGCGCAATCCGTGATGAAAGTGGACCAGATGCAGCCGTATGTCGATTTTCTCTTGAAATTCCTGTAGCAGGCAGGTCAGACTCATCGAGTCGATTCCGCCACTTAAACAAACGACGATCCCGTCTCCCCTTTCAATCAGCCGGTTGTCGACTGACGATCTGAAAATTCCGTAGGTAAATCGATCCATGGAACCATACCCGATCGGTGAAATGAACCGGATTCTCGAAACCTATCTCCTCTTTGGCGTATCGGCAGAATGAAACGGGAACTTGAGATCGAGTTTTTCATGGGACAAATCAAAACAATTCGGACAAAACATCCATGAGACTGGGAATAATCGGTCTGCCTAAATCGGGAAAAACCACCGTTTTCGAAACGTTGACCCACAATTTCTCCGCATCCCGAAGCGGAATGGAGAGCCGGATCGGCACCATTTCCGTCCCGGACGAAAGAGTCGATGTTTTAAGTGCGATGTACGAACCGAAAAAGACGATCTTCGCCCAGGTCGAGTATTTTCTTCCCGGAAGGGGGGAGGACGGAAGGGACCGGATTTGGAACCGG
>CAZLTI010000238.1:0-4116 GCA_964562335.1 uncultured Pseudomonadota bacterium | reverse complement strand
GAATGGGCAAACCCCCTTTCGTGAAGAGAGCGGTAGGCTTCGATCATCTCATGCGTTATCCATGTTCCCTCTTCTCCCTTTCGGGGCACGTGGGCGCAACGCTCGATCACATCGGAAAAGCGCGTATCGACCGCTACGGAAAACTTCTTGGATTTGATCGACCGCTTCAGGCTTTTGGCAATGTGCAGATCGCCCGGATAGAGAATCAGTCTCGGATCGGGAGACCACCAAAGAATCGGCTGACTGGACTCGGACCAGGGAAAAATTCCCATTCGATAGGCCAGAAGAACTCTTTCGGAACTCAAATCGCCTCCGAAGGCGAGGAGTCCTTCCGGTCCGGCAGATGCCGGATCGGGAAACCAAAGCTTTTCTCCCAATCGATAGAATGTCATTGTTTTACCAACGCAGAAGTCCCTTTTTCCGCCGTAGTCCCAAAGACAAGCGGTTTCGGAGAAAAAGGAACCGCTTCCGCCCGCTTTTTTCAAGGTTGCAACAAAACCGGCACCTACATCAACCGTTCGATAAAATTTGCTTGTTTTAATTTTCCCTTTGTTCCTAGAATCGCGTCGGTTATCGTTTTATCTTTTTTTCGATCGCAACCGCGCAATCGCTGCGGGAAACTTCAACCGTTCACCCACCTGATCGACGAGGATCCTATGAAAAGAAAAAAATTCGCCCTGATCGGGGCCGGAAACATCGGCGGTACGTTGGCACACTTGATTCTGCTGAAACAGTTGGGCGACGTTGTCCTATTCGACATCGCCGAAGGTATCCCCCAGGGAAAAGCGCTCGACCTGGCCCAGTCCGGACCGGTCGAGGGGTTCGACGCTTCGGTAACGGGCAGCAACGACTATAGGGACATCCAAGATGCCGATATAGTCATTGTCACGGCGGGAGTTCCGCGAAAACCGGGCATGAGCCGTGACGACCTGCTGGAAGTCAACAACAAAGTGATGATGTCGGTAGGCGAAGGAATCAAAAAGTACTGTCCGAACGCCTTTGTCATCTGCATCACCAACCCTATCGATGTCATGGTGGGACAACTGCAAAAGGCCTCTGCCCTGCCTGACAATATGATAGTGGGGATGGCCGGGGTGTTGGATTCCGCGCGGTTCAGAACTTTTCTCTCGTGGGAACTCAAAGTCTCCGTGAATCAAATTCAAGCATACGTGGTAGGCGGACATGGCGACAGTATGGTTCCGCTTACGGGAATGAGCAACGTAGCGGGAGTCTCCCTGGAAACGATGGTGGAGCAGGGCAGCCTCTCGCGCGAACGTTTGGATGCCATTGTCGAAAGAACGCAAAAGGGCGGCGGTGAGATCGTCGCGTTTTTGAAAACGGGCTCGGCTTTTTATACGCCCGCTTCCGCTGCCATCTCTATGGCGGAGGCCTATTTGTACGACAAAGGAAGTATTTTTCCGTGCGCGGCAAAGGTAACGACAGGCCAGTATGGGATTTCCGAACCCCTATTTGTCGGACTGCCGACCAAAATCGGAGGAAAGGGGGTGGAGAAAATCGTAGACGTTCCGCTGTCCGACAGCGAAAGAGAAAAACTGCAAATTTCCATCGACCTGGTGATGGAGTTAAACGAAGCTGTGGCCAAGCTATAGCAACCTCCGAAAAGCTCGATATTTGCCGCACAACCGCCTATTGGGAAACTCGGTTGGCCGTGGGCGCCGGCAGTAAGTCGGAACCGTATCCCAAATGGTAAATAGACGAAACGGCTGCTTGGACGTTTTTCCAAGGGCCCCGTAGTCGAGAAGATTCCTTGCCAGTCGGGAGGAAAAGGCTTCAACCGTAGGAAAGACACTGGGACAAATATGAAGATACACGAGTTTCAAGCAAAAGAGATCGTTGCCCGCTACGGCGTTGCCGTTCCCCAGGGACACGTGGCGAAATCCGTTGACGACGCCGTAACGGCGGCGCAAAAGCTCCCCGGCGAAGTCTGCGTCGTAAAGGCGCAAATTCATGCCGGAGGCCGCGGCAAGGGAGGAGGCGTCAAGGTATCGAAGGGATCGGAAGAGACGAAAAAAAACGCTGCCGAAATCCTGGGCATGCAGCTGATCACCAAACAGACGGGACCGCAGGGGCAAAAGGTAAAGACCCTTCTGATCGAAGAGGGGATGGATATCGTGTCGGAACTTTACTTTTCGGTCCTCATCGACCACAAGGCGCAGCAAATCCTCTTGCTGGCCTCCACGGAGGGAGGAATGGACATCGAGGAGGTTGCGGAGAAAACGCCGGAAAAAATTCTGAAGGAGAGGGTCGATCCTGCTCTGGGACTTCGGTACTTTCAAGCGCAGCGCCTGGCTTTCGGACTCGGGTTGGAACAGTTCGGCCCGAAAATGGTACGGCAGGCCGCCGCGTTTTTTCTGGGACTGTATAAAACCTTCGCCAGCGAAGACTGCTCGCTGCTTGAAGTCAATCCCGTAGCGATAACCGGAGACGGCCGTATTCTCGCTTTGGACTGCAAAATGGATTTCGACGACAATGCACTGTTCCGACATCCGAAAACGACCGAACTGCGAGATCCGGACGAAGAGGATCCCACCGAGGTCGAAGCCGGCAGGCATGGTCTCAACTTCATAAAACTGGATGGGTGTATCGGATGCATGGTAAACGGAGCCGGTCTGGCGATGGCAACTATGGACATTATCCAACACTTCGGATCGTCTCCCGCCAATTTTCTGGACGTCGGCGGCACGGCAGATGCCAAACGCGTGGAGGAGGCCTTCAAGCTCATTGCCAAAGATTCCAACGTAAAATGCATTTTCATCAACATATTCGGCGGTATCGTCCGCTGCGACATCATTGCGGAAGGCGTAGTGACCGCATACAGGCAGGTCGATATCGGTATTCCGGTGGTCGTGCGCCTGGAAGGAACCAATGCGGACAAGGCGAAAGAGATTATTGTCAATTCCGGTCTCGGCGAACGGCTGACAATGGCTCAGGGATTTGCGGCAGCGGCCCAAAAGGCGGTGGCCGTCGCCAAGGGCTACGCCTCGTAACTCTCGAAATTCGACAAACTATCGGCAAGGCAAACACATGAGCGTATTGGTGAATAAGGAGACGAGGATTATCGTGCAGGGAATCACCGGTTCCCAGGGATCGCTGCACGCAAAAGCCTGTAGGGAGTATCACGATACGCAGATAGTTGCAGGCGTAACGCCGGGCAAGGGAGGTCAAATCCACGACGGAATTCCGGTATTCAACACGGTAGGGGAGGCCGTTGCCGAAACCGCTCCCGACTGCTCGATGGTTTTTGTTCCTCCTCCATTTTGTGCGGATGCGATACTGGAATCCATCGAGGCGGAAATTTCCTTGATCGTGGCAATTACGGAAGGCATCCCGGTGATGGATATGGTTACTGTCGCCGATGCCCTAAAACGCTCCAAAACTCGACTGATCGGTCCGAACTG
Source organism: uncultured Pseudomonadota bacterium (assembly GCA_964562335.1). Taxonomy (GTDB): domain Bacteria; phylum SAR324; class SAR324; order XYD2-FULL-50-16; family XYD2-FULL-50-16; genus CAZJUM01. The sequence continues at coordinate 697 of CAZLTI010000238.1, read as the reverse complement.
TCCCGGAATCATTACACCGGGCGAGTGCAAAGTCGGCATTATGCCCGGATTTATCCACAAACCCGGACCCATCGGTCTTGTCTCCAGATCGGGAACCCTCACGTATGAAGCAGTCGACCAACTGACGAAAATCGGTCTGGGCCAATCCACATGTATCGGCATCGGAGGCGACCCGATCAACGGAACCAATTTCGTCGATGCCTTGAAGCTGTTTCAGGAGGACGACGATACTCAAGGAATCGTGTTGATCGGCGAAATAGGCGGCACTGCCGAAGAGGAGGCTGCCGCTTTTGCGCGACAGCATGTCGAAAAGCCGATCGTATCCTTCGTGGCCGGAAGAACCGCCCCCCCCGGCCGCAGGATGGGCCACGCCGGTGCGATCATTTCAAGCGGACAGGGGACCGCAGAAGGAAAAATCAAATCGTTGACCGAGGCCGGAATCCATATCGCTCCGACGCCGGCTGCTATCGGAGAAACCATGCGCGAGGTACTGATCTGACCTCGGCCAGTTGGCCGAACCAAGTCGAAATCCGGTTCGACACTTTTACCAGGAAAGTCCCGTGAGGTGCCGGGTTCGAAAACACGGCCAAACTCAAAGATGCGATCGAGTCGTATATCGAATTCTACAACAAGTCTCCTGGACCGACTGTCTGGAAGAAACGCGAGGTAAGGGGATCCCAATTGAGAGATACAATCG
>CAZLTI010000237.1:0-4171 GCA_964562335.1 uncultured Pseudomonadota bacterium | reverse complement strand
TTTTTTTTATCGGGAGTTCCCATGGCCCAAAAAATCGACCGGCCCTCCATTATCGCCGCAGCGGGAAACCGACCAAAAACCATTCGGGAATACTTCGGGCGCGTCAATTCGGATACGGAAACCCTCAGTTTGGCTCGAATGACCAGTCCGGCCGGATGGGAGGAGCCGGGACAGACTCCGGAATTCGACGAATATACCGTCGTCTTGCGGGGGGTCCTTTACGTCGAAACGAAAGAGGAGCACCTTACCGTTCGATCCGGCGAGGCAATTGTCGTCCATCGGGGAGAGTGGGTACGGTACAGCACGCCGGAAGAGGGCGGAGCGGATTATATTGCCATGTGCCTGCCGGCGTTTTCCCCCGATATCGTCCACCGGGATGCCGAATGAGGTGCGGCGGGCGTCCGACTCGGCACTTATCGCTTTACGCAAATCGGTAAAACGGGGTAGATTCTCTGACGATTTTCACCCAATAACGAGATAGTCCATGCCTAGAAACGCCGAATATCTGATCACCGCCTACGGACTCGTGATTTTCGTTCTCGGCTTGTATGTAACGATGATTCTGACGAAACTCAAAAAAACGGTCCGCAAACTGGCGCAATTGAACCAAGAGAAAAAAGATGCGCAATAAAACCAAATATATTGTTGGCGGACTTCTGATAGCCCTTGTCGTGTTCATTCTGTTTGCGACGGTCAGCTCGAAAAATATCACCTACTACTACACTCCTGCCGAGGTATTGCAGTTCCCGCAAAACTTTGCGGACCGCAAAATCCGCGTGATGGGACTGGTGGAACCGGGTTCCGTCCAATGGATTCCGCAGGGTCCGGAGCTTCGCTTCCGCATTTCGGAGGATCGGATATCCTATCTGCGCGTCGTCTATCGAGGGGCCAAACCGGACATGTTCGGAGAAAACCAGGGAATCATTGTGGAGGGATCGATGGACGACCCGTCGGTATTCGAATCTTCGCTTCTGCTGGTTAAACACAACGAACAGTACAGGGTCGAAGAGCACAAAAAGGACAGGTCCGACTATTATAAGACCCTGCAAAACTGAGTTCGCTTCCGAGAGCCCTTTTCCTGTCGTTCCCGCAATGAATTTGCGATAGTCCGAGCAAAAGAGCGGGAACCAACCAAAAACCGGTTGATTGTAGATTTCCCTTTTCTCTCTATGGTCGTTTCCATCGGCTATTTTTCGCTGCTTGCCTCCATCGGCGTCGTTTTGTACTCCCTGGTTGCGATCGGTTTCGGCATTGCCAAAAACAGCGGCAATTTGATCCGATCGGCCGAATACGGACTCCTGGCCAAACTCGGCCTGGTATGCGTCGCCTATTGCTCCTTGACATACGCGTTTGCGGTCGACGACTTCAGTACGCAGTTTGTGGCGATGCACTCCAGCAGCGATCTGCCCATGTTCTACAAACTAACGGCCGTTTGGGGGGGAATGGAGGGTTCGCTTCTGCTGTGGGAGACGATTCTTTCCATCTTCACGGTCATCGTGATCGTTCGGTACTCGAAACTGAACAGGGAGATCCTTCCCTATACAGTGGCGATTCTCGCCGCCATTTCGCTTTTCCTACTGTTTCTGCTGGCGGGATGGAGCAATCCTCTGGAGAAGCTCTTTCCGGTTCCGGCCGAGGGCAACGGCCTCAATCCCCTGCTGCAGAATCCGGGTATGATCTACCATCCTCCCTCCCTATACATCGGATATGTCGGTTTCAGCGTTCCTTTCGCTTTTGCCGTCGGCTCCCTCCTGAGGGGCAAACTGGACAATCGGTGGATCCTGAGCACCCGGCGCTGGACTCTGTTCTCCTGGTTTTTTCTGACGCTAGGAATGGTGCTGGGGGGGGAGTGGGCCTATCTTGAATTGGGATGGGGCGGCTACTGGGCATGGGATCCCGTCGAAAACGCCTCGCTGCTTCCCTGGCTGACAGGAACCGCGTTCCTCCATTCGGTCATCGTGCAGGAAAAGAGAAATACGCTGAAGATATGGAATATGCTGCTGATTATCGCAACATTCACCCTATCTATTTTAGGCACCTTTATTACGCGTTCCGGCGTTTTGAATTCGGTTCACTCCTTCGCGAAATCCAATATTGGTCCCGCCTTTCTTTTTTTTATCGCCTTTATTTTGATTTTTACGAATATCATTCTGAAAATCCGCATCCCGCTGTTGTCGTCGAAAACCCGGCCCTCCGATCTTTTTTCAAAGGAGAACTCCTTTCTGCTCAATAACATTTTGTTTACGGGAATGGCCTTTACGGTGCTGTACGGCACCGTTTTTCCCCTGCTGGCGGAGGGATTGGCCGATAAGAAAATATCCATTCAGGCCCCTTTTTTCAATACCATCATGCTGCCGTTGGGCATGGGAACGATCCTGCTGATGGGCATCGCCCACATCCTGGGATGGAAAAAGACCAGTCGCCGTCCGCTGAAAACGAAAATGACGCTTCCCGCCCTTTTTGCCACGCTCTGCACCGTCGCCATCGCCGCGTTGCTGCCCATGACTTGGGAGGTGCCGGTGGCGGCCTGGATCACGCTCTTTACCGGTACGATCCTGCTCCTCGAACTGCTGCAGTCCAACAGGAGCATCCATCGGTCGGAGAAAAAAAGCTGGGCCTCCTGGATGACAAAAAACCGGCGCAAGAAGGGGGCGCTGATCGTCCATCTGGCGGTTGTCGTGATGACCGTCGGGTTCTACGGCAATTTCTACAACAGGGAAGCCAGCTTCTCGTTTTCTCCGGGAGAGAGCAGATCGTTCGGCGGATATCTATTGAAATTCGCCGGAATCGAACGGTTCTCGGAAAAAAATACGCGGCGGGAGGGAGCGCGCATCGAAGTGTTTCAAAACGGACGATCGTTGGGAACGCTGCTGCCCGTAAAGGCATACTATCCCACCTCCCCCCAACCCATGACGGAGGTGGCGATTCGACGCTCGATTCGGGAGGATTTGTACCTGAGTCTAAGTTCGATCAATCAAGACGGATCGGCTACGATCAACGCATACGTCAACCCTTTGGTCAATCTGGTCTGGACGGGAATGGTCCTGATCTGCTTTGGCGTCCTGTTCTGCCTTTCCTATAAGCCAATTCAGCTCAGAAAGAAAGCGGAAGGGAAAAGGAGGAAAAAGGACAGGAGATAAAAGGATAACCGAACCATGAAAAGGAATATCTACTTTCAGCTTGCCGCGATTGTTTCTGCATTGACGTTGTTGCTCTTTCTCTACGGGCTGTACTTCGCGGACAATCCGAGGAAGATTCCCTCGGCGCAGATCGGCAAGCCCGCCTACAATTTTAGCGCCACCACTTTCGGCGGAGAAAAAATCTCGCTGGAGCAGTTTAAGGGCCGTCCGATCGTTCTCAACTTTTGGGCCTCGTGGTGCACGACCTGCTGGAAGGAGGCGCGCATACTGGAATCGACGCACCGGAAATACACTCCCCAGGGAGCCGTGTTTATCGGCATTGCCGTCAACGACCGCAGGGAGGCCTCCTTGCGTTTCATTCGAAAGTACAAAAAAACCTACATGCTGGCACCCGACGACAAAATAGGCACTATCGCTCTGGAGTACGGAGTGACGGCAGTGCCGGAAACGTTCCTCATCGACAAAGGCGGAATCATTCACAACAAAGTGCTGGGAGCCATAGAGGATTCGATTTTGGAGGAGTTTATCCGGGCGGAACTGAATCTCGACCGATTGGGACCGTCTTGAGGGGGAAACGATGAAAGCGCAACGGCGAGTGGTATTTTGGATCGGGCTTTTTCTATTGAGCGTCCCGGCATTTCACACTCTTCTTGCCGACGCGACGGATGATCGCGTACGGAAAATAGCCCATCAGCTTCGGTGCCCAACCTGCCAGGGACTCTCCGTAAAGGAGTCGGAAGCCGGCTTTTCGCTGAATATGAAATCGAAAATCCGTCTCCTGCTCCAAGAGGGAAAGTCGGAAGAGGAAATTCTGCAGTTTTTCAAAGAGCGGTATGGAGAGTGGATTCTCAGAAACCCGGAAAAAAGCGGCTTCAACCTGATATTGTGGTTTCTGCCTGGGGTCGTGATCGTTCTGGCGGCACTTCTGCTGTTTTTTCATTTGAGAAGAGGGAGGGCGCCGGAGAAAAAGGCGGCTACGGAGCCTTTGTCCGACAGGGAGAAGGCCCAATTCGAAAGCGATTTCGAAAAGC
>CAZLTI010000236.1:2033-4233 GCA_964562335.1 uncultured Pseudomonadota bacterium | reverse complement strand
GCGGAATAGTCCCACTTTAGTTCACCGTTTTCTTGATATGGATTCGGCCTAATGACCTTTACGGGCTTGACCGCCAACTTGTTGGCCGTTCCTTCCACCTGGCCAAGACAGTGGTGAGCAACACCATGCTCTTTGATCTCTTTGAGTGTTGTCGAATTTTCGAAGCGCTCCTTCGTTGTGGGGGAGAGGCGCCAGTCGCGCCACTTTTCGGGCATGCCCAGAAGAGTAAAGAAGAGATTGCCCATAAAAACCAGGGACTCCCCCTTGCCTTCGATCAAATCCGGCATTTCACCCCAGTCGAAGATAGAATATTTGTCAGTGTATTCAAAAAGGTAAGGACTTTTCCCTTCAACGCCTCGTACCGTTTTTACGGATCCTTCAAAAAGGATGGGAAACTCTTTCATAACCGGACTCGCTTTTTAATATGAGAATTGTCTAAATGAAGGGATACAACCCCACTCCTTGATCCCTGTCCGGTTTGGTTTTTCTTTTTTGTCGCGTCCGCCAGGGTATGGAGGGGGGATATGAACATGAGAGGCGATAGCCGCGTATCCTCCTTTTTTTATGTTTCGCGGTGCAACATTACGGGGGACACGCAAACAGTCTTTGTATTGCAATGATTGCGTTTCTGCTATTGTTGACCCCGACCCACACGCCTCCAGTATTTACAAGATTGAAAAATTCCACGGCATGGTTGGGATCGCCCTTTTCGTAATCGTCAAGCACCGGAACGTGAATGCAAAATATATCCTTATAAACATGGGTTCCGCTGTTGGTCAAAACAATACATGGATTGCCGTCAGTATGAAAGCTGTCGATCATATGGAGCTCTATTTTTTCTTGTGCGGCGTATTCTTTGGCTCTGATTACCTCTTTTGAAAACTGGGGCCTTTCTATCCATTCCCTGGGAGTCATCAAATTAATTCTTTTTCCCGTAACGCCTTTTCGTCTGGCGTCCTGCCACAATGCAACAAATACCACGATATCCTCCGGATGTTCGGGCGCCGCAGAAATCACGGGCACCCCAAACGGCATTTGCTGGATCGACATTAACGAATCGAGACCGCCGAAATTAGCCCTGACGGGAACACCCAGAACGGCTTTATCGGTTTGGGAGGCAATTACACCCGGTAGATGGGCAGCAAGTCCCGCGCCAGCAACTACTGCGTCGTAAGAGGAGCTCTCTAAGCAACGATGCAATTTATTCGGATCCCTGTGAGCGGAAATAATTTCAAATTGACATTCCCCCAAAGTTTCCAGCCCTCTTAACAATGGCTCGTATGTTGCGCTGTCCGACAGACTTCCAAATACAACCAATAGTTTCATTTTTTTTCTCCTCTTCTGGCCGCAAAAATTTCACCATCTTCTGTGTTGGTCGGATATTTACCGTTCAAACACGCTTTGCACAAATTTCTGATTCCAATTGCTTTGTCAAGATCCCGGATGTCCAGATATATCACATTGGAAACCCCGATAAAATGGGCGATTTCGCTTTTCGTGCGGTTATGCGCAATAAGCTCGGAAGAGGTCGGAAAATCGATTCCATAGTAGCACGGATAGCGGATAGGAGGACAGGTGCTGACTATGACAATGTTTTTCGCGCCATAAGCCCGTAATAAGGATACGATTTTTATCGTGGTCGTCCCTCTTACAATACTGTCGTCGACCAAAAGAATGTTTTTGCCCTCTATCTCACTGATGATAGGACTCAATTTCAGTTCGATAGCCCTTTCTCTGGCCTCCTGGGAATTGAGAATGAAGCTCCTTTGAATGTAGCGGTTTTTGATAAGGGCTTCGCGATACGGAATCTTCAATTCGTCACTTAAAGCGATTGCCGAAGGTCGGCTGGTATCGGGAATGGGCACAACAGCGTCGGGTATAATATTTTGTTTCTTTAGAACGTGTTTGGTTTTTGCGGCCATGATCTGGCCAAGGTTCAAACGGGAGGAATAAACCGATTTTTTTGCCATAACGCTTTCAGAGGCAGAAAAATAGATCCACTCAAACATACAGTGAGCCACTTTTTTATTTTTGGCTGAAACGACTTCCGTCTGAACATTTCCATCCGTATCGATAAAAATGAATTCTCCCGGTGCTATATCCCGAACAAACTGGTACCCCAAAAAATTAATGGCGATCGATTCCGAGCTGAAACAGTAGCTATGGTGACGTTCCTCTTCCTTCTTATTTTCACGGCGTT
>CAZLTI010000236.1:783-2023 GCA_964562335.1 uncultured Pseudomonadota bacterium | reverse complement strand
AAAAACTTTTCTCACCGCCTTTTTGCCCGACTTGAAATCGAAATGCACCCCGTTGGAGTTTCTTTGCTTCAATAGTTCATGGCACCAAATGCCAAGAATGATCTCCAGGTCGTTGTTGGTTAAAAGTTGCAGCTGGTATTTATTTCGTAAGAACTCCGTTAAGGAATGGTAATTGAGAATGTTTCCATTGTGGACCATCCCTACCCCATAGGAAAGTCCCGAAGCAAGAGGTTGAATATCATTTCTTTTATCCGATCCGGCAGTCGCATATCTGGTATGAGCAATTGCCATATTGCCTTTAAGCCTCTCAATTTCATCCTTGTCGAACACATTGGCAATGAGCCCCAAGTCTTTATGTTGCGAAAAACTTTTGGAGTAAGCATCGTAGCAGAGCAATCCCGCAGCATCCTGCCCCCGGTGCTGCATCGTGAGCAAACCTCGGTAGGCATCATAGGATGCCCATGATGGACTTGCATCGTTGTTATCTCCGGGACCGATCACTCCAATAATTCCACACATGATTGTCCTCTTTTTGATAGTACTGCACAGGAGAAGAGGTAGGTCGTATATCTTAGATCGTTATCTTTAGATAGCCGATTCCGAAAAATGATTTTGGTATTAATCAATTTGTAAAAAATGACGAAGCGGTAAAAATAGCGGCATAACAAAATATCCTTATGTTGGATGCTCATTCTCATTATTTGTAAAAAACAACCAACATATTAGGGCAAAATAAAAAAAGGCCACAGCGGCCATCCATTTTTTGAGGTTCCAGGCACAAGCTGCCAGAAGGAGGTTTATTTGATCTCCAATTTGCCCATTAAGACAATTGCGTGATAATCGAAAATCAGATTTTAAATGACCGATGATAGCTTCAATGGCTGCTCTTCCTTGGCACAGTCTTCTTTTTTTCTGTTGGTTGGAACAACAAGGAGTGATCTCAGTTCGTGATATTGGAAGTAAGCTGGCTCCATTTAGATGAAACGCCCTGTGCGGACCCGCATGCGGGGTGTTGTGGTGGGCTGGAGGAGAGAAACCTCTTTTTCGATAGGCTTGTCGGGCCGTTCGTATCCTCGATGTCTGCCATGGGAGACTGTCGCGCTTGGGGAAATCGTACGGGACGTTCTTTCCGCCTTCGACAAAGACGGAAAATAGCCTTCCGTAAAAATTGGAAATGGACCGGACGTCCGGCAAAGGCCGAACGAGAGCGGCGAGCATTGCCTGCGGAAGAGTTTCGCCC
>CAZLTI010000236.1:0-773 GCA_964562335.1 uncultured Pseudomonadota bacterium | reverse complement strand
GGAAGCCGGATTGCTTAAGTTGCTTTTCAAAATGCAATCGCTCCATGGCCCGATGCAGTTTGTTGTCGGTTAAATTGCCAGCCAAACTTAAAAGACTGACGACTGGTACGGAATTCGTTGCTTTTCGTATGGAAGCTTTCGTTTTCGTCTTGGGAAGGGCGGTTAATAGCAATATGCCGAAATCATAATACGATACTATTCTGCCATCCTCTCTGCCCTCTTCTCCACACAGCATCTGAGACAGACGACAATATCGCGGTTCCCATAGTCAACACAAAAAAGACTGCCCTATTAGGAAATCAGGTAATAAATCAAGCTACAGATACCAATCGGGTGTGCGACAAATTTGTGTAAAGCTATTCAAGCCAGAACCCGAGACTCCCGGAAGTCTTCCCATCTATTGCCAAAAAGACAGCACCGCATGGCGATAACGTTGTTTGCGCCTCGTACGGACCAATGCATCCCCGATTGTTTGAGCCTTTGCCCTATTGCAGACCGACAACCGGCTTCCGTCACGCCGGAGCCGACAAAGAGTCCTCGTTTCCTGAAGTCGGCGTACTGCATTCTCGATTCGTTTTTTTTTAAAATAGTCGATCTCCCGCAATACTGCCTCGGTGTCCGATTCGTTCGCCATGTTCGACTTTTCCATTGCTTTAAGATTCGACAAGCTGCTGGCTACGATCGACCGGGAATGTCGACCGGTTTTTAGAAACGGAGCTGCAGAGTAACGTTTCCGCCGTCCCAGGCCCGCTCCTCCACGATATCCAAGTCCC
>CAZLTI010000235.1:0-4239 GCA_964562335.1 uncultured Pseudomonadota bacterium | reverse complement strand
GTATGTTGTATGTTAACATCCAAGTCTGATCTATTCTACGCAGCTTGTTTTTGCTCATATATCGAGGATTGTCAAGACGCGCAAATGCGGCTTGTTTTTGTTCATATATTGAGCATTATCAAGACGCATAAATATTTCAACTTTTCAATATGCAATCCTTTTCGGAATATCTTCGACAATTTCGGTCGATCAATGAGAAAACCCGAAAACTCCATATTTCTTGGGTGAATCGGTTTCTCAAATTTAACAATTTGAAAGAGTTCGCCCCGATCGCCCGGTCGGATATACAAGGCTTTCTTTCGCACCTAGCTGCAATCGGGCTTGATTGGCAGGTGGAACAAGCGAAGGATGCGATTCGTCTGTACCGGGAATGGATAGGAAAGAAAGAACAGGTCGGTAGCACTTCAAAACAACCGATAGGCTGGACTGCGGCCGTTGAAGAGTTGAGAAGAATTCTACGATTGAAGCACTATTCGATTCGTACCGAAAAAACCTATTTAAGCTGGCTCGGAAGATTTTATCGGTTCACTGGAGGAAAAAATGTCAATCAGCTAAACGATCATGATATCGAACAGTTTTTAACCCATCTGGCGGTCGATCGAAAAGTTGCCGCCGGAACACAGAATCAGGCACTTAATGCACTGACTTTTTTATATAAATTGATTCTGCGCAGGGAGGTTAAGGATATTTCAGACGCTACAAGGGCACGCAATAAAGTTCGATTGCCTGTTGTCCTTTCGTTACATGAGGTCAGACGCTTAATTGAGCATTTGGAAGCTGAATATAATTTGATGGCCCGTATTATATTTGGTGGTGGACTTCGAAGTAGTGAATGCCTACGTCTTAGGATTAAAGATATCGATTTTGAGAGGAAAGCCTTAACTATTCGATTTGGAAAAGGGGCAAAAGATCGTCAAACAATTTTACCCGAAAGCGTTAATGACGATCTTAACGATCATCTTGCCGAGCTTAGGAAACTTTACGATGAAGATCGTCGCAGCGACCTCCAACCCGTATATTTGCCGGAAGCTTTGCAAAGAAAATATCCGAATGCGGGCAGGGAATGGGCCTGGCAATGGGTGTTTCCTTCCAGAACGCTCTCCGTCGATCCAAGAACCAAACTTGTCCGTCGGCATCATATCCATCAGTCGACTTTGCAGAGGGCTATCAAAAGGGCTGCCGAGAAAGCAAATATTCAAAAAAAGGTGAATGTGCACACTCTGCGACACAGCTTCGCGACGCAATTACTGGAAAATGGGTACGATATACGAACCATTCAAGAGTTGTTGGGACATCAAGATGTGCGCACCACTATGATTTATACTCATGTTGTCAATAAAGGCCCAAGAGCGGTTCAAAGTCCTTTGGATATGAACTGATTGGCTGAAGTCGTTCGATGAAATTGTTTTCGTTCGGCGTGAATTGGAATTTTTTCGGTTCACAAGCTTCTTCGGGCTTTTGTGTCATCCCCGGAATTGGTGGAAAAAAATAGGGCAGGCAATTGAAGGCGCATATTTTGATCGGCCGGACTGATCGCAAGGACTGCAAAAAAGCCGAAAGCTATGGCTGCTCAAGGCGTTCGGTCCTGTCGGCGGGCGAGCTGTTGATCCGGTTTTTAGAGGGGCCTGTAATTTATACGATATTGACAAGTTGACATGACATGAAGATCTTTTCGCAACGAAACGGGAGAACGGCGATGAATAATGGCTACCAGGCGATTGCCGACGAGTATTTCGACCTGATTGCAAGCGATAGCAATCAATGCGTTTTTTTGGGTATCGACAAGGATTTGGATCGTCTGCCCGACCCGTCGGAGGAGCGCATCCGCAGCACTGCGGAGAAATGCAGGATACTTTTGGAAAAGATCGACCGAACGGATACCGACAACCTAACATTCGATGAAAAGCTGGATCTGAAAATTGCCGGACTGGCCGTCGGTTTCCTGCTGAACAAAAATACGCGTTTGTGCAACGGCAGGCCGGAATACCAACAGCTCCCCATGGCCGGGGAGGAAATCACCTACGGAATATTTTGCATTTTCATCAATGATCCGAGACCGGCCTCGATACGCTTGAACGATATCCTAGGAAGAGTTCGGGATATTCCCGGATATTTGGCAAAATATGCGGATAGGTTGGAAAAACCGGTCGCAAGATGGGCGAAAATCGATCTGGAAATGGTTGGCGAAATTCCCGGTTTTTTAAAAACACTAAAAAACTGGGGAGAAAAAGAAGAGTATTCCAAACTGAAGGAGCTGGAGCGCGCCATCGAACATGCCGAGACCTCAATAGGCGAATATATGCGGATATTGAAGGCGATGCCGAAAACGAACGAATTTGCCGTAGGTTACGAGGAGATGTGCCGAATCATTCGATTGAGGGGAATCCGGCAAACTCCGGAAGAGCTCCGTTTAATGGCGGCGCGTTTTATCGGAGAGACAAAAGAGCAACTGGACGCCATCACCGCCAGACTTGTAGCAAAATACTCCCTGCCCGAGTCCTCCGACCACAAAAACGTTCATCGATTTTTGAACGAGAAGTTTCGCGTATCCCTGAAAGAGGGTGCGATAGAGTCCGTATTGGATAGATACCAAACGCACAATGAGCGAATATTAGAGTTCGTTCAAAGCCGGAAGCTGTTCCCTATTCCAAAAAGTCAGGATATGCAGGTCATAAGGACGCCGCCGTTTATGGAACCCACCCTCCCCGCCGGTGCCATGATGCCGCCGCCGCCCTTTCGGGAGGGAAAAAGAGTCAGCACGGTCTATTTGACGCTGAAGGAGGATCAGCTGGACGAGCATACGGAATTGGGAATTCCGATTATGATGATTCACGAGGGCATACCGGGACACCATCTGCATCTGGCGACTGCGGGACAAAACCGCTCCCTGTTTCGGAAAACGTTCGATGCCGCCGATCAGGCGGAGGGATGGGCAACCATGATGGAAGACTATATGCTGGATGTCGGATATATGGAGGAGCTGAAGGAGGAGTGCCGCTTCTCCGCCAAACGCGAAATATCGCGTCTTGCCGCCAGAGTAGCCATCGACCTCTATTTTATGTCGGGAGAAGTCGAATACCTGGATATCGGCCTGGGCCTTCGCTACGATTCGGACGATGTCTTCGCCAATGCGGCCAAGCTTCTTAAGGAGGTCACGGGGTTTACCGACGGACGCGTCCAGGCGGAGCTGAACTGGTACTCCTACGAACGAGGCTATCCTCTCTCCTATCTGACCGGAAACCGTCTGGTATGGGAGTTGAAGAACGATTTGAAGGCTGCGCAGAAGGGGAAAATGGAGAGACTCGAATTGGATCGGACATTCCACAAGATTTTTCTGGAGGCGGGCAACGTTCCTGTCGCACTGCTGAGAGAGCTGTTCGAGCACAAGGGTCTGTTGTCATCGGATGTCGATCGCTCCGAAGAATGAAAATTGTCGTCGACGATAAAATCCCCTACATTCGGGGCGCTTTCGAATCCGTCGCTCGGGTGGAATACCGCAAGGGCAGCGAAATCGCGCACGCGTCGGTGAGGGATGCCGATGCGCTGGTCCTTCGCACCAGAACCGCGTGCAATCAAGCGCTTCTCCACGACACCGCAGTCAAATATATTGCGACAGCCACGGCCGGCCACGATCATATCGATCCGGTCTATTGCCGGTCGCGAGGCATTCGGTGGCGGAATGCCCCCGGATGCAATGCCGGATCGGTGGAGCAGTATGTGGCGGCGGCACTCGTAAAATTGGCAAGTTACGGGGATTTTTTATTGTCGCGAAAGACGTTGGGCGTGATCGGCGTCGGCCATACGGGATCGAAGGTGGCAAAAGCGGCGGAAATCCTGGGCATGAAGGTGCTGCTGAACGATTCGCCGCGACAGAGACGCGAGGGAAGCGGACCGTTCGTTTCGCTGGCCGATATTCAAAAAGAGGCGGACATCGTCAGCCTGCACGTTCCTCTGTACAAAACCGGTATCGATAGAACCTACGGTCTGGTGGATGCCGAATTTTTTGCTCGATGCGGAAAAAGAATCTGCCTGATCAATACCTCGCGAGGAGCCGTTGCGGACAATCGGGCGATTCTCGATGCACTGCGCAGCAATCGTCTCTCGGCTGCGGTACTGGACGTGTGGGAAAACGAACCGCATATCGATCGCCGCCTGTTGGATCTCTGCCTTATTGCGACGCCGCACATTGCCGGTTATGCCAGCGACGGAAAACTGGCAGCCACACAGGCAAGTGTGCGG
>CAZLTI010000234.1:0-4275 GCA_964562335.1 uncultured Pseudomonadota bacterium | reverse complement strand
AGCTTGCAAGCGGCAACTGATGCAGGCGTTATGGGTGCGATTGTGTATGAGCGGATATGTTCCCACCCCCCGAAAAAGTACAATATTATCAATACTTAAATTGCTCCGACCCTATTTACACTGGTTTTCTCTTGTCGTTTATTTTCTTTTCGCTAAAATCCGAAGTTCCGGCGTTTCGCTTGTACCGAAACAAACAACGCGATATTCCGATTCGCACCGGACCAGTGCAGTACCAACACATACGCCATAAAGTAGCTACACACGATATCAAGGAGTGAAGGATGTGCGGAGAACAAAGACAGGAACTGATATTCCGGCAGCTATTCGACAGGGAAACTTTGACATACACCTATTTGCTGGCGGACCCGAACACAATGGAGGGCGTATTAATCGACTCCGTAAAGGAGCAGGTTGAGCGCGACGTGAAGCTGGCGGACGAATTGGGGATCAAACTGCTCTACCTACTGGAAACCCATGTGCATGCGGATCACGTCACGGGAGCAGGAGAAATTCGAAAACGCAAAAAGGCCAAAATCGTCTACGGCGTTGGGGCCAAAGTCTCCTGTGCCGACGTAGAGGTCAAAGACGGCGACAAACTCACCTTCGGCGGCATTTTCATCCAGGTGATCGCAACACCGGGACATACCGACGGCTGCTCAAGCTATCTGATCGAAGACAAAGTATTCACCGGCGATACGCTGTTGATTCGCGGTTGCGGAAGAACGGACTTCCAGCAGGGATCTTCGGCCAATCTGTGGACCAGCGTGAAGGAGAAGCTGTTTCGACTTCCGGAAGCCATTACCGTATATCCGGCACACGACTACAAGGGAGTCACGGCAACCTCGATTGCGGAAGAGAAGAGGTTCAACCCGCGCCTAGGCGAAGGAAAAACGGAAGAGGAGTTCCGATCCATCATGGAGAGTTTGAATCTTCCCAAACCGAAACGCATCGATATCGCAGTACCGGCAAATATGAAATGTGGACTTGATTAGGGAGGACAGATGCGATTCAAATCGGTGATATCAAAACCCGAACTTATGGACGAAGCGGCTGCCAGGGCATTCATGGACAGTAGAAAAGCCGAGGAGTACCAACTCGTCGACGTAAGGTTGCACGAAGAGTACGAAGAGGAGCATCTGCCGGGTGCCCGGCTTATCCCTCTGGACGAACTCACGGCGGGAATGGCGGACCTGAATCCGGCCAAACCCACCATTGTGTACTGCCGTTCCGGCAATCGAAGCCAAGCCGCTGCCCAGTGGCTTGTGGGACAGGGTTTCGTGGAGGTATACGACATTGGCTTTCACATCAGGGATTGGCTGGGCATTCAAGCTACCGGAGAGTACGAGGCGGATCTGAACCTGATTGTCCCCACGATGGACTACGACGGCGTCTGGGAACTTGCCTATGCAATGGAGGAGGGGTTGCAGCGATTTTACCTAGCTCTGGCAGACAGGGAGCAGGATCCCGACCTAAAGAAAATCTACTCGAAACTGGCCGGATACGAAGACCTGCATAAAGAGCGGCTGCTGGGAAGCTATGCCGAACAGACCGGAAAAGAGCCCAACCCGAACGAACTGAAAAAAAAGTATGAAGATGTCTTGGAGGGCGGCGAAATCGCAAAACAGTCGCCTTTTGAAGTTGTTTCCAAAATACAGAGCGTACCCGATATTTTCGGACTCAGCATGGGAATCGAAGCCCAGTCGCAGGATCTCTATATGCGGCTTTCCCGAAAGAGCGAAAGAAAAGACTCCAGAAAGCTGCTGGAGGAGATGGCGGACGAGGAAAAGCAGCATCTTGCCTACATCTCGAAGGAGCTGAAAAGATATCTGCGGGCGGAATGAGGAAAAACCAGGGAGACTGTACATGACAAAAAATCTAGTGCTGACACTTACCGGGCACGACAAAATCGGGATAGTGGATCATGTTACGGAGATGGTCTTGCAGTGCAACGGCAATATCGAAGGCAGCCGCATGGCACGTTTGGGAGGAGAATTCGCCATGATGATGCTTGTGGCGGTACCGGAGGATCGGATCGAACGCCTTCAACAACGTATAACTTCGCTGAAAGAGGAGGGATACGTCGTAAACACTGTGGAAACGGATCCGGGCGACCCGCAGAAGTATTCCGGCTGGATACCCTTTTATGTGAAGATGGCAGGGGCGGACCACGAGGGCGTGGTGCACGAAATCACGCACCACCTGGCCGAATGCGGCATCAATATCGAGAGCCTGGAGACCTCCGTCGTAAAAGCGCCCATGAGCGGAACGCCGCTCTTCTCAATATCCGCCATTGTCCTCGTTCCCCCGAAAATTTCCCTACACGAATTGGAGGAGGGATTAAAGAGAGTCGGCGACGAACTCAACATGGATAGCGAAGTGACGCCATACGTCGGTTGAACGCCCGTCTCACTCCCGACCACCGCCCGGTCCTTGATAGTTTCGGCCCAAAGCGGCTTCTTCTCGCAGTAATTTTTCCGGCGGGAGACCCACCTCTCTTCGAGAAGCCGACTGGAATCGATATCGCCAATAACGTTCGGGAAAATTTCCGAATGGGAAACCTCGCAGTAGGATGCCCGGACCGATGCCGCAGTCGACATTCGGGACCCGCGAACTCTAATCCAGGGAGTCGAATATCGACACGTATCCCCTATACAGAACTCCGCTGACCACGCCCTCTTCCACCTTTCTTTTTACGGCGCATTCCGGTTCGTGCACATGGCGACAGTTTCTATGCTTGCAGAAAAAACGATACTCCCGGACAAGAGGATAGTATTCTCCCAGATTTTCCCTTGTCACCTGCCACAAGCCGAATTCCCGGATTCCGGGAGTGTCGATCACGTAACTGTTTTTTGCTATCTCATGCATCGAGGCGAACGTTGTAGTATGGGAGCCCTTAGAGGTCTTGGAGCTGACCGATCCGACTTTTAGGTTCAAACCGGGGAACAGCTTGTTCAAGAGAGACGATTTGCCCGTACCGGACTTCCCTACCAAAACGCTTACGCTGCCGCTCATCAACTCAAGCAGTTTTGTATCTTCGCTTTCGATCTCCGTAGAAAAAGGAACAATTTCCATATCGACGCGGCGATACGGCTCGATCAGGCGGTCGATCTCCATTTCGTCCGACAGGTCGGTTTTGCTGACAACCAGAACCGGATCGATCTGTCCGACATTGGATGCCACCAGCATGCGATTGACCAGGTTGTATCTAAATGCGGGATTCTTCACGGAGCAGACAAGAAAAAGATAGTCGACATTTGCCGCGATAACCTGCTCCGCTTCGATTCCCACCCGACTGCGGGACAGAAAGCTGTCCCTTTTTTCGATACGGTCGATCAACCCGAAGCTATCGGCGGTCGAGAGCGTATAGGTAACCCTGTCTCCAACGGCTACCTGGTTGTCGAATCGGCTGTGCTCAAATAGTTTTCCTTTGATTTTACACTCCACCTCCTCTCCGCATTCCGTTCGCAGACGGTAAAATCCCTTCGTCCGGCGAACAACCACACCCGCACCCTTTTGCAACGTCATTTTGTCAGATTGTCCTCAGACCCGGTTTGCACAGCCGACCTCTCGCATAGACGAATACCTCTTAGTGTCATGTCAACAGCCGGTTGACGCTTCCTTTCCTTTACCAGCCCGGATGGAGATTGGCTCTCATTCTTGCTCAGAGTATCGCAATTTGGTGCTGGCGCCTTGCCTTCGTTCGAACCGATCCCCATCCGGACTTCGGTCGGCGGAGCGTTGACGTGACATCAGGAGCCTTTCGGAGGCTCCATGGTATGTTTCACCTGAAGCCGCTTGAAGTTTTCGATTGAGATATATGGGCAGTTCCGTCCGCTGCTGCTGCTCAGGATTACATGATTTTTGACGTTTAACGGATCGATCCAAACCGAATCTTTCCTACCGGTACTCCACATAGGATTGTGGCCCACTATGATCGGCACATCCGGTGCGCACTTCAACTTCGTCCGCAAACGGTCCAGATCGGCGGGAGAATACTCCTGACCGCCCGAAAAGGCACGCGTTCCTTTCAGTCTGTTCCAGATCAGTTGGCACAGCAGATTCTCTCTGTTTCGCACATTGATGATCTCTTCCCTCCTGCAACCCCCTCTGGCAGGTCCGGCATGTACCGCCAAAAAGCCGTTGTGCTTTACGAAAACCGGAAGTGCGTCGAAAAACTCCTGCATCAGCTCCACATACCTCCAACCTTTGGCCTTTCGGAGAGCGTCGCGAAACAGAATCCCCTGGCGAACGCCGTTTTTCGAAAGCCTTCCCGAA
>CAZLTI010000233.1:0-4284 GCA_964562335.1 uncultured Pseudomonadota bacterium | reverse complement strand
CTCTTCCGGAAATCCCAGGCTGATCAGATACCGCTTGACTGCGTAGGCCCTTCTCTCTCCCAGTGCCAGGTTGTATTCGTTGGAACCCCTCTCGTCGGCATGCCCGGCGATTACAAAGCTCATCCCCTCCTTTTCTTCGACCCCTTCGAACGTTTCGTCGAGATAGGTCATATACGAGGTTTTGATCTCCGCTCGGTCGAAATCGTAGAGGATGTTTTCCACTTTGATGATTACAGGCTTCGGCACTGCGATCGGCTCGTCGGGAACTACGGGTTGAACGACCGCAGGTGCGGCAACAGGAACCTCTTGCGGCTGCTCCTCGGCGGCTTCAGCTATCGGAGTCGGTTCCGGAGTCTCTTCTTCCTTCGGCTCTTCCTTTATATTGTCCTTCACCGAAACGCTCAATTCCGTGAAGAACTCTTTGCCCTTTCCGTCGCCGGCGAACAAAACGAAATAATCGCCCTGAATTTTTGCATCCGAAATTTCGCAAATACTGCCGTCGGCACCTGTGCCGGAGCAGGCCTCAACGCTTTTCCCTCTTTCCGATGCCGAGTCGCTCCAGTAGACGACCCATTCCGCAACGGCCTTTTTCGCTTCGTCCGAGGCTTCCAGCGCGACTTTGCCGCTTACGATTCCCTTCTCTTCGTTTTGGTCGCTGAAGGATAAAGCGGATCCCTGGTGCATCTGCACCACCATGTCCCGAGTAAACGTTTCACAGCCGGCAATCATCGTTGAAACTGCAAGTGCTGCCGCAAAATATCTCAGTTTTCGTATGGACTTTGTCATTTTTCTCTATTGGCAATGATTTTAAGAATTCGGTTAAGGAGACAGCGATTCGGAAACGCCAAGTGTTGTTGGCTGTTTAACAACAATCGGCCCTTTCTAACAAGGCTAAATAATTAATTCAAGACGAATCTCGACAACAGGTTTGCGGTTCCGGCTTTTTTTCGTCGGATGCGCTTTTGCTCCATCTCGAAGGGGAGTCAGCCCGCTCTTGTCAATTTGACCAAACGGCCGATATCCACCGACTTCTGCGGATCCCTCTCGTCGATCTGCTCTTTCAGTAGATTATGGATGGGAACCGGATTGATTGCGCTATTGAGTTCCAATAGTTTGGTCAGCACCTCTATGGGAATGGAGATCGGCTTTCCGCTTCCGGGCGCCACGATTTTCATTTTGAGGAAGGCGGCAAACGTCCGATTGTCGATGCGCAAATGCAATAGAGTATCCAGCGGTATCGCTTGGGTCATGCAGACGGCTTTTGCTTCCAGAACCCCGGGCAGGAGCCGATTCGCCTCCTCCTTCCGACTGTCGATCATACTGTCGAATTCCGTCCGTTCCTCTTCGGACAGAGCGATCGGAATTGCGTCGGTGCCCTTCGATCTTTCAAGCGATTGGATCAGTGCCACCTTTTGCCGAATGGAAAGGGAGAGAATTTTGAAGAGGTTTCGGTAAAAGGGGATCAGGGTTTCGACGTATTGGCTCTCCATGCTTAGGGTCACATGGTTGGCAAAGCTATTTCGAAATGTGCCGTCGGGTTGAATCTCTTCCGTCAGCTGCAAAATCGATCTCGGTGCCGTCGCTTCGCCGTTCGTTTTTTCATCCGCGATGGAATCGACCAGCTTTTTCAGTCTGCTCTCCTGCTTCTGCAGCATCAGCTTCGAGTCTCTTCTGATGGCATGGTACCTTTCCGTTACGTTCCTCTTGAAATTTTTGATATCCCGCTCCAGGACTTTTGCCGTCTCTTCCTGCTTCAGTCTTTTGATTTTGGACAGTTTTCGCTCCATGCCGCGCAGCTTTTTCTCCACCTGCCTTTGCATTTCCACTATTCTTTTTTCCTCCAGTTTTCTATCGGCATCGACGCGCTTCTCGAATCTCTCCAGGATTTTCCCTCTTGCCTGCCGCTGGAAACCGACGCAGTTGATTAGCATCGCCATGATATGCATTAATGCGCTTTCCCGAACCTCTATCCGATTCAGCTCCTTCTCTTCCTCCTCTATTCGGTCGATTTGTTCCCTCTTCTCTTTTTCTTCCGGGTCGCTCTTTCGGCTCTTCCCCTCTTTTTCCCTCTTAAGCCTCTCCAGGTTTTGGAACTCCACTTTCAGCTTTTGAACTTCCCGGAGCAGCCTCTGCTCCTCATTTGTCACTTTTTCCTTGAACTTTTCGAATTCGATCCGTTTTTCTTTTTCGAGAGTTCGTCCCCGTTCGATGCTCCTTTCGATGGCGGCTATTTTTTTCCTCTCTTCCGCTATTCCGATCAGGCGGCCGTTCAACTCCCTTTTTTTTGCCGTCAGGGTTTTTTCCCGCATTTCGGCCTTTTCCCCCGGATCCTCTTTCCGTTCGGCCTGCCTTTCCGCTTCGTTGCCGTAGACCTCCTCCTTGAGACGCTTCAGGTTTCGGAGCGATTGTACCGGTCGGTCGATCCCCAGAACGTAACGCTTCACAAATAGCCACCACTGAGAGTTTTGCTTGGGCGGCTCCGAAAAGGAGTAGTCCATCCCCAATCTTTCCAGAATCCCCAGGTTGCATGCATACGTTTCATAAATGCCCTGTTTCGTCTTCAGCCTTTTTCGCAAAGGCTCCTCCGCCTTTTCCGCTTTCAGTTTCATAAAAGGCACTCTGAAGACTTTTTTCGAGCGGTCGGTTTCGAACGAGCCCAGAAATAGGGTTTTGATCTCTATCGCCAAAGCCAAAACCGGCTCGAACAGAGTCGCCAGGTAGCCGATAGCCAGTTCGGACGGAGTTGCGGTTGTCAACGTGAGATAATACCTAAACAGAAACAGCTCCATCCCTCGGTAGAGATATTCGTACCAATAAAGCGCTTGTACTTGCGACTCGAAACTCTCGACGCTCATGGCATCGTCGAAGGAATCGGCATCTTGGGCCACATCTTTCGAGAGAGAGGCTTTGCCGAACTTGAAGGGCTGGTACGCTTTCGCAAGCAGGAGCAGATCCGCTTTCAGCGGTTCCAGGGCTTTCGTAACCTCTCGGTATGTCGATTTTTTCGTAATTCCGTGCAGGTAGAGAGTCAGTTTTTCCCTCTCCCAATTGTCGGGATCGGCATAGTAGCCGACGACTTTGTAGTACAGTTTGGCAATCAGGGCTTCCGTGTGTCTTTGCGTCGCTACTCCTTTGTCTCTCAGTGTCTTGGCCGGCAGAAAAAATTTGACGGGCGTCCAGCAGACGATTACCGCATCGCATTCGTTCTCCAGAGAGCGGTCGGACGGTTCCGTGGTTTCGCTCTCTTCCGTTGGCTGTGGGAACCCCTCGGACAGGCCCGTACAGGCCTTGATATCCTTTAACGAACTTCTGTAGGCAGCCTCGTAGAGTTTTGCGGCATTTTTGGAGGTGAACTTCAGGGCCGACTGCGTCGCTTTCATCTGCTGCATCAACGACTTCTCCTTGAGGAAGTCGAAATTCTCGCTGTCGTTTTTGATTTTTCTGTAATATGCCCACTTTGCCCCCAACATCTGTTGGGACATAAGCTTTAGCAGATACATCTTTTCAGCAGGGGTCTGGCCTGCTGGATCTTTATGTCGGCTTTTTGTCGGCATTCCGGATTTGATTTGCATTTTGCCGGATACTTCCCAGTCGTTGCGATGTCCCCTTTTCCATAGGGGGAATGCTTCCCGATGGACGAAAAGCAATGCGTCGTGCTGGAATTCTACCCGGACCACATTGTGCGAACTCTCAGCCTAATACAAACGGAAGAAAATAAAAAGGAGGGAAGCGAGTGATTCGTAACGGACTTTCTCCCCTATGAGAACGACGGAGGCGATATGACCACAGGATCCACTATGGGTTTTTTCCTGGCGATGACGCTTCTGGCCGCCTCTCCCGGTCCCGGAGTGTTCGCTGCGGTTTCCCGGTCGCTCTCTACCGGTTTCCGCTCCTCCATTTTTATGATTTTGGGCATAGTGCTGGGCGATTTGATATTTCTTGTTTTCGCCATTTTCGGACTATCCACCATCGCTTTGCTGCTGGGCCGTCTCTTCTTTTTGCTGAAGATCGCGGGAGGGCTCTATCTGATTTGGCTTGGTTGGTACACCTGGAATCGAAAACCGGAAAAGGGGGAGCCAGCGGCCAATGGAGGTATCCGCTCCGACTGGAACAGCTTTCTCGGCGGACTACTCGTCACTTTGGGGAATCCGAAGGTGATTCTGTTCTATATGGGCTTTTTGCCGACATTCTTCGATCTGGCGACGCTGACTCTCGTCGATGGAGTGGTTATCGTCGCCATCGTCTGTTTTGTGCTTATGTTCGTATTGGGCTGGTACTGCTTTT
>CAZLTI010000232.1:0-4330 GCA_964562335.1 uncultured Pseudomonadota bacterium | reverse complement strand
TGGATGGACAGGGTCTTTCTGGCCAGGTACGACGACAGCAAAAATAGCATCGCACTGCTGCAACCCTTCGATTCCGAGCGGCACTTCTTCGAGGAGGAGCTGCAGGAGATCGAGACCGCGCTGCAGGAGTCCCTCGGACAGCGGCGGTTGCCGCCGACCCCCTGATGCACTCCATATCTTTTCAGCCCCGCATTCCTGAAGGACAGCGGGAAAAGCGGAACGAACGCCGTCCGAAACGGCGGCGGACATGCCGGACGGAGAGACGATATGATGGATAAGACAGTGCGAACGCCGGCCGAAGCGGTGGCGGACATACCAGACGGAGCGACCGTCATGATCGGAGGTTTCGGCGAAGCCGGCAGTCCGATCGAGCTGGTCCACGCTCTGATCGATCAGGGTGCCAAGGAGCTGACGGCCGTCAGCAACAATACGGGAAGCGGCAACGTGGGATTGGCCGCACTGATCGAGAACAGCCGCGTGAAGAAGATGATTTGCTCCTTTCCCAGAACGGCGAATTCGGTCGTATTTCCCGAACTCTATCGCGCCGGCAGGATCGAACTGGAGCTGGTTCCGCAGGGAACTCTGGCGGAGCGCATCAGAGCGGGCGGCGCAGGCATTCCCGCCTTCTACACCCCCTCTTCGGTGAACACGCCGCTGGCGGAGGGAAAGGAGAAAAGAGTCTTCGACGGGCAGACCTACGTGCTGGAGCGCGGCATCAGAGCCGATTACGCGCTCGTCAAATGCAGAGTGGCGGATCGGCACGGCAATCTGCTCTATAACAAAACGGCCCGCAATTTCGGCCCCATCATGTGTAC
This sequence comes from uncultured Pseudomonadota bacterium, assembly GCA_964562335.1. Taxonomy (GTDB): domain Bacteria; phylum SAR324; class SAR324; order XYD2-FULL-50-16; family XYD2-FULL-50-16; genus CAZJUM01. Next base: position 3,515 of record CAZLTI010000232.1, on the reverse strand, counting down.
GGCTGCTGCAACAACCATCGTGCAGGCAGGCAGAATTGTGGCACCCGGCGAAATCGATCCCGAATGCGTCGTTACCCCTGGAATCTTCGTCCAGCGCGTCGTCTCGGTCGAAAATCCGGCTCAGGAATCGCAACTCGTAAAAGAGGGAAGGAGGTATCCATGACGGCTGCGGAAGGCTGGTCGCGTGCGCAGATGGCGCAGAGAGCGGCGTTGGACATCTATGACGGTGCCTACGTCAATTTGGGCATCGGCATCCCGGAAATGGTGGCCCAGTATGTTCCCAAGGGATGGGAGGTTATCTACCATACCGAAAACGGGCTGCTCGGCATGGGACCCGCGCCGGAATCCGGCGCCGAGGACAGAGAGCTGATCAACGCCGGAAAAAAGCCGGTCACGGCGGTTCCAGGCGCCTCCTATTTCCATCATGCCGACAGCTTCGGCATGATTCGCGGCGGCCATATCGATATCTGTGTCCTCGGCGCAATGCAGGTGTCCTGCGGCGGAGATCTGGCGAACTGGTCCACGGGGGCTGCCGACGCGATTCCCGCCGTCGGCGGCGCCATGGATCTCGTGGCGGGCGTGAAAACCATCTTTGTGATCACCCAGCACACCACTAGGAGCGGCGATCCGAAGATTGTGGCCGAATGCACCTTTCCGCTGACCGGAAAGGGCATCGTCGACCGCATCTACACCAACCTGTCGGTTATCGACGTTACCGCCGCAGGCCTGGTGGTAAGAGAGCTGGCACCGGGCATATCGTTCGAATTCGTTGCGGAACGGACGGCGGCTCCCCTGCGAGCAGGCCCATCAACGTAAGCTAATGCCTGCTGTTGCGGATATCGCGGAAAGTTCCCACTTCATTGGAATATCGGAAGATATACCGTATGAAACCGAAGACCGACATCTCCACAACCGCCGAAAAGTCCTCCGTATCGCTCTATCGGGAGGCGTGTCGGCTGCTTCCCGGCGGAGTAAGCCGCAATACGATCCATCGTCGGCCGCATCCCCATTATGCCGCAGGAGCGAGCGGCTGCCACGTTACGGACATAGAGGGAAAACGGTGCCTTGATTTCGCCAACAATATGGCTTCCCTGATCCACGGCCATGCGCATCCGGCGCTCCTCGAAACCGCTTTCGAACAGTTGCGGCGGGGAACCGCATTCTCCATGGGTACGGAGGCGGAAATCGATTTCGCGAGGCTGCTGTGCGGCAGGGTTCCGGGATTCGAGAGAATCCGCTTCACCAATTCCGGCACCGAAGCCGTGATGACGATGCTGAAGGCTGCGCGAGCCTACACGGGAAAGTCTAAGATCGCCAAGGTCGAAGGCGCCTATCACGGATCATACGACTATGCGGAGGTGAGCCAGACCGCCGGCCCCGAAAACTGGGGAAGCGCAAACGCCCCGAACAGCGTTCCCGTCGCGGTCGGCACACCGCAGAGCGTTCTCGACGATGTGGTGGTAATTCCCTTCAATGCCGCCGAAGAGGTCGTCGCCATTTTTGACAGGCACGGAGGAGAGATAGCCGGAGTGCTGATCGATCCGCTTCCCCATCGGGTGGGGCTGATTCCGGCGCAGGACACCTTCATCGAAACCGTCCATCGGTGGACTAGGGAGAACGGGGCGCTGCTGCTTTTCGACGAGGTGATCACCTTCCGCAACGAACAGGGCGGCATGCAGGAACTCTATCGCGTGCAGCCGGACATGACGGCGTTGGGAAAGGTCATCGGCGGCGGATTTCCTGCCGGAGCCGTTGCCGGCAGCAGCGAGGTCATGAAGGTGATGGACCCCCGATACCCTGCGATGCGGCTGCCACACTCCGGCACCTTCTCGGCGAACCCCGTTACGATGACGGCGGGAAGAGTCGCGCTGGAGCTGTTCGACAGGGAGGCTGTGGTTCGGCTGAACGCCTTGGCGGACAGGGCAAAAAGGCAGATCGGGGAGGCCATCGAAATTGCCGGCATCGTAGCCTGCGTGACCGGGGCAGGTTCCCTATTTCGGGTTCATCTGCGAGCCGAACCGCCCACAGACTACCGCTCGGCTTGGATGGACGGCAGAGCGGCGGCAAACCTTCGGCTTCTCCTGAATCTTCTGTACGACGAGGGAATTCTGATGATCAACACCTGTACGGCGGCCCTCTCCACCGTGATGACGGAGAGGGAGATCGACCGCCTGAGCGAGGCCATGCTGTCGGCTATGAGAAAGCTCCGGTCGTCCAAGGAGGCGTTGCTTTAGCGACATGCGTACCGCACACACTCCCTGTTATCCATTGACCATATAATCGGACGAAATATGAAGGAAGCATATATCTGTGACGCCATTCGTACACCTGTGGGCCGCTATGGAGGGGGACTCTCCTCCGTTCGCACCGATGATCTGGCGGCGATCCCCCTTAAGGCGCTGATGGAAAGGAATCGAACCGTCGACTGGGAAGCGGTGGACGATGTTCTGATGGGCTGTGCCAATCAGGCAGGCGAGGACAACCGCAACGTGGCCCGCATGGCGCTCCTGCTGGCCGGACTGCCCGTATCGGTTCCGGGTGTCACGGTAAACCGGCTCTGCGGCTCCGGGATGGACGCCATCGGTTCGGCGGCACGCGCCGTCGCATCGGGAGAGGCGCAACTGCTGCTTGCCGGCGGCGTGGAGAGCATGTCTCGCGCCCCGTTTGTAATGGGCAAGGCGACTGCGGCGTTCTCCCGCACCGCCGAAGTGTACGACACCACGATCGGCTGGCGGTTCGTCAACAGGCTGCTGGACAGACGGCACGGCACCGACTCCATGATCCAGACTGCCGAGAATCTGGCACGGGAGTACGCTATCAGCCGGGAGGATCAGGATCGATTTGCGCTTTGGAGCCAACAAAAGGCGGCGGCGGCACAACAGAGCGGATTGTTGGCGGAAGAGATCGTCCCCGTAGACGTTCCCCAGCGGAGGGGCGATCCGCAAATCGTCGAAAGCGACGAACATCTCCGGAGCACGTCGTTGGAGAAATTGAGACTCCTGAAGTCGATCAGCGGCACCGGCGGCAGCATCACCGCCGGGAACGCCTCCGGCGTGAACGACGGCGCGGGAGCCGCAATCGTCGCTTCGGAGCGGATGGCGCAAAGATTCGGTCTGATTCCCCAAGCCCGGATACTGGGAATGGCGACAGCCGGAGTGCCCCCGCGCATCATGGGAATCGGTCCCGTCGAGACGACCGGTCGCCTGCTCTCCCGACTGCATCTGTCGCTGGACGATATGGACATCATCGAAATCAACGAGGCGTTCGCCGCGCAGGCGCTGGCATGCACCAGAAAGCTCGGTCTGGACGATGACGATCCACGGATCAACCCGCAGGGCGGGGCGATCGCTCTTGGACATCCCCTAGGCATGAGCGGCACGCGCCTCGTGATTTCCGCCCTCCGTCAGCTCGTCCGCACCAAAGCGCAAAGGGCGCTATGCACCATGTGCATCGGCGTGGGACAGGGCATAGCCGTCGTTCTGGAAAGGGTGTGATGGAGTATGGGGACACCTCGC
>CAZLTI010000231.1:0-4351 GCA_964562335.1 uncultured Pseudomonadota bacterium | reverse complement strand
GAAAACACAAGGAGAGGAATATCGACTACTGATGCGAAACCGACTTTTTACCGCTTCATCTATAATTAAGGACATTCGTATGAAGACACTATCGCTTTCCGAAGCAAAAATGAAACTAAGCGCCCTGATAGACTCCCTGCATGTTACGGGCGACGAAATACTGATCACCAAAAATGGTGCTGCCGCCGCCGTTTTGATGAATCCTGACGAATTCGAAAGCTGGCGGGAAACGATCGATGTAAAATCGGACGACGATCTCATGGAGGAGATACAATCGGGTTTGAAAAATCTGAGAGAAAAAAAGGCAAGGCTGTATACACTCGAAGAATTGATCGGAGAGTAAAACGTGGTCGATTGTCGGACAAGAGCCAAGCTGCTGGTTCCCAACGATATAACCAAGACGATCCGGCACGTTCATCCGGTACTGAAGCGAAAACTGAGAGAAGCATTGCGCATGATCCTAAGCGACCCGCATTGCGGAAAAGCGTTAAAGGAGGAACTAAAGGGTTAGCGAAGCCTTCGGGTCGGAAAAATCCGCATCGTCTACACTACTGAGAAGCGTGATATAAAAATTGTCGCAATCGGACCCCGAAAAAGGATCTATCAGGAGACTTTCAAGTTAGTCAGTCGCGAAAGAAAAACATAAAACGGGGAAAAAACCGCAGGTGCCCGAAAGATCGGGAGAATAGGAAACCGGGTGCGAATCCGGCGCAGTACGGTCGGCACGACGATCGGCGAATCTCCTATGGCTCCAGTGCGCTCGTCGATCCTTGGGGAGCCGTGATCGCAAAAGCCTCCGAAAGAACGGGACTTGTATTCGGAGAGATCGACCTGGACTATCTGCGCAAAATCAGGAGAGAGATGCCGGTTCGAAAACACAAGGAGAGGAATATCGACTACTGATCAGGGATTCCTTTACAAGACATTTCAGGAACCCTCGAAAAACTCGATGTTTCACTGTGCTGTGGTCAGTGAGGAAAAATCCGAGTCCGACCAATGCAGAACTTCCTACCGACAATATAATGAAAAAAAAGGATATTAGGAGTTTATACTACATTACACATATTGAAAACCTGCCATCCATTATGAATCGGGGAATTCTTTCTCACAATAGGATAATGGCCGACAATATCCAATATAAGTCAATATACGACCCCGACATTGTTTCAAACAGAAAGAACAGGCCGGTAGACGGGAAAACTCTTTGGGACTTTGCAAACGTCTATTTCAATGCACGAAACGCCATGATGTATAGAGTGTCAATAGAGTTCCCGCTTCGGGAACTGGTCGTGATCGGGGTTGCGCCCGACATTTTAGACATGCAAAGGGTGATGATTTCCATCGGCAATGCGGCAAGCCCAAAATCCGATATTCTCGATGCCGCGAAGGGAATGAATGCACTGGGTGGGATTTGGAAAACAATTCATAACGATTGGTGGTCAGACGAGGACGGAAGCAAAAGAAAAATGATGGCTGAGTGCTTGATTCCGGAACAGATACCAAAAACCTCTTTTCATTCCATTTACGTCACAAATCAGGATATCGCGGAAGAGGTAAAAAAGAGGCTTTCGGAAAACAGCAACATGCCGGTGATATCGGAACCGAATCTTTTTTTCAAACCGTCCAAAAGAATCCCGATTACCAAAAGCCTGTATCTCGTTAACGGCGATGTGTTTTTTTCAGAAATGCAGACTTTGACCATAAGCGTAAATATCGTTGGAGTAATGGGCAAAGGGTTGGCATCTAGAGCAAAATATCAATTTCCAGGCGTTTATGTAAATTATCAAGACGCTTGCCGAAAAAGAAAAATAAAAATGGGGATGCCCTACCTATATAAAAGAGAAACGGATTACGATCTCCAACTGGTAGCCGACCCTTCAAGCTTCTCGGCCAAAGACAACGGAAAATGGTTTCTCCTTTTTCCCACAAAAAACCATTGGAGGCACGACTCCAAAATCGACAAGATAGAGGAGGGCCTTGTATGGCTAAAGAAAAACTACAAAAAGGAGGGGATTGAATCGCTTGCCATGCCAGCTTTGGGTTGCGGTCTCGGCAACCTGGAATGGAAAGAGGTCGGTCCTTTGATGTGCAGATATTTAGCCAATCTGGATATCTCCGTTCGGATCTATCTTCCACAAGAGAGCGAATTGGAACCCGAATGGCTAGCACCCGACCATTTGCTGAAAGTATGACAATCAGGCAAAAATTCCGCCAATCATTCCAGTGTCTTTATCAAAGAGATAGTTTCCGACTTTTTTGCGATTTGATCGGCCATGGGATATCTGGGCAGAGACATAGCGGTCAGCGAAATCGATGCGAAAAGTCTTCTCGTTGCGACATGCGACTCCTGCGGAGGGATCGGCGAGAAGCAGCTCGATTCGGTTTCGGTTCCGGCCGAGCTGGTAGGCCGCCTGACGGCGCGGGTCGCCATGCTCGAATTGGTTGCGGTGGGAGCCACTCCCCGACTTCTTACCGTAGCAATCTGCTCCGAACCCGAACCAACCGGCACGAAAATTCTGGCGGGAATCGAAACGGAGCTGCGCACTGCGGGATTTGACGGCCTTCCCCGTATCGTCAGCACAGAAAAGAACATAACCGTGCGTCAGACCGGATTGGGGATCGGTGCCGCCGGAATCTGTCCGTTTTCCGATCTGAAAGTAAACCGATCGCAGCGGGGAGATATCGTCTACTGCCTGGGGCTGCCAAAGGTCGGTGGTGGGGAGATCGAGAGGGCGGACGATCCGCAGATCGTCCAAATCGAACCGTTGATGCGCCTCGTGCGGTGCGCATCCATTCACGATGTTCTGCCTATCGGTTCGAGCGGAATTTTGCAGGAGACAAATCGGCTTTCGAAGCGGGTGAACTGCCGGTTCCAGCAAAACGGCCACTCCATCGACGTGCAAAAATCCGCCGGACCCTCCACCTGCGCCGTTTTTACCTGTGGGGGAAAACTGCCGGAGAGTCTTTCGACGGCAATACCGGTCACGGAAATCGGCCGCTTTCTTTCCCGTTAGAGAATATCCGTCAAAAACCGAAACGGAATTTGCGACAGACAGTACGCAACGCCACGTTTCGACGACTACAGGAGTGCAATATTGAATTCATCACCGAACGAAGATGCGAAAACAGGTTATCTTCCCGTAAAAAGAGTAGCGTATATAGCGATTTTCGTTGCATTGAGCGCCGTTGGCGCCATGATCAAAATCCCCAGTCCGGTCGGTAGCATCGGATTCGATTCGGCTCCGGGATACTTCTGCGCCCTGGTTTTCGGATATAGGGGAGGAGCCGCAGTTTTGACCATCGGCCATATGCTGACATCCGGCATTGTGGGCTTTCCTCTCGGACTGCCCCTACATCTGTTCGTTGCCGCGCAAATGGCTCTCTGGGCCGTTGTTTTCAGGTGGATTGTCCTCAAGTTCGGACTGATCGTCGGATCGACAGCGGCTGTTCTGCTAAATGGCGTACTATCGTCGTTCACTATGCTTTTTGTCGGCGGTTTGGGCGCCGTATGGGTTATTATGCCTTTTCTCGTTGCGGGTTCCCTGGCAAATGTTCTGCTTGCGGCGATCGCCTACAGAGCCGTCGGCAAAAGCAGACCGATGTAGGGAGCCTCCGAGAAGCGCCGAAAAAAAAGTTCCGCCCGTTTGGAAGTATCGAGACGTTTACTCTTTATCGACCCCTTAACTTTGAAACCGCTTCATGCAGAGTTCGATCGAGCTGAATGCATTTTCATTTCGCTACAAAAACGGAAGCGAACCGGCTCTAAAACAGATCGACCTATCCGTGAAAAAGGGGGAATGTTTTGCGCTGCAAGGGCCTTCCGGTTCGGGAAAAAGCAGCTTGTGCCGGGCAATAGTCGGCCTAATACCTCAAGCGTACGAAGGAAAACTGACGGGAACAATTAGAATTTTGGGAATGGATCCGACCGAACACCGCGTGCAAACCATAGCGCGGCATGTCGGCATGGTCATGCAGGAGCCGGAAGCGCAAATTATCGGCAGAACCCTGTTCGAGGACGTGGCATTCGGATTGAGGAACTATCTATTTTCAAAGGAGGAGATCGAACTTCGCGCATCGGAGGCCCTGAATCTTGTCGGTTTGAAAGGACTCGAAAACCGAAAGTGCGACAGACTGTCGGGCGGAGAGAAACAGCGCCTGGCGATCGCCGGTGTGCTTGCGGTCAAGCCGAAGGTTTTGGTATTGGACGAACCGGCCTCCGAATTGGACCCAACAGGTAGGAGTTCCATCTATCATCTTCTTAGCGAACTTCGGACGAGGAAGGGACTCACCATTGTGCTCGTCGAGCGCCAGACAAACGACCTGACAAATCATATTGACCGAATTGCCGTTT
>CAZLTI010000230.1:0-4356 GCA_964562335.1 uncultured Pseudomonadota bacterium | reverse complement strand
GTCGATTTGGTGGGTCGGATTACGAGTCGGAGGAGGGACCGAATTTGGCGAACACTTCGGCCTCCGTCAACGTGTCCGTTTCGTTCGAGAAGGCATAGTATTCGGGTTTTTTGTCGATAAACCACTGCATATTCAACACGACCCCCTCACTTTTGTCGAACAGACCGACCGGCACGACGTAGTGCCGGTTTCCCTTCAATCGATAAAACAGTCCGCTGCCGCATTTTTTGCAAAAACCTCTTTCGGCCCAGGGGGAAGAGTCGTAAACGCCGATATTCTCCTCCCCGTCGAATTCGACATTCGGCCCGCAGGGCACGCTAAGCAGCGGACCGCCGGTCCACTTTCTGCACATTTCGCAATGGCATGCTCCCAATCCGCTCTGCATCTCCGCAGCCACGATACGGACGGAACCGCAGAGACAGCTTCCTTCGGCGCGTTGAGTACCGGACATGGAATCTCCTATGGATGGTGATGGAACGGCAGTCAATCCACTATCGCTGTTCTTTCCGTTCTTTCCGTTCTTTCCGTTTCTTTTTCCAATAGGCTTTAGACGATTTTTCCGCCTCCTTCAAATAGGCTTCGTCAAACACCTTGATCGCCCCTTTTCCGTAGGGAACTTCACTCGGTTCGGGAATGATTCCCTTGACGATCCATCTCTTGATCGTTTTTGTCTTTACCTTAAGGTGTTCGGCCGCATCCTTTATCGTATTGTGCGCCACTCCGTCTATTTTGATGCTCATATCTGCCAAGGAAAAAATGGAAAGTTCAATAAAAATAAGAGAATACGACCGATAAACTAGCTTGGCGCAACAATGTAAGTCAAGAAGAAAAGATATTCGGTCACTCGTCGGTTTCGATCGACTGAAATCTGGTGGCAATGCTGCAGGAATAGACGACAATCTGCTTTAAAACGTCCATTAGCTCCATATGCACTTCATGGCTCTCCTCCGTACCCTTTTGTTCGTTGAACAGTCGTCGCAGGTGGCGCGACCGGTACTGGTTGTCCAAATCCAAGTATTTTCTCTCCTTTTTCATGATTTGGCTTGCCAGCTCCAGATCTCTCTCGGCAAACGCCTCTTCCAGGAGCTTCAACTGTTTCAAGGCTTTCGAGTGATAGATGGTAATCTCTTCCGTTCCTTCCGACGAGAAGTCCGCTTTCAACATACTCTTTTTCCCCGTCAGCGGTATCAGATTGCGGGAGATCAGATCCCCTATGCTTTCTATATCGTTCACGATCGACAGCATCGTATGGAGTTCGTCCGCCTGCTCCCGACTGACCGGATGCTGGGAAATTCCAATCAGATAGCTGTTAATCCTCTCCTCCAGGTAGTCCAGCTTGTCCTCGCGCATTTTCACCCCCTCCATCAGGCTCAGCTGAGAATGATACTGATCCTGTTTTACCTCCGAAGAGATAAAGGGGTGGATGATCGCCTCCAACATGCGGCTGATTAGCTTCGCCATCCGCGCCATCTCCGCTCTGGCGAGATCCAACGCTATCGCCGGAGTCGACATCATGCTGTCGTCCAGATGCCAGACGACGGGCTCCAGCTTCCGGTCGACCTTCCTTTCGGGGATTGCTTTCAAAATCAATGCGGCGAACAGTTGGGTGAACGGAAGAAATAGAAGGGCCAGGCCGATATTGAAGATCGTATGGGCATTGGCGATCTGCCTCGCAGTACCGGAATCGAAATGGGCGCCGATCCACCGAATGAGATCCGCAAATGTCGGAATCCAAAAAATGAAAAGGAGCACTCCGGCAATCTTGAAAATCACATGCGCCATGGCCACCCTTTTTGCCTCCCGGCCAGTTCCGATGGCTGCCAGTCCGGCAGTCACGCAGGTACCGATGTTGGCGCCGAAAACCATCGGAATTCCGGCTTCCAACGTGATCAAATTCTGCTGGGCAAGAACGATGACTATCCCGGTAAACGCGCTGCTGCTCTGGATCAGAGCCGTAAAAATCGCGGCGATGAGGATTCCCAACAGGGGATTCTCCAGACCCTTGAGCAGCTCGATAAATTCGGAGTAGGTTCTGAGCGGTTTCATGGCATCGCTCATAAGTTTCATACCGAAGAACAGAATGCCGAATCCCAATATTGCCTCGCCGATATTTTTGCTGTTTTCTCCCTTTCCGAACATTCGAATGAGAAAGCCGATCACACACAGCAATAGAGCGTAGTCGGTCAGTTTGAAGGCAATCATTTGCGCCGTTACGGTAGTACCGATATCGGCTCCCAGAATAACCCCCAAAGACTGACCGAAACTCATCAAACCGGCCTGTACGAAACTCACCAGCATAACGGTCGTCGCGCTGCTGGACTGTATCACCATCGTAACGAAAGCGCCGCACGCCATGGCGATGACCCTGTTTTTCGTCAATGCCGCCAATATCGTTCTCATCCGATTGCCGGCGGTTTTTTTCATGCCTTCGCTCATCATCTCCATGCCAAACAGAAAAAAGGCCAGACCTCCGAACAGACCAAACGCCAAACCGGTCCAGGAAATTTCCTTTTGAATCGTCTCGGCATAAAGTACGCTAATGGAAAAAAGAAAAACCGCCAGAAGGCAGCCGAGTATTTTGGATGTTTTCATAGATACTTTGCGGAAAGAGGTTATTACGGAAAGACGTTATCGTTTCTATCTTCTGAAAAGCCGCTTGGGACTGGACTCTAGCGTCATGTCCAAAGCAATACCGCATTTCGAACGACTTTGACAAATGCCTGCGGATCAAAAGCGGTACGGCCCTCCATATAGCGGAGCAAAGTTCGGGAAACGGGTCCGAACGGATGTTCAAGGCGCAATCGAATCGGGCAGGGCGGAGGTTTGCAGTTGTGCTCCCCCCATGGTATTGGATGCGCATTGTATCTTTTCTTAAATTCGCGCCGTTCGCAGCCTAACATTGGGGCAGTCCCAGTACGGCTCTCTTTTTTGGAGGCTATCGGGAGCCGTTGGCCCCGGATGCGATATGGCTCTCGGTACAGGAGACCCGCAATGCATGACAGGAAACCGGCCCTTCGCATCATGGCAATGCCACGGGATGCCAATCCTTCGGGCGACATTTTCGGCGGCTGGGTTATGTCGCAAGTCGATATGGCGGGCGGGATCATAGCGGCCAAATTGGCGAACAATCGCGTGGTTACCGTAGCGGTCGACGAATTTGTTTTCAAACAGCCCGTTTTTGTCGGAGATCTGGTCAGTTGCTACGGAGAGCTGGTTCGAGTCGGAAAAACATCCATCACCATCTTGATCGAAGTCTGGGTGGAGCGTAAAGGAGATAACAGGAGCCCGATCAAAGTTACCGAAGCGACGCTGGTCTACGTCACCGTCGACAAAAACGGCAGGCCGATTCCCGTCAAGATAGACGAATAGGAAGGTGGAAAAAAAAGAAATCCTAAAACGCGAACACGGAATATCGTTTGAGAAAATCGCCTATCTGACCGAGTCTGGGCAGATTATTGGAATTGAGGAAAGTCCAGGTCGAACAAATCAAAGGCTATATATCCTTGAAATTGACAATTACGCTATTGTTGTTCTATTTGTGGAAAATGGTGCTGAAATATTTCTTACAACTGCCTTCCCAAGTCGAAAATACGCAAAACGATATGGTTTAAGAGAGGAATAATGGAAAAACTAAACAAAAAGACTTTTAGGGCTCTGGATCAGGAAGAAAATGAATTGATGGATTCAATTGAACGTGGTGAATGGCAGTCGGCTTATTGGGGTCAGACCAAGTTAATATATTGATAATATTGTATATTAGTGTAAAATATAGACAAATTATAACTTTAAAATACTATTTTTACTACCAAAAATAGATTTAGCTTTGAATCGAACCAAAGTAACTTCCGCTTGCGGCACCGGCGGGCGGCATGTCTTGCCTCTCCCGACACGGAAGAATACGAGGGTTTTTGAGAAAATCCGTTAAACTATAAAAAAAGACATAAAATATGATTTTTAATCATAAATATAGGCCAATATTAACAAATAAAGATAATAAAATAAATACAAATCAATATTAATTTATAAATAAATTAGTGTTTAAATTTAAATAAATTAAAGTCAAAGCTTCTGAAGATGTATTTTTACTTGGTCCGACCCTATACAACTTGTCGAGAAACTCTTTTTATGAAGTCGTCTCGATACGCTGCCGATCCGTTCTTTTTTCTTTGTCCATTCTCGATACGGACGAATCACATCTTTTGCTTGTTCCACCTGCCGATCAAGCTTTATTGCAGCTAGGTGCGAAAGAAAGTCTTGAGCGTCCGACTGAGCGATTAGGTCGAGCTCTTTCAAATTGTTAAACTTGCGAAGCGGTAAAAAGTCCCAGGCCCGTCATTCCCGCGAAGGCGGGAATCT
>CAZLTI010000229.1:0-4400 GCA_964562335.1 uncultured Pseudomonadota bacterium | reverse complement strand
GGGAATCTATAACCAACTGGTTTTATTGGATTCCCGCCTTCGCGGGAATGACAATCCGCGCAATTTTCGCCGGTGTTGTGTATAGTAACATCATGCTTTAAGTTTTGTTGAAAATAGGGAGATGGGAAGTATGCCTGAAACGAATGCTCCGCTTTGGGCGGTCCGCATTTTGAAAAATCCGCTAAAAACCGTTCTCCCGCTGCTGATCCTGCTTGTGCAATCCTGCAGCTCCGAGCGGGCGGACGTCAGAGTCGGTGCAATGGATCACTTCAAACGCGGGAATCGGTATCAGGAGTCCAAGCAGTATCGATCCGCTATAGAGGAGTACAAAGCGGCTTTGGCCCTCGATTCCGAGCAGCCCGAGTTTCACTACAATCTGGGTTTGACATATTATGCGCTGCATCTATTCGAACAATCCATACGCTCCTACAAAAAGGCCCTCGATTTGAATCCGCAGTTTGCCGAGGCATGGTTCAATCTTTCGCTGGCGCTGTATCGGATCGGCGATACGGAAGAGGCTTTTTCGGCGAACGAACGATATGTCGCGCTGCATCGCGAAGAGGAGAGGGAAAGCAAATAACTTTATCGGCACTCGCCGCTGTTCTCCAAATGAACGAGAGCTCTCCGTTGGAAAAAATCCTTTCGCCAATTCGGCAGGACCTCCGGGCGGTCGAACGCTTGGTGCTTGACGACTTGGATACGGAAATCCCGCTACTGACGAAAGTCGGGCACCACATATTGAATTCCGGGGGGAAGCGCGTTCGTCCCGCCCTGCTGCTGCTGTCGGCCGGGGTGGTCGGGAAGATAACGGAACGGACCCGCCAGGCCGCCAAAATTATCGAATACATTCACACTGCAACGCTGCTGCACGACGACGTTGTCGACAATGCCGACATGAGACGTTCCAAGAGTTCGGCCAGATCGATATGGGGGAACGAAGCGTCGGTACTCGTGGGGGACTATCTGTTTACGGTGTCGTTCAAATATCTTTCCGAATTCGAAAACTGGAAAGCGATGAAATCGCTTTCCGACGCAACCACGCAAATGGCCCGCGGGGAGATTCTGCAGCTTGCCAGAAGCCACGAGACCGCCACCGAAAGCGACTATCTGGAGGTGGTCTTTCTAAAAACGGCCAGTTTGATGGCGGCCGCAATGGAAATCGGCGCCGTTTTGGCAGGCGGCGGAAGGGAGCAGCAGAAGATACTGTATCAATGCGGCACCAACATAGGTATAGCGTTTCAGCTAATCGACGACGCGCTGGACTACGATCTGGGAAACGTGGAGATCGGGAAACCGATCGGCACGGACCTAAAGGAGAGAAAGGTCACCCTGCCCCTGAGTTACCTGCTGCAGAAGGCTTCCCCAACCCATCGCAGCTATGTGCTGGATGTACTAAATGGCGAGGAGATTACGGATCGGCACGTGGAGGAGGTGTGCGCGCTCATCGAGGAATATGGGTCCGTCCGGTACACGGAAAGCCGTGCGGAAAGATATGTGAAGACCGCGAACGAACTGCTGGAGAAGTTGCCCGACAGCAAGTACCGAAAAGGCTTGCGACAACTTGCCGAATATATCGTTTCCAGAAGGAGATAGTTTTAACGGTTCTGCAGGATTTGCGTCGGAAACCGACTATTTATCACGATACGACTCCATGAAAGGGATCAGCCTTCGCGAAAATGCGAAAGAGATGGATCGTTCGATCGAGCGGATTCGAAAATCGAGCTACTACCGATCCGTATCGAAAGAACTGCTGCGCGAGGTCTTTTTGTCCTCCTCCCTCTACGAAGTGGAGTCCGGCGAATATCTGATACGCGAAGGGGATGGAAGCGATCGCATGGTGTACCTGCTGCTGGACGGGGCGTTCGATGTCTATGCGGCGAATCAGTTTATCCTAACGATCGATCAACTCGGGCTGACCATCGGCGAAATGGCCGTCATTACTCCCGATACTCCCCGATCGGCGGATGTGAAGGCGATCAAAAACAGCAGAGTGATCGGCATCGAATCCAGTTTTTTGGATGACGACAACCCGAAAATGCAGCGAGCTGCCAACTCCTTCTTGAGAATGTTCAGCATCATCCTGACGGAGAAGGTAAGGCTCACCACGGAGCGGGCGAAACTGTACGAGGAGACCGTACTGGAGAAGAGGGAGATAGATAGGTACAATAAGGAGATTACCGATTTGTCGGAGGATTTGAAACGGGAGCTTCACGACAAGCTGGAACTGATAAAGCTGTATTCCCAAGTCGTCGAATGCAATCAGGATGCGATCGTGATCTCGGATTTCGACGGAAATCTGCAGCACGGAAATCAGGCTTTTTCTCGACTTTTTGCCTATAGCAACGAGGAGATTAAAAACCTCAATTTGGCGCAGCTTTTTGACGGTCTTATCGGCAAATCGGAAGATTGGACCGAGAAGTTCAGGTACGGCTGGAAGGGGCAGATCAAGGCAAACAGGAAAAACGCGACGAAATTCCCCGCCCTCCTCTCTATTTCGCCCGTGCGCACGACTGTCGAAAACTCGAAGGAGAAGGTCGTGCTGGCCACGGTCGTGCGAGATATCACCCTGCAAAAGGAGTATGAAAACAAAATTCTAAAGGCGAATCAGGAACTTAAACAGACATATGGAGAACTCGAAAGCACGCTGCAGGAACTGGAAAAAAGCAACAAGGTAAAGGATAAATTCCTGTCCAGCATCTCCACTCAACTGAAAACCCCCGTGGACTGTATTGCCAACTATGCCGAATTGATGAACAGGGATTTTGATTTCGTCGGCAAAAATGACGACATGCAGGTGGCGTTGACGCGGATTGTCGACGAAGGAAAAAAGATGGACAGGCTTGTGGGCAATTTGCTGACGCTTGCCGAACTCTCTCCCGGAGAATCCAATCTATCCGCGAAAATCATTCGACTTCCCGAATTTTTGGAAGATCTGAAAACCCTGGCAAAAAGTCACAAGAGGATAGAGTTCGATATCGATTCGACCGTGGGGATGATTGTCGGCGACAGGGAAAAACTGCTGAAGGCATTTGCGGATATATTCGACTATATCGTTGCCGGACATGGAAGAGACAACAAAACCCTCCTGACCGTCGGGCAGAATCTAAAAACCAACAGGCTGACAATTGAGATCGTTTTCGGCAGTCCGGACAATTTCGAGGAGGAACGAAGGCAGGAGGCCGCATTGGCCGACGGAATAGAGGTTACTATGCAGAAGGCCGATCTCGAACTTCCCCTGGCCAAAAGAATCGTCGAGCTGCACAAGGGCGACATGACGCTGTATACGAAGAAGAGGTACGAGCGGATTGATATCGGTTTCCCGATCGATCCCGATATCGAACGGAATTCGCGCATAAGAGTGATGCTCATCGACGAACATGAATGGGACCGAAGGATTATCAGGGGCGTCATCGAAAAGCAGTTCTCCCTGAACGATATCTTCGAGTTCGACTCCCAGATGCCGGCCCTGAATGCGATGAATGCGCTCCGGCCGGATTTTATCGTAGTCGACCCCTTTTTCACCGATCCCCAGTGGAAATACGACGAATTTTTGACCAAGCTGATCAAGGACCGGAGAGGAAACATGTCGACTCTAATTATCAGCAGCCGGCTCTCCGAGGTGCCTATCCGCAATACCATTATTTCCCTGGGTATTACGGACTTTCAATACAAGCCCTTTATTATCGACGACGTGATTTTTAAGATCAGGGGGATCATCGACACGAAACTGAAATTCCTTATGCTCTCCAACAACGTTCAAAAGGCGGAAAAGGATGCGGCCACGGACGGAATGACGGGGCTCCACAATCGCGCCTTTTACGATAAGTTCGTCAAGGAGCAGTTTATCAAGGCGGACTTGCGGAAGGGAAGCGTGTCGCTGATTATGATCGATGTGGACAACTTCAAGCATTACAACGATACGAACGGACATCAGGAGGGGGACGAAGTTCTGAAGAGGTTCTCCAGAATTCTGAAAAACGGAGTCCGACAGAACGATCTGGTTGCACGTTACGGAGGGGAGGAGTTCGTTATCGTACTTCCCGGAACGGGCAGGAAGATGGCGGAAAACATAGCGGAAAAACTCCGCATCGCGATCGAAAAGACGCCGTTCCACCACGAGGAGAAGCAGCCGCAGGGTATGCTCACGGCAAGTTTCGGCGTATCGGCATTCCCGGAAAACGGCTCCTTTCCCGAAGTTGTGCTGAAGGGTGCCGACCATTGCCTCTATCTGGCCAAGGCAAGAGGGCGAAACCTTGTGGTGGGTGCCGAAGGCGTTCTCGAACTGTAGCGTTCCCCGCGTCCTATCCCCGATCGTCGGAAGGATATTTGTCTATATGACTGACGAAGCGGTAAAAAGCCCCAAAACCGCCATTCCCGCGATTTTTCGACTTTTTACCGGT
>CAZLTI010000228.1:0-4440 GCA_964562335.1 uncultured Pseudomonadota bacterium | reverse complement strand
AACGCAGAAAAAAACGTCCCGACATCCTACAGCACCATGATGCCTATTGGGTGTAAAGATTTTTTGGCGAATTCACGTTTTTGTAGATAAATAGCACTTTTAAGGACAAAAAACAGCCGAAAATCAATGATTAGTTGCATATTATCAGGTTAATAACTTGGTCCGACCCCATACTCTCTATCCCTTTTGAATTGACGTATCCTTTCCGCAGTTGTAATAGATCGTGTTACGAAACTCACAATAGTGCTACTTTGCGATCTTTCCGGAGGTTTTGTCCGCTGTTGCGACCCACCGTTCGAGGCAGATGCACATATCCGAAGGCATTTTATCGATTCCCGTACTGACGGCGGGAGTCTTCGCGACCGGCGGCGGAACGGTCGTGGGCTTGAGGAAGCTCGACTACGATCGGCTACCGAAAGCCGGGATATTGGCTGCGGCGTTTTTTGTCGCCTCTCTGATCCATATCCCGGTTGGAGTCGCAAGCATCCATTTGGTTCTAAACGGTCTGTGCGGATTGATTTTGGGCTGGGCGGCGTTTCCCGTTATTTTGGTGGCGATGATTCTGCAGGCGGTTTTTTTCCAATTCGGAGGGATAACCACCTTGGGGATCAATACGGCTATCCTGGCGTTTCCGGCCGTTCTCGTCCATTTGCTGTTCAAACCCTTTTTAAAGCGGAAAAGCGGCTTATCCTCCCTCATCGCATTTTTGGCGGGGTTTAGCGCCATTCTGCTCTCCTCACTGGCAACGGCTGCCTCCTTGGCCCTTTCCGGCAGCGAGTTTTTTGAGATAGCCGGAATCGTCGCCGTGGCCAATCTTCCGGTTATGGTTGTCGAGGGTGCGATTACTCTGTTCTGTATCGATTTTTTGCGAAGGGTATATCCCGTTTTGCTGTTCGGCAAAACGGACGGTAGTGGAGATTGGCAAGCATGAATCGGATAGTGCCGCTGTTGGCTCTCTGTCTATCCGCATTGATTGCCGAAACGGGTCTGGCACATCGAGTGGACGTTTCCACCTGGGTCGAGGGAGGAAGGATGTTTGTGCAGGGCCAATTTGGTAGCGGAAAGCCGGTACAAAACGGTGCCGTTTTTGTCTACGATTCGCAAAACAGGCTGCTACTGCAGGGGGCATCGGACATCAACGGAGAGTTCTCCTTTCCGATCCCCCGAAGGCCCGATCTGCTGATTGTGGTCGATGCGGGTTCCGGCCACAAAGGGAGGAGGAAAATCCCCACAGAAGAATTGGATACCGATTCGACAGCCGGACGGGAGTGTGTCGATCGGATCGCGACTTCGCCTCGGGCGTTCTCTCCCGACATGGAAAGTCGGATGGAAGCCATACTGGACAGAAAGCTGAAGCCTCTCTACGCCATGCTGGCGAAACGGCAAAACCGAGGAGTCGCTTTGACGGACATTCTCGGCGGCATCGGATATATCGTGGGGCTGATCGGACTTGCCGCCTACCTGAAAACTCGCAAAAGGGACGCATGAAAGCCGATCCGTTTTCTCGGGGCGTCTCCCTGCTGCACCGCCTCGACCCGCGATTGAAAGTCGTTTGGGCTATTTTCTTCTCTGTGGTTGTGGCATCGGTTCGTCGATTCGATTCCCTGCTAATCTCTCTGCTGATTGCCATTGCGTTGGTCGCCTTTTCGGGACTGGGCAGGATGCGAATTTGCAAACGGCTGGCGATAGCGAACGGCATCAGCCTACTGTTGTGGCTTGTGCTGCCCTTTACCGTCGCAGGGGAAACTCCGACCGTCCTAAATTCCTTCGTGCTGTCGCAAGCGGGGATAGAGCTAGCGCTTCTGCTGACCATCAGGTTGAACGTTCTGGTTTTGGCTCTGATGGCCTTGGCGGCAACCTCCAGCATATCGGCTGTCGGGCATGCGCTGCATGCACTCAAAATGCCGGAAAAGCTCGTACATCTGCTGCTGACGACCTACCGGTACGTCTCCATATTGGAGCGGGAGCGCCAGCGGTTGGCAAGAGCCGCCAGAATCCGCTGCTTCAAACCGAAAGCCGATACCCACACCTGCCGTATCTACGGCTATTTTGCGGGCATGCTGCTTGTCCGTGCCGCCGTTCGGGGAGAGAGTGTCCATCGGGCTATGCGATGCCGGGCTTTCGGAGGCAGGCTCTACTGCCTGCACGACTTCAGGTTCGGCCGTTCGGACTGGCTGGCTGCCGCTGTGGGTTTGGCGGCGTTAATTTGGATCGGAGTTTGGGAATGGCAGACGGTCGTTTGATCGTTCATCTGAAAAGCGTCGGGTTTCGGTACGAAGGAGGAAAGGAGCTGTTGAACGACCTGTCGTTCCGGCTGTTTGAGGGAGACCGAATCGGCCTTGTGGGCGACAACGGAAGCGGAAAAACGACCCTGCTGCATCTGATCGTAGGTCTGATCAAACCGCAGGCGGGGGAAATTTCGATTTTCAACCGACCGGTAAAAACCGAAAAGGACTTTCGCGAGGTGCGGAAAAGGGTCGGGCTGCTGTTTCAGAACTCGGACGACCAGCTGTTTTGTCCGACAGTACTGGAGGATGTGGCTTTTGGTCCTTTGAATTTGGGACGCACGGCGGACGAAGCGAGGGAAATTGCCCAAAGGACTTTGCAAAGGCTTGGTTTAAGCGGTTTTGAAGACCGGGTCACGCTTCGGCTGTCCGGCGGAGAAAAGAGGATAGTGGCACTGGCGACCCTTCTGTCCATGGACCCGGAGCTGCTGCTGCTCGACGAACCTTCAAGCGGTTTGGACGAGTATTCGCGAAACCGTCTGTCGGAGATATTGGAGGAATTGGATTTGAGCTATGTGATCGTGTCGCACGAGTACGATTTTTTGGTGCGAAATACCGAGAGGGTATATGAACTGAAGGATCGTAGGATCGATGACAACGGAGACTCCGCGGAACTGCACAGCCATTTTCACACCCATCCGGTTGGTTTGGTTCCCCATAGCCACAAATAAGAAACTCCGGTGCCCGGTTCGTCAATTTTGTCTGTTGAAAAGCGCAGCCGAATCCTTTAGATTGGCCTCCCGGATTTCGGTTGCAGGGGAAAACGGGACTATTGTTGAATCGCCAGACAGCAGGGAACCGAAAGTCGAGACAAAATCATGCTCAGTTATACTCTGTCGATATGCCTGTCCATATCCCTTGCCGTTTTTTTCTTTGTCGTCATCGTTCCCCTTTTTTTACAGAAACCGGAGCGGTACTTCACCCGATCGTCGCAGTACGATTTTGACGATTCCCTGTCGATATTGGAGATCGTTGCGGAGCTTGAGGCGGACTACCGATCCGGAAAATTGACTAAAGAGGACTTCGAGGCACTCTCCATGGATTTCAAAAGAGAATACATGGAGCTGCGCGGAAAAAAACGGACGGATTTCAATCGACGAAAGCCCAGATGAGGATCGGCAGGTCATCCCCGCACCGAATTTGCGACTTTTTACCGATTTCTCATTTTTCCCGGTCGGGGAGATCGCCGATCAGCCGATCCAGGTCGGTATACCCCGTCTCCTCCTCGCGGCCGATCACAACCGGCCGAATCCCCAGCTTTTCGCAGGCGGCGATCTTTCCTGTCGTGCCGCCTTCCGCACCGGCGTTCTTCATCACCACGTAATCGGCTCCATACTCCCGAAACAGAGATATGTTAAGATCCGTCGAGACGGGAGCCCGAAAAGCAACGATATCCCCCAAGGGGACCTTGTGTTCCATGCAGGTTTGAATGGCGGACAGGGTAGGCAGAATACGGTAGACGAATCGGTTTTTCCCGCGCACTTTTTGAAACTGCGGAATGTTTTTGCTTCCCGTCGTGAAAAAAACCGTTCCTGCGATGCCCTGTAAAAAAGACAGACAGACGTCCAACGTGCTGCATACCGTCGCGTTTTTTGTATCGCTGGCCCTTCTGATATAGCGGTAGTAGGGGAGGTCGTGTCTTTTGGCCGTTTTGCGGGCGTTCCGGCTCACCTCGACGGCATAGGGATGGGAAAGATCGACAATGGCCCGGATACCGTATCGTTTGACGAACGAAGACATGCCCGCCGCACCGAGACGGGCCACCACAACGTTGCTCTGATCGCATCCGGAACGCCCCTCTTCCGTAGCCACCGAAACGACGCTCTCGAAGTGGTTCCCGACTTTTTTCAAAAAGCGGTCGGTTTCGCTGGTGCCTCCGATAATCCAGATCACATTCGGCTCCTAAATCCCGTATCCCCTCGGCGTGATCATTTTTCCCTCTTTGACGCGGGTGCGGCTATTGCCCACCACTACCACGGTTTTCATGTCGATAAAATCGTAGTCCAACGCACCCAGAACGGAGAGCTTTCTGCGGTTGCCCTCCCGTCCGGCATTCTTGACGAGAGCGACAGGCCTCTCCGCTTCGTAATGCTTCAGCAGGATGGTCGCCGCCTTCTCCATGTGGCCTGCACGCCCTTTGCTTTTTGGATTGTAG
>CAZLTI010000227.1:4146-4494 GCA_964562335.1 uncultured Pseudomonadota bacterium | reverse complement strand
GTTCTCGGAGATAGACTATTCTAAAAGGAGGTCTAATTAATTCTCGAAGATTGTTTTGCTCAAACTCCGGAACAATTCGACCGATATCAGGATGATCCTTTAGACGTTCGATGTCATCTATTACTTGTCCAACAAGTCGATTTCCTACATGAGGAATCTTTTGTTCATTGTAGTGTCTCAGAATATCTTCTAAATCTTTCACTGCGGATTCGGCTAACGATACTTTTATTTTATCTACCATTTCATTGATTGATCTTCAGGCGTTTTTTGGCATCGGCTAAGCTGAGTTCTCGGCCCTCTTCCAAATCAACGATTCCATTTACGACAGCTTTCATGAAATCGCGTTCC
>CAZLTI010000227.1:0-4136 GCA_964562335.1 uncultured Pseudomonadota bacterium | reverse complement strand
TCAACAGTCGTTTCATAATCATGAAGATCTAATAGAACTGCCACACTTCGCCCTCTGCTTGTTACGACGATAGGGCGATGAAATTTTTGGACGTGCCTGACCAGTTTGCCAGGATTTATTTTGAAATCACTAATCGGAACGATGTCTTCTGAAAATTTCGGTTTCATATTTCCCCTTTCTTGAGGTTTGATGACCAAAAAACAGCACCTGTTAAATAATCTATCAATCGGTATTGTTTAAATATGCTTTTGTGTTGATGTGCCTCTTGATCACTTTAAAACCGCTAATCGCGGACATCGAACCAATGGCGGGTCCTCAAGCAGATTTTTACCAACATCAGCATTACCGGGACTTCGATCAAAACGCCGACTACCGTGGCCAGCGCCGCACCGGAGGAGAGACCAAACAGCATCGTCGCGGTGGCGATGGCAACCTCGAAATGGTTGGAAGCTCCGATCATTGCGCTCGGAGCGGCGTCCCGATAGGTTAGTTTCAGCATCCTGGCCGCTCCGTACCCTAGACAGAACACCAAAACGGTCTGGATAAAAAGAGGAACGGAGATCCAAAGGATGGTAAGAGGATTTGCCAGAATCGCCTCTCCCTTGAAGCTGAACAACAATACCAAGGTGGTGAGCAGCGCAAGAATCGTGATGGGCGTGAGAACGTTGAGAAAGCGTTGTTCGAACCACTCCTTTCCCTTTTTGGCGATAATCCACCGGCGGGAGAGAAAACCGACGGTCAGCGGCAGAGCGACATATATGGCGATGGATAACAATAGCGCCTGCCAGGGAACCGGAAGTCTTCCCACTCCCAGCAGAAAGCCGCCGAGTAGGCCGTATAGCAGTAGCATGGCGAGGGAGTTGATTGCCACCATCACTAGGGTGAGTCCATCGTTGCCTTTTGCCAGATATCCCCAAACCAGAACCATGGCGGTGCAGGGGGCGATTCCCAGCAGTATGCATCCGGCCAGGTAGCTGCGCCACAGGGGGACCTCCAGCATTTTTACGCCGTCCTGAAGTACGACAGTGCCCGACCCGTATTGAGAACCGACTGCGAGATCCAGTCCGAAAGGCATTTTAACCAAATCCACGGCCTCGACGCCTATCAATCCCCTGAAAACAGTTCCAAGAAACAGCAGGCTAATCGCATACATGGTGAAGGGCTTTACCGCCCAGTTGATCAAAAGCGTCAGTCCAACGGGCCGACCGGTTTTCCCGGCTTTGACGACCTCCGCAAAATCGATCTTCACCATAATCGGATACATCATCAGGAAAAGACAGACGGCGATAGGAATGGATACGACTGGCGCTCCGTTTACGTAGATTGCCATTTCGTCCAGAGTTCTGGCGAGGTTCGGTGCCGCCTTTCCCAGAGCAATTCCGCCAACGATACACAGCCCCACCCAAAGAGAGAGATAGCGCTCGAAAATGCTAGTCATTTTTCGGCTGTCGTTTGAGCCAATTCCGTTTTGCATTTTTTTTCAGTCTCCAGTTATCCTTTTTTGGCGTCGATTAAATATGCGGGCAGTTTTTCGACAAACGATCGGATCTCGTCGCGTACTTTGCGGTAGCAGTCGAGCCGTTTCTCTTCGCTGTCCATCAGAGCCGCAATTTTGGGAGGATCGTCGAATCCCACATGAACGACTTTTGCCTCTCCTTTGAAAATCGGACAGGATTCGTGAGCGTTTCCGCAAACGGTCACTACATAGTCGAAAGAGAAGTCCGCGAAATCGGAGAGCGGTTGAGAGCGTTGCCCGGATATGTCCACTCCCGCCTCGGACATCACCTGTACTGCATAGGGATTCAGTCCGTGCGCCTCGATTCCGGCAGAGTGAGCGTGGATAGAGCCGCCTTTCAGGTGGCCTGTCCACCCCTCCGCCATCTGGCTGCGGCAGGAGTTTCCCGTGCAGAGAAACAAAAGCTCAAGTTTCCGATTCATAACTCCTCCGAAAAAAGGGAGTTTTCCTTTGAAATGGTTGCGATCGTTCGGCGGTTCCAAAACCCAACCTGCGGGTTTTTCAGAGCTCTTCCTGTTTCCATGTCCGGGTATATCTGTATAATACTACTCGTTACAAAGTAAAGAGGAAGAGGAGGCCGTTATGCAAGCTCTGCGGACTTGGATGAAACGATACGGGATCGTTTACTTTTATATTGCAGCACGGTGGTTTTGTAATGTAACCTACAAGGAGATCTGCCATGAACTGCAAACGCTGCGGAGGCGCCGACTGCTACGAAAACGGTCTGTTTCGGTGTCTTTCTTCAATATTTGTTTTTTTTGATTCCATTGCGCTAGAAATAGGTGTACTCGGAAGACGGAACTATAAAGGCTGGTAGTCTCAAAAACCCATTTCGGAATGATCTGGACAGCTTTGCCCGACCGACGGTTTTTCGTCAAAAGGCCGGGTGCTTCGCTCTAACGCATCGTTCCATACGCCGCTTCTGCCCGGAACTCTCCCGGCAGAAACGGAGAGCCGTCGACAGTCGGAAATATCCGGATGGATTCGTAATGCATGGCAATAGACAGGATATGTCGAGGTTCCTGTTTAGACTTTCTGTCTAAAGTACTGTTAGCGGCAAAAAATCTAAACTTTGTTGTTTTACCGAATAGAGATATTCTACTCACCGATAAACGCACTAAACATAATTTACAGATTTTTATCTGTAAATTATGTTTTTCCACCAATCAGTGATAAAACTTCATCACATACTCATAAAATGTATCAACGTATTAAACTGGACGTCGAACAAAAAACGAGAAGCAATCCGTTTGCTTGGCGTGGACAATTTACTCCTGAATTAATTGAGTATTTTCTTAAGACCCACTATCATCCTGGAATGTTTATTGCCGATCCCTTTTCTGGAAGTGGCACTCTACTTTATGAAGCCTTGAAATTTGATGCAAATGCGGTTGCTTGTGAACTTAATCCTTCTGCTTATGCTATGTCAAAATTCTTTGAATTGGGAAACATTAGTGTTGAAGACAGACAAAAGCTGTGCCAGAACTTAAAGACCAATAATTCTCCAACTGAATTTCAAGCATCTCAATCAGTTTTCAATCCGGCGGAAAAAGATTATCGAAAAGCTTATTATTCATTAATTAATTTTGCAAAAGACGCCATCAATTCCTGCAATTCTAAAAAAGAAATTGTATTGCTTCTAAATGTGCTTTTCAAAATGGAAGGTCACAAAAAAAAAAAATTAGGACAATCTTGGGAAAAAGCATTTTTTGAAATCTCTGAGTTTCTTTATTCCCTACCTGAAAGTAATTCAAAAATATTTTCATATCTTTCTGACGCTAGAATGTTTGACAAAAAAGCCCCTAAATCAGTTGATTTAGTTATCACAAGTCCTCCGTATATTAATGTTTTTAATTATCATCAGAATCATAGAATAATTATGGAACTTTTCGATTTCGACATGCTTGAAATTGCTCGATCTGAATTTGGTTCCAATCGAAAAAATAGAGGAAATCGATATCTTACAGTCATTCAATACTGCATTGACATGGCCCAAGCACTCAACTCAATTAAAAAAACACTTAACCCTAATGCAGAATTAATAATGATTGTAGGCAGAGAGTCAAATGTCAAAAAGACTCCTTTTTATAATGGAAATATTATTGAAGATATCGCCACAAAAACTGGTTTATTTGTCCTAAAACACAGAACAGAAAGATGTTTTTTGAACAAATTTGGAAAAAAAATATTTGAAGACGTTCTTCTTCTGCATCCGAATATTAGTTGTCTAAATATTGAAAATATTTCTCGAAATATTGCAAGTGATCATCTAAAAAATGCATTTATTATAGCACCTTCTGAATCCAAAAATGATCTGATTCAAGCAATTGAAGCAATCGATACAGTCGATCATTCGCCCATTTTTCAATATAGGAAAAAAAATGAATAAATCTCCCCATTTGGACAAATTAAAAGCAGCCATAACAAATCCAAAATGCAAGCAGGATGTACCTCTTCTTGAGGAGGCACTTGAGTTCTATCAGGATTGGTCTAAAAAAGTTACATCTCTAGAGATGGTAGGGAAAGATCGTGTTGGGGCTATGGTTGACTTATTAAACAGCTATAAGGACTTCTTAGAAGTGGAACTTATTGCAAAGAAAGGGTCACCCTTCATTAAAAG
>CAZLTI010000226.1:3073-4579 GCA_964562335.1 uncultured Pseudomonadota bacterium | reverse complement strand
TCCGCCACGGCTTCTGCCTGGATTCCAGCCCTTTCGGGACCAACCTTCCGTCCGACTGCGTTCCGGAATGTTTATCGCGCCTTCCGCCGATTGACAACCATTTCCATTCGGCAGTACAGCTATGAAGGAGCGCAAACGTCAAAAAGCCATTACGAATCTGCCGAGGACAGTCGGCATCGAAGCCGGACGCCGACGACGTTTCGCGGAACCGCACGGCGATTCCCTCCGCCTCCGAAGAGTTTTTTTTTCCGACTTTATTTGACGGGGTTCTCCATGGTTGAATCGTTTTTTGCCGTCGTCGACATTGGAAAGACGAACAAAAAGGTGCTGATCTTCGATCGACATCTCCATTTGGTCGATTCCGCTTTTGCAAACTTCGACGAATATCGCAAGGAGGGCGTGGTCTACGAAGATTTGGAAGGCATGACTTGCTGGATTACGCACCGGATCAAGGAGTTTGCCGGGCGATACCGCATCGCCGCAATTTCCGTGGCGACCCACGGTGCGACCGCCTTTGCCATCGACGGGAGCGGACGGCTGGCGGTTCCTCCCGTCGCCTACACGACCGATGCCGGAGAGGAGTTCCGACAGGAGTTCTATCGGACGTTCGGCTCCGAAAGAGAGCTGAAAAGGGAGACGGGCACGGCGGAAATCGGCAGTCTGGTGAACGTCGGCAAACTGATCTACTTTTTGCAGAAACGGTGGCCGCAAAAGTGGCGCAACGTCCGGACAATCCTCTATATGCCGCAGTACTTCGGCTATCTTTTTACGGGCAGAATCGGAGCGGAACCCACATATGTGGGATGCCATACCTATCTCTACAATCTTCGCAAACGCGAATACTCGTCGCTGGCCGGAAAGCTGGGCATTCTGGACATGCTGCCTCCTACGATCGGCAAGTCCTGGGAGGTGCTGGGTTGGGTCCGCCCGGAATTCCGAAGGAAAACCTCGCTTCCGCAAGAGTGTCTCGTTACAATGGGAATCCACGACTCCAATGCCTCTCTGCTGCCCTATTTGGTGAAGGGATTCGACAACTTTGTGCTGAACTCCACCGGTACGTGGTGCGTCGCGATGCATCCCACCGATTCGACCGATTTCAGGGAGGAGGAACTGGATGCATTGGTATACTACAATCTCAACGTCTACCAGGAACCCGTCAAAACCTCGATCTTCAAGGGAGGAACGGAATTCGACACCTACCGGGAAATTCTGGAGAGGATCAACGGAAAGCGGGAGCAGCCTGCCTTTTGTCGCAATCTCTACTCCAAAATCGTAAAGGAGAGGGACCTGTTCATTCTTCCGGCTGTCGACCAAGGGATGGGCGTGTTTCCCAACGCAAGGGCCAAGGCTGTCGAAAGCGGCATCGAGTCGAGTCTCGAAGATCTGCGGACCGGCTCCCACCTGCCCGATTTTTTCAAGGATTTCGAGACCGGGATGGCGGTTCTCAACATCTCTTTGGCCGTGCAGACCCACCGCGCTTTGAGCATGACCGGGTTCGACGGAAGC
>CAZLTI010000226.1:0-2990 GCA_964562335.1 uncultured Pseudomonadota bacterium | reverse complement strand
TTGGGGCGCTCTATCCCCGTGCTCGAATTGCGCTCACCGGAATGGAGGAAGCGACCGCGTTCGGCGCCGCGATTCTTGCCAAAGCCGCCGTCGAAGGCGTATCGCCGCAACGGATCAAAGAGAGTTTTCAGATGGAAATCGAGAGCGTGGAGACGTCGCCCATACCGTATATGCGGGAATACCTGAAGGAGTTCGGTAGACTGGTCGGATAGAAAGGCTGTCGTCTTGGCAGCTCGGATAGATCGGCTATCGTCTTGGCAGCCGCGATTCGACGTAGCATTTTCCTGAAATTCCAAAGAGACCTATCGTGAAAGAGAGAGCGCACCGAAAAGCGGGGAGGATCGGCGCATGAAGGTCGGTCTGTTCGTTCCGTGCTATGTCGATCAGTTCTACCCGCAGATAGGGATAGCCACTCTGTCGATTCTGGAAAGACTCGGTCTGCGAGTGGACTATCCCCAGCGGCAGACCTGCTGCGGCCAGCCCATGGCAAATAGCGGCTGCACCGGCGACGCAAAGCGCGCCGCCGAAAATTTTATCGAGGCGTTCCGGCAGTATGATCGCATCGTATGTCCATCCGGCAGCTGCGTCTCCTTTGTCCGCAATCACTACGGTTTTTTGGGGAGGTCCGCCGGTTTGAAGCATGTCGAAAAAAACACCTTCGAGCTGTGCGAGTTTCTGCTGGATGTCTTGAAAATTGACCGGTGGGACTGCCGCTTTCCCCACAAAGTAGGTCTCCACAACTGCTGCCACGGACACAGGGGGTTGCGGTTGGCACGCTCCAGCGAAATGGTGGGACCGCCATTTTCCAAGGTTCGGCGTCTGCTGGAAAGAGTGAAGGGGATCGAACTTGTTGCGCTGCAGCGGGAGGACGAATGCTGCGGTTTCGGCGGAACGTTTTCCCTCTTCGAGGAGGCGGTCTCCTGCAAAATGGGGCTGGATCGCATCGCGGACCATGAGCAGGCGGGAGCGGAATTCATTACGGGAGTGGATATGTCCTGCCTGATGCACCTGGACGGATTGATCAAAAGGGAAAACAGAACGGTTCGGGTGAAACACATCGCCGAAATATTGGGAGAAATGCCGTGACGAAACATGCCGACCTTGCCGCCCGGTTTATTGGGGATAGAATTCGCACCGACTGGCACGACCGGGCGTTGTGGTTTGTACGGCGCAAACGGGACGCGGCGGCCCGCTCCCTGAAAGAATGGGAGCGACTGAGGCGGCTGGCCGAAGGCATCAAGCACCATACCCTCTCGCAACTGGGTATCTACCTGGAGCAGTTCGAACGAAACGCCGTCGCCAACGGCACCAAGGTTCATTGGGCAAAAGACGGAGCGGAACACAACCGTTTCGTCTGGGACATCCTGCGAAAGAGAAACGTCAAGCGGCTCGTTAAAAGCAAGTCGATGTTGACGGAAGAGTGCGGCATGAACCCCTTTCTGGAGGCAAGGGGCGTGGAGATAACGGAAACCGATTTGGGCGAGTGCATTGTGCAGCTGCGCGGAGAGCCGCCCAGCCATATTGTGCTGCCGGCCATCCACCTGAGAAAGGAGGAGGTGGGAGAGCTGTTCCACAAAACCATCGGCACAAGGCGAGGAGCCTGCGATCCCGGCTACCTGACGGAAGCGGCCCGCAACCATCTGCGGAACAAGTTCCTGGAGGCGGAAGCCGGACTTACCGGCGTCAATTTCGGCATCGCCGAAACGGGCGGATTCGTGGTGTGCAGCAACGAAGGAAATGCCGATTTGGGTACGGCTCTGCCGCCCGTTCACATCGCCAGTATGGGAATTGAAAAGCTGATACCGCGTGTGCGGGATCTCGGTGTCTTTATCCGCCTCCTGGCCCGCTCCGCCACTGGCCAGGCAATCACTGCGTATACCTCGCACTACCACGGACCCAGGGAGGGCAAAGAGCAGCATCTTATTATCGTGGACAACGGCAGAAGCGCACTGCTGGGCAAACCGAAATACCGCAAGGCGCTTTTCTGCATTCGCTGCGGCGCATGCTTGAATACCTGTCCGGTATATCGCCGGAGCGGCGGACACAGCTACGGATACACGATTCCCGGTCCCGTCGGATCGACTCTGGCGCCGGAAAAAGATATAGAGAGGTTCTCCTCGCTTCCCTTCGCATGTACTCTCTGCCCGGTCGGGGTGGACCTGGATCGCCAGCTATACGAAAGAAGGCGAGACATCGTCGGAAGGGGACTGCTGCCTTGGAAGAAGCGACTTGCCATGCGGGTTATGGGCAAAATATTGGGATCGCCCGTTCTTTGGCGGGCAACGGGTCTGCTAGTAAGAAAGCTCCTCTCCGCCATGCCCAGAAAGTGGATATATAACCCTCTGAACGTTTGGGGGCGCCAACGCGAACTGCCGCAGGTTCCCGCACGGAGCTTTCGCGAGTGGTACCGCAGAAGGGAGAGAGAGCAGAGATGAGCCGAAATGAAATACTGAACGCGGTAAAAGCAAACCAACCGACCTTTTCCGCTCTGCCCGAATCGATTCCGCCCGATGGCGACCTGTCCGACATAACGGACGGGTTTCGCCAAATGGCCAAGGCCGCAGGTGCGGAATGCGTAGAATTGCGAAGCGTAGAGGAGATGCGGAAGCGGATCGAAACCCTAAAAACAGCCTTGAATATACGGTCCGTCTATTCCGAGCTTTCCAAATTCGGCATCGATACGGTCGGCTGCGGCAGGATCGTGTCCGCCCATGAAGCCAAGGATATCGACCTGGCCGTGATCGAAGGGGGAATTGCCGTTGCCGAAAACGGAGCCGTTTGGGTATCGGACGAAAACATCGAATACAGGGCCTGCTGGTTTTTGGCCGAGCATCTGGCTCTTCTGGTCGACCGGCGGAATATCGTCGGCAACATGCAGGAGGCATATCGAAGAGTCGAACTGAAAAGACCGGGGTTCGGATGTTTCTTGGCCGGTCCCTCCAAAACCGCCGACATCGAGCAGTCTCTGGTAATCGGCGCCCACGGACCGA
>CAZLTI010000225.1:0-4606 GCA_964562335.1 uncultured Pseudomonadota bacterium | reverse complement strand
TTGGCAGCCGATTTGTCTACGCTCAACGAATGAATCGTCAAATCGGGCTTCGGCACTTTCCTTTGCCTTTTTATTTTAATCGGGCCGACCCAAGCGTAGCCTCCCTTGTTTTTTTCGTACCGTCCATAAAGCTTCATCACACCGTTGCTGTCCCAGCGAGCATTGAATCTATCGATGGTAGTTGATGACCACAACCGAACGTAAGAAACATAACGCACCCTTGACGTGCTGGCCAGATTATAGCGGGAAGATCTCCCGTAGCTGTCCTTTTGCAGATACATCTTCCCCGAATCACCGCCAAAACGCGTACCGTCTTGCTTTTCGATTTTGACGCTAACCGTATTATCACTGTTTATCCAGGCGGTCATCTCAAGCCGCGCTGTCCGATAATGACTGGAATTACTGGAATATCTGCTTCCATAAAAACTGTAGCTGTATTCGGTAGCATTCGCATCTACCGCTGCGGCAAACAAAAGAACCAATGCGCTTAGTAAAGTCAGAATATCTTTTCTCATGATTCTGCTCCGGTTAGAATAGAAGCGGTTCTTGCTCATAGTGCGCGCTATTGCCGGATACCTACAGTCCGATGCTGTTCAGCATGGCAAGTTCCTCTTTGAGCTTCTTGATTTCAGCCGCTAGCTTCTGGCCGCGGGCTTTGGCTTTGTCCTTCTTTTCCCTGGCCGTCCGCAGCTTCCTCTCCAGCTCCTCCTTCGACTCCATCATATATTCCGGGAAGTAGCCGTAGGAGTTCTGGCCGTCGAAGTAGTGCACGAAAGGCTCGGAGCAGGTGCCGTCGGAAAAGCATTCCTTATATCCCAAAAAGCTGTTTTTCCCCAAAAGAAAACTTTCCCTGTTGTAGTTGTTGGCAAGCTGCTCCGATTCGATTCGGTCTATCGCGTATCGAACGGTTCTGCCTTTGCCTATCCCCTTGATCCAGACGCGGAGTTTATTTCCCTGTTTCAGACTGTTTATTCTTAGGAAGTTTTTCCGTCTCCTCTCTTCCCTGACGGTTTCCTTTATTTTATCCTTTTCGCCTTTATGGATGTGTTCAAGAACTCTTGCCCGCAGTTCCGACTCGGCAATGCTTTCGTTTTCCGTCATTTTATACTGAATGGCATCCCTGTAGTCTATGGTTCCGTCCTGGTTGGCATCTCCGACTTGCAGCCTTTCCGCTGCCTCGTTCAGCAAATTTTCGTCGATCGTCTCCACGTCGACCAACATTTCGTCGATATAGGTTGTGAGAAGATTGGCGTTGATCCGCTCGTTTTCCTTAAGGGCGGTTACGGGAACGATGGCCGAGACACTCCCCAGGACTTTTTTGGACTCTCCCTCTTCCGCTACGCCGTCGTCGTTCGGATCCATATCGGTTCCGCCGGTGGTGACTATGTGGACATAATTGACGGCACTTCCCTTTTGGTCCTCTATCTCCTTGATCTTCTCCTTTATTTCGTCGAGGTCGATTTGGTACTTTCCCTCCCGATTCGTCTGCGCCTCAAACAGGAAGGCTCCCTGCCTGGTCTCGATTCTGACCGAGGCACCGACCACGGTTCCCAATTCCACCAGACCGGTCGCTTTTTTCGGGCTGCTGTCTACCGGGTCGTCCGAACCGGAGTCCGAATCGCCTTTGCAGGCGTTTATGACGATCAGCATCAGTATCAACGCCAAAGCCAGTCCAAAGAGTATCCTAGTCTTCATCGTCCCGCTCCGTCAGAAAGTAGTTGAAAAACGCTCGTTCAACTCCGATAGACCCCACCGAACCGTGCAGCCGGAGGACATTCCCGCCTGTCCAATCGAACGGTACGTCCGTTTTTTCCAGGCCCGAACTCGACCGAAAGAGAAGTCGGGCATCGCATCTTCTCTTCACGCTCAATAGACCAAACTTTCCGATTTTAGGCAACGATTTTTTGACAAAAAGCCGAAAAAATCTAAGGGAAATCTAAGGTCGGCTTTTCTACAGTGAAGGCGAACTTCGAATCCATCCGACCGTTCGCGCCGTCCGCCGGAAACCCGGCCGACCGGAGCGTAGCTTGCGGAACCGCCTCGCGACGGTCTCGTACAGCTTCAAGTCCGCATTTTATATTCTTCTCGATTTCTTCCTTTGAAAAAAATCCTCCGTCTCGCCCTCAAAACCCTCTCGCTCGCGCTTTTTGCAGTTCTGGACATTGCCAGCCTGATTTTCGGGTTCGGCAGCCTGCTGGTCTCGTTCTTCGTCTTCAAGCCCAAACTGATCGTGCCCAGACTGATCCAAATCTTCCTGCCCTTTACCCTCTTCGGCCGTTTCTGGTGTCGGTTGATGTACTTCGTCTTCTCCCTGGCCAGAAAAAAACACTGCCACGTACTGGCCGGAACCGGATCGGGCAAGTCCTTCCTGATCCTCCACCTGATCTACCGCGACATCCTTAGAGGATACGGTCTGGCCGTGATCGAACCGCATAGCCAGCTCGTCAATCACGTTCTGCATCTCAAAATTTTGCAGCTCGGCCACAAAAGGCAGTACTGCCAAAAAATCGTACTGCTGGACTTCGAAGACCCAAATCCGCCCGCCCTGAATCTTTTCGCCATTCCCCTGCCAAAGGAGAGGGACAGAAGGGAGATGCAGATCAACGCCGTGGTGCAGAACTATATGGAGGCCTTCGAGAAAGCCTTCTACGAAATGCCCTTGGGAGTGAGGAGAGTGTTGAAAAATACGCTGATCGCCCTGTTCGATCTGCCCGGCGCCACCATTTTGGACGTGCTGGACGTTCTCAAAACCAGAAACTCCCTGCCGAACAGGTACGCCCGACTGTTCGAGTCCCTGGAAAATCCGATTTTGAAAAGATACTTCGAGCGCGACTTCTTCAACTCCAGATCGGAGATATCCAAGGACGTGCTGCGGATCAGAATCGAAGCTCTGCTGGTGGATCGGCAGGTCAGGCTGGCTCTGACCCGAACCGGCAACGCTCTGAACGTCGACCAAGTGTTGCGCGAAGGAAAAATTCTACTGGTCAAGGCCGGAGAGACTATCGGCCAGGAGACCGCCCGCTTTCTGGGAGCTTTGATCCACCAGCTTCTTCTGTTCGGAGGGTTCAAGAGAGTACCGGAAAGATACAAGAGACCCTTCTCGGTCTATCTGGACGAATGCCAGAACTACATGAGCCAGGACGTGACCAAGGGGCTGGACGAAGCCAGAAAGGCGGGCATCCAGTATCTGCTCAGCCACCAGCGTTCCAGGCAGCGGGGCATGACCTACGAGCAGCAGCGGGCTTTGGACGGCTGCGCCGTCAGGATATACGGCAAAATGGAGTACTTCGACGCCTTTAGGCTGTCCAAGCAGCTTTCGATGGGCAAGGAGCACCTCCGTTTCGTCAACTTGCGGGTCGGAGAGTTCTACGCCAAGGTCGGAACTTTGAAAACCCGCTTCGTCAAGTTTCCAAGATATCTGGCTCCGGACCCAGGCAAAATAGGCCGGATCGAGCACCGCTATTTCGCCAAAACCGAACAGGTACGCAAGCTGACCAAGTGGCTGAAGGGAAAGAGCCGATCGTTCTCCGCATCCCCGAAAGCCGACTCCGGCAAAAAATCCAAATCCCCTAGTTTTTTTCTCCATGACGATTTCTAATACGGCTGACCGACTACAAGACGTCGCTGAAGTCCGAAGCCGCCCGAAAGGGAAAAGGCTCGGCCGACCCCCGCCGAAGCAAAGGCGGAGATGCTGGCCTTCCTGCGGCAAATGAAAACGCTGACCGCAGCCCACCTGAAAGCTCTGCTCGGTTCGCAAAAGTCGCGAAACACAATCTACCGCTATTTGCGGGAGCTGACCGGTCTGGGACTGGTCGGATTCCACGCTTGCGGAAGGAGCGGAGGCATCGGCAGCTTGGAGCGACTCTATTTTTTGACGAAAAAGGGTTTCGGGCGGACTGCGGAGAACGACCCTTCCAAAGTGGATTTCAAAAATTGCCGAAATCCGCTTTCGGATTTCGGCTGCCGCCACCGGATTCTTCTACTCGACTTTTGGGTGTCGCTGCTTGTCGGGTCGCGGCAGTCGGCCAAATATTCTCCGAAAGCCTTCCTGCCGGAGTGGGAAACATTTGGCGGAAGCCGGATCGTTCTAAGATTCGCAGCGTTCGGTCGAGAGGATTCTACGATCCGACCGGACGCGACCTTCATTTTGGAAAATGCGCTCTCCAAAAGGGAAGCCCTGTTTTTCCTCGAGATCGACGCCGGAACCGAGTCTTTGATCTCCAAAGCCTATCCGTGCGTGACCGGCCGACTGGAAAGATACAAGAGCGCCTTCAAAACGCTGGCCTTCCGAAGGGCCGATCCGAGTTTCCATAGGTTCGCCGGAGCCAGACTTCTGTTCGTTACCTCCTCCCCAAGGCGGATAGACCGCCTTTTGCGGAGAGTTTCCTTCGGGGAGGATTTGCGGGATGCCTTTCTCTTTTCCACGCACGAGGAGATACGGGAGAGCGGGGCAATTTCGGGAAGGTATCGGAAGCAGGGATTTGAAGGGGCGGTGGGGATCGATTCGAAGCCAATGTAAAATCTTAACGTCAATAAAATGAATCTGCAATCTTTCTACCAGTGGTGCGAGCTTCAAGGACTTTCGCCGAAGACGATCGTTGGAATC
>CAZLTI010000224.1:0-4859 GCA_964562335.1 uncultured Pseudomonadota bacterium | reverse complement strand
GTTCTTCCCTTTCATCTCCGGTTGGCTAATCTCGCGTCAGATGCCGGTATTTGATTCGTTTGGGGGTGTCCGCATCGACTCCGAATCTTGCTCTGCGCTCCCTTTCGTAATCGGAGTAGTTCCCCTCGAACCAGACAACTTGGCTGTCGCCCTCGAATGCGAGAATATGGGTTGCGACCCGATCGAGAAACCAACGGTCATGGCTGATGACGACCGCACACCCTGCGAAATCCTCCAGCGCCTCCTCCAAAGTGCGCAGGGTATCGACATCCAAATCGTTCGTAGGCTCGTCCAGCAGCAGGACATTGGCCTCCTCTTTTAACACTTTTGCCAGATGAACCCGATTTCTCTCCCCTCCCGACAGCATGGATATCCTTTTCTGCTGATCGACACCCGAAAAATGAAAGCGCGCCACATACGCCCGCGAATTCACCGTCATGTTGCCCAATCGAATCGAATCCAGACCGTCCGATATCTCCTCCCAGATGGTCCGGTCCGATTTCAAATCGTCCCTGCTTTGATCGACATAGGCCAGCCTGACCGTTTCGCCGACGGCGATACTGCCGCTGTCCGGCTGCTCCCGGCCAACGATCAGCCGAAACAGGGTCGTTTTTCCGGCCCCGTTCGCACCTATCACACCGACGATTCCCCCAGGTGGTAGGGAAAACGACAAATCGTCGATCAAAAGCCGGTCGCCGAGCGATTTGCGCAGCTTGTCGAAGCGAATCACATTTCTGCCCAATCTGGGGCCCCCCGGTATAAAAATCCGCAATTCGTCGCTCTGTCTTTCGAAGGAGCGATTCCTGAGCGCTTCGTAGGATTTAATGCGCGCTTTGGATTTTGCCGTTTTTCCTTTCGGCGTCATGCGAATCCATTCGAGTTCCCGCTCGAGCGTTTTTTGGCGGGCGCTCTCCCTTTTCTCTTCCCCGGCCAGCCGTTGCCGCTTTTGATCCAGCCAGGAGGAGTAGTTCCCCTTCCAGGGAATGCCGCTGCCTCTGTCCAGTTCCAGAATCCACCCGGCAACATTGTCCAAAAAATAGCGGTCGTGCGTAACCGCTATGACGGTACCGGCATATTTTTGCAGATGTCTTTCCAACCAGGCGACGGTTTCCGCATCAAGATGGTTGGTCGGTTCGTCCAGCAGCAGAATATCGGGTTTTAGCAGCAGCAGCCGACACAACGCCACTCTTCTTCTTTCGCCGCCCGACAGTACTTTGGCCTTGGTATCGCCTTCGGGGCACCGGAGAGCGCTTAGAGCCATCTCCAGCCGCGCATCCAGATCCCAGGCATCCAGCTCGTCGATTTTCTCCTGAACTTCGCCCTGGCGCTCGATCAGTCGGCTCATTTCGTCGTCCGACATCGCTTCCCCGAATTTCTCGTTAATCCGATTGAATTCGGCAAGAAGGTCGACCGTATCCCGAACTCCCTCCCGTACAATTTCCGAAACGGTCTTTTCCGCATCCAAATGGGGTTCCTGCTCGAGCAATCCTACCGTAACCCCTTCGCCGATCGCTATTTTGCCTTCGTAATCCCTGTCGACTCCCGCAAAAATCCGAAGAAGCGAACTTTTGCCCGAACCGTTCCGGCCCAGCACGCCGATTTTCGCCCCGTAGAAAAAGGACAGCGATATGTTCCTCAGCACCTGCTTTTTCTCGTGGCGTTTCCCCACCCCCACCATGGAGTAGATAATTTTATTCGCCTCGTCGCCCATCGCCTGTCCCAATTGGTTAAAATTGCCGCCTGTACTCCTTTCGATAGCAAATTTCCGGATTGCTGAAAAGCGCAAAGAGTTTGCAAAGCACGACATTTCGGCCCTCCGTCGAACCGATTCAAGTAATTGGTTGAAGTATCGAAAGGAAATCAGTAGAATTCGACTTCTTTGAAAATTAAAGAGAAAGAGAAACGGAGACGAAAAAACCTCGTGGCATCGATCGGAACACCATGAAAAAACACGACTGGAACAAAGATACCTGGAAGCGCTACGAAGCGTTGCAGCAGCCGGAATGGCCCGATGGGGAGGCCCATAGGAGGGTCGTCGGCGAGTTGGAGAAGCTGCCGCCCCTGGTTTTTGCCGAAGAGATCAGGAGCTTGCGCGAAAAATTGGCCGAAGCGGCTCAGGGAAGGGCCTTTCTGCTGCAGGGAGGCGATTGCGCGGAGGAGTTCGATTCCTGCAGGGGTCCGGCAATTCGGGAGACGCTAAAGGTAATCTTGCAGATGGCCGTCGTTTTGACCTATTCCAGCGAAAAGCCCGTCATCAAAGTGGGCCGAATTGCGGGACAATATGCCAAACCCAGATCCAGCCCGACGGAAACGGTAAACGGAGAGGTGCTGAGCAGCTATCGCGGCGACATGGTCAACTCGGCGGAACCGACCGAGGAGGCCCGTTGTCCGGATAGCCAAAGACTTCTTTCCAGCTACTACCGTTCGGCATCCACGCTGAATCTCCTCCGCGCGTTTACCCGAGGCGGACTTGCTTCCCTGGAGAAGGTTCATGCCTGGAACAAGGAATTCGTCAAACAGTCGAAAGAGGGGGCCAACTACGAAAGACTGGCCCAGGAAATCGACAAGGCGCTCTCCTTTATCAAGGTGATCGGCTTTGCCGCCGACAATGCGCATCAAATCAAGGAGGTCGAGTTTTTCACATCCCACGAGGCTCTGTTGCTGGATTACGAACAGGCTCTTACGCGCCGGGATTCGCTGCAGAAGAAGTGGTACGACTGCAGTGCCCACCTGCTGTGGATTGGCAACAGAACGCGCCAGCCAGACGGCGCCCATGTGGAGTTCTTCCGAGGTCTGCACAATCCCGTAGGGATTAAAGTGGGACGGGATCATACTGTCGACGAAATCAAAAGGCTTCTTCAAACGTTGAATCCCGAAAACAAATGGGGCAAAATCGTCCTCGTCACCCGATTCGGGAAAGAGCATATTGCGGAATCCCTCCCGCCTCTGATCCGGGCGCTCAAAGAGGAGGGGAGTCGGGTACTTTGGTGCTGCGACCCCATGCACGGGAATACCTACCTTTCCCATTCCAAGTTTAAGACACGCAATTTCAACGACATTCTTGCCGAGATCACAAGCTTTTTTGACATCCATCGATCCGAAGGAACCTATCCAGGGGGAGTCCATTTCGAACTGACGGGCAACAACGTGACCGAATGCATCGGAGGAGCGCAAAAAATCGAGGATCGGCAGCTGGAGGAGAACTACTCCACGACATGCGACCCCAGGTTGAATGCCCAGCAGAGTTTGGAACTCGCTTTTCTCATATCGCAAATGCTAAACGGGTAGCGACTTTCGGCAAAACGCAAATTCGGGAATCCCCTATGCGCAAGACTATCCGAGACATCGTCGATAAAATGAACCGCACCCCGATCGTCATGGTAACCGCCTACGACGCATGGTCGGCTGCTATCGTGGACGTTTCGGTAGATTGCATACTGGTCGGGGATTCGTTGGGCATGGTAGTCCAGGGGCGGGAAAATACGATCCCGGTAACGCTGGACGAGATGATCTACCACACCAAAATGGTAATGCGCGGATCGAAACAGGCATGCGTCGTTTGCGATCTGCCTTTCCTCAGCTATCAAACGTCGGTTCGGGATGCCATCCTTTCGGCGGGACGTTGTCTGAAGGAGGGTTGCGCACAAGCGGTAAAGCTGGAGGGGGGAAAGTCGATCGTTCCGCAAATAGCCGGTATCGTCGAAAGCGGAATGCCGGTCGTGGGACATCTTGGGCTGACGCCCCAATCCATCAACGTATTCGGCAAGTACGGCAAGCAGGCCAAGTCGGACTCCGAGGCGCAGCGACTGCTCGAAGAGGCGAAGGCAATCGAGGAATCCGGAGTCAGTATGATCGTACTGGAGAGTATCCCGCACGAACTCGCTCGGCAGGTCACGGTCGATATCGGCGTGCCGACAATAGGCATCGGCGCCGGGGCCGATTGCGACGGACAGGTCCAGGTATTTCACGATCTATTCGGCCTCTCTCCCGGATTTACGCCGCGTCATGCCAAGCAATACACCAGCAGCGGTACGGACATGATGCGCGGAATAGGGGAATACGCGGAGCAGGTAAGAGCGAAGAGCTTTATGTCGAAATAGCGCCCGTTTGGCGTTCCGGCGGTTCCCTAAGAGTCCGTCCGTTTTAAAAACCCCTCCAACTCCTCGGATATCAGCTTCACGACTCCCTGCATGTCCTCTTCGGAGATCGTCGGGAGATCGGTCGCCAATTCCGCAATGTCCCCTTCCGAAATCCCAGCGATACGGGCAATCAGGTTTTCGTCGATCTCTTCTCCCGCCGGGACTTTGCCGCACCCGGCAACTACGCCGACAAACGTCCTGTCGACGAATATGGGAACGACCACCTTGACGAAACCGGCATCGCACTCGTCCACTATCGCTCTTCCGGATTTTCGGGCCACCGCCACGATATTGTTGTGCGCCACCGCACAGATATGGGTTCGACCCTTTTCGGTAGCCTTGATCGCCGGGCACATCCGATTTACCCACTCTCTTTCGTCGGTAATTCTTTTCCCGGAACCGTCGAAAACGGATACGTCGAGCCCAAATCGATCCTGCACCTTTTCTTTCAGTTCGGACCAATCCCTCAACGGCACAATATCGGTCGGTAGCATAGAATCTCCCTTTATCGTTCAAATCGGCGACGAATGATGAACCGGTAAAAAGTCAAAAATTGCACGAGTTGTCATTCCCGCACTGAATTTGCGATACTTTGAGCAAAGAACGGGAATCCAATAAAACCAATTGATTATAGATTCCCGTCTTTACGGGAATGACGGTCTTAGGGAGTCTACCTCCTTCCGAAAATCTCCGTCGAATCTGGGACCTTCGATTCCAACG
>CAZLTI010000223.1:0-4883 GCA_964562335.1 uncultured Pseudomonadota bacterium | reverse complement strand
GGCCGGTACCTCCACTCTTCGGCCCTCGACAAGATAGGCGGCAGGAGTTTGGGCCGCCAGAACCAACCCGATGGGACTCCAGGAAAACTTGTAGCCGAAAGGATTGTTGTTGTGCTCGAAAGCCGGGAGACCTGCACCGTAGGAGGTAACGGCCTCCACCTCTCCCCCTTCCGCCTTCGCCCGGTCGATCAGCCGTTTGACGGTCATGTTGTCCATACCCGGATCTTCCCCGATCTCCTTGAGAATCAGGATGTCCGCCTCTCTGCAACGCTCTTCCAGCGCCTCCATCGCCGGGCTCATATAGGAGGTGGTCACTAGCGTCTTGCGATGCCGCAAACATGCTTCTGCCACGGAGAGGTGCAGGGAGGGCGAAATCATGCTCAAAACCAGGTCCGATTCCGCCACCAACCTGTCTAGCTTGTCGCGCTGCTCTATCGACCATACTACCGCCCTTCCGGAGGGTCTCCCTTCGACTATTCTCTCCGCTTTCGACCGTTGGCGGGAGGTCACGACAACTTCGTATCCGCATCTGTCCAAAAAATAGTCTACGGCGGGTTTGACGACAAAACCTGCACCGAGAACGACAATCCTTTTCATAAATTCGCTCCTTTCAT
This sequence comes from uncultured Pseudomonadota bacterium, assembly GCA_964562335.1. Taxonomy (GTDB): domain Bacteria; phylum SAR324; class SAR324; order XYD2-FULL-50-16; family XYD2-FULL-50-16; genus CAZJUM01. Next base: position 4,269 of record CAZLTI010000223.1, on the reverse strand, counting down.
CTATTTCGTCCTTACAATCGGTTGCTTCCGCTTTCGGATGAACTCCTTGGATCCCCGTTCCCCATCCAACGACGCTCCTGACGAGTTGCCAACAAAGACATCCTATGATGTTTGCACAGGGTACAATGTTGCCGACCTTTCTGTATTTTTAGTCGGACCAAATTTAATTGCCGGGAGTAGCATCAGATGCCGAGATAGGCCCTTTTCACCTCTTCGTTGTGCAGCAATCGGCCGGCGTCGTCATAAAGGGTAATTCTACCGTTTTCCATGACGTACCCCTTGTTTGCCACCTGCAAAGCCTGATTGGCGTTCTGTTCCACCAAGAATATCGACGTTCTCTGCTCCCGGTTCACCTTTTTGACGATCTGGAAGATCAGCTGCATGACCAGCGGTGCCAAACCCAGGGAGGGCTCGTCGAGCAGCAGCAGTTTGGGGCGTGCCATCAAAGCTCTGGAGATGGCCAGCATCTGCTGCTCGCCGCCGCTCAATGTGCCGCCGATTTGAGAGCGCCTATCCCGCAAAATAGGAAAAAGCTCGAACACATACTCCAGATCTTGCCGGATTTCCACTTTGTCCTTCCTGAGGAAAGCCCCCATATCCAGGTTTTCCAGCACCGTCAAATAGGGGAAGATTCTGCGTCCTTCCGGCACCTGGGAGATGCCCAGTTTGACGATTCCGCAGATCGACATCAGCGTCGTCGACTTTCCCGCTCCGTTGGCCCCGATCAAGGTGACGATCTCGCCCTCTCCGATCTCGATGCTTACGTCGTTCAAAACCTGAATGTTTCCGTAGAAGGTTTGAATGTTGGAGACCTTTAGCATACCGTCACTCTCCGAGATAGGCTTTGATCACATCCGGATTCGACTTTATTCGCTCCGGGGCTCCGTAAGCGATAAGCTTTCCATAGTCCATCACGAAGATATTGTCCGACAGACTCATCACCAGCTTCATATCGTGCTCGATAAGGAGAATCGAAACCTTTTCGGTATCTCGAATCCGTATGATCAGATCGTCCAGCTCCTTTGTCTCCTGCGGATTCATGCCTGCAGCCGGTTCGTCCAGGAGCAGCAAAAAGGGCTTGGTGGCTAGAGCTCTGGCAATTTCCAGACGCCTCTGTGCACCGTAGGGAAGATTTTTCGCCAATTCGTTCACATAATGCGCCAACTCGATCTTCTCCAAAATCTCGTAACTGTCCGCAACCACCCTTTTCTCCTCCTCCCTGGTTGCAGGCGGTTTGAAAATGGAGCCGAGAATTCCCGACTTCAAGCGACAATGCCGGCCTATCATCACGTTCTCCAGGACGGTCATATTGGGGAAAAGTCTAATATTCTGAAAGGTACGGGCCAGCCCATGCTCCGTTACGACATTCGGTCTCATACCGTTTAGACTTACCGGCTGCCTTCCGTCGGGATTGATTTCGATCTTTCCGGCCGTCGGAGGATAAATGCCGGTAATGCAGTTGAAAAAGGTCGTTTTCCCGGCTCCGTTCGGTCCGATCAGCGCGGCAATCTCCCCCTTTCGGATCTTCATATCCACATGGTCCAGAGCTCTCAGCCCTCCGAAATCCATCGACAGTTTTTCGACGTTCAATATCGGGTTCATGGATCGTTGCGGTTCGATGTCAGGGCTGCCGATACTTGTAGGTCCGGCGGACGGAGGTGACGATTCCTCCCGGCCGAAACACCATCATCAAAACCATCATCGCACCAAACACCAACATTCTAAATTCGGAAAACGCCCGCAGGTATTCCGGCAGCAGAATCAGAACGAGCGCACCGAGAATTACCCCGACGATGGATCCCATTCCGCCCAAAACCACAATGCAGAGAATCATCACCGACTCCCAAATCGTAAAACTCTGGGGATTGATGAAGGTCGTTTTGGCCGCAAACATGACACCCGCCATTCCCGCCCAGGTGGCGCCCATAGCGAAAGCGGAGAGCTTCGCGCTCCTCTTGTCGACCCCCATGGCCTGGCAGGCAATCTCATCTTCGCGCAGTGCGATCCAGGCCCTGCCGATCCTGGAATTCTGCAGACGATTGACGATGAATATGGTAAAGACCGTCAGGAAAACCATTAGAAAATAGATGTATATGGTAGGTATCTTCAAGCCGATATTGGAGGACACCAACAAGAACTCGGGCAGGTCGAAATAGCTGCTCAACTTTTTGGTGATGCCGTCCCAACCGCTGTAGAGGGATCTGATGAAACCGTCGAATCCCGGAATTCGCGTCGGTTTCGGAATGTTCGCAATTCCGCTGGGGCCGAAGGAGAATTCGTTCCAGTTTTCCAATACCAGGCGGATGATTTCACCGAAACCCAACGTCACGATGGCCAGATAGTCTCCCCTCAGCCTCAGCACGGGATATCCCAGCAAAATGCCAAACAGGGCACCCATAAGCCCGCCGATGGGCAGGGCAAACCAGAAGTTCACGTGGTAGTGTACATGCAACAAGGCATAGGTATAGGCTCCGACCGCATAGAACGCGACATAACCGAGGTCCAGCAATCCGGCCAGTCCAACCACGATGTTCAGTCCCAAACCCAACATCACCCAAATCAGAGCCGTTATGAGGATATTGGTCTGATACACGGAGGACACGAAGGGAAACAGGAACACCGCCATTCCCACCGCAATCAACGCGGGTTTGCGTAACGAGGGGTCGGCAAGCAGCCGTTGAAGGAGTTTGGACTGCCCTTCGCCGTCCGCCCGAAACCGGCTGCCCATTTTGAGTCCGATGCTACGCTCCGCTCTCTCCAGAAAGAACTTCCTATACGCAAAAAGCGGAACCGCAACGGCAACGAATAGAACCTGCTCGGTCGTCCAATCGAACGCGTTGCCGCGATATATGTTGACGCCCAGCATAAAAAAGACAAGGAAAAGAAGGGACATGATCGCAACCAAAAGTCTTTCCACGGCGATCAACGGCTCCCGCCCGCCGCTCCCTTTCCCTCCCAATCGCTTTCGCAGCATGAGATAGCGCCAAACGAACGACAGCACGAAGCTGCCAAGCGCGATCAGCAGCATATTGATCCAGCGCCATTCGACGGTCTGCTCTACGGCGTTGACCTTTACAACCATAATGGGAAAGGTCAAAAAAACGAACCACAGGGAGGTCAACACCGATTTTTTCAATTCGTCGATAGAATTCATAACAAACCGCAGGCTAGACTTTTTGGGATTCCGACCTTCCCAAAATCCCGGCAGGTCTAAAGATGAGGATCAGCACAAGAAACAAAAAGGCGAATACGTCTTCGTAGTCGCTGGAGATCAGACCCGTTGCGAAACTCTCCGTCCATCCCAGTACGAAGCTGCCCAGCACGGCTCCGGGAATACTGCCGATGCCTCCCAGAACGGCTGCCACGAAAGCTTTGATCCCGGCGATAAAGCCGATGTAGAAATTGATCTGTCCCACGTGGGAAGCGATCAAAACGCCGCCAAGTGCGGCCGTGGCGGAGCCCACTACAAAGGTGAAGGAGATGACCGAATTGACGTCGATACCGACCAAAGCGGCCATCGTTTTATCCTGGGAGGCGGCTCTCATCGCCTTTCCGATCCGAGTGAACTTTATCAGCCCGATAAGCAGAACCATAACGATGGCCGTCGTCGCTAGAATCACGATCTCGGACGAACTAACGATGTGTTCGATCTCCTCCATAAACTCGAATTCGGGGATCAAGGAGGGAAACGGCTGAAAATCGGAGGTTTGGGCAAGCAGCACGTAGTTTTGCAAAAATAGCGAACAGCCGATGGCGCTGATCAATGCCGAAAGCCGGGGAGCCGTTCGGAGCGGCTTGTACGCGATTTTTTCCATCGTATAGCCATACGCCATGGAGTAGACCACGGCAACCAAACCCGCCAACAGCAAAATCGCAACGGCATTCCATCCGAGCAGCGTAAGAACGCCGACGACAATCAGGGCGGTAAAGGCGCCGATCATGTAGATCTCTCCGTGGGCGAAGTTGATCAGCTCAATGATGCCGTATACCATGGTGTAGCCGAGAGCAATAAGCGCATATATCGCTCCGCGAGTAAGACCTCCCAAAAAAAGTTCTACAAAGTAGGAGAATGTAAAATATTCCATTGTGCTGCCCGCTCGATAAACTGTTCAAAATCGCCCGCTCTCCCACCCATCCGAAAAGCACAGGCAGTCCGGCGCACTCTGCCTCTATCCGTTTTCTCTATCTTTTCGGGAATCGACGGGTAGCCGTCTTTCGCTTGAGTTCTGGAGGAGGAGTCGGTTCGCAACGGCTAACTACGCCGATTTC
>CAZLTI010000222.1:4176-4891 GCA_964562335.1 uncultured Pseudomonadota bacterium | reverse complement strand
TCAGAGTATCGCAATTCAGTGCTGCCGCTTACCTTCGTTTGAACCGCCCTATCCGGGCTTTGGTCGATTGAGTGTCGACATGACACCAACCTGTTATGGTGCCGCCGGATTTGGATTGAGGCAGGGCTTGACCCAACGCGTCGATGAATTATCCGAATAGGGAGGCGAGTGTATTAAGAAAGGTCGGAAAGCGTGTGTATTAGAGGAGTTGTTCCATAGAGTGTAGACTGTCGTTGATTTTCAATCACCCAATCGCATGACGAAAACTTTCCAATTTGGTTCCGATTGGCTTACCGCCAAAAGAGCATTGCAGATCGTCCGGGGAGAGAAGGAAGCCAGAATTTCCGGCGAAATGCGAAAGAGCATCCAAAAAAACAGCGAAGCGGTTCATGCGATTTCAAAGGGTGACAAACTGGTTTACAGCATCAATACCGGTTTTGGATCGCTTTGCACGACAAGGATTTCCAAAGAAAATACCAGAACGCTTCAGGAAAACTTGCTGAAAAGCCACAGTGTGGGAGTAGGGAAGCCGGTTTCCCGCCAAATCGCCAAACTGATGCTGATTCAAAAGTTGCACTCCTTGTGCAAAGGCTATTCCGGCGTTTCGCTGGAGATCGTGGATCGAATCGAATGGCATATCGAAAACGACACTATCCCGTCCGTACCGGAGCAGGGATCGGTCGGAGCGTCGGGCGATTTGGCTCCACTATCGCAT
>CAZLTI010000222.1:0-4166 GCA_964562335.1 uncultured Pseudomonadota bacterium | reverse complement strand
TCTTCCCCTGATCGGTTATGGGAAACTGGCCCGTCGGGATGAACCGTATCGGCCTGCCGGAGAGGTTTTGTCCCAACACGGACTCAAACCGCTTTCGCTGGGACCCAAAGAGGGGTTGGCACTGATTAACGGAACGCAGTTTATGGCCGCTTTTGCCGTGGTGGTATCCGACCGGCTGGCAAACTGTCTCGATCACGCCGATATTATCGGTGCTTTGAGCCTGGAAGGTCTGGCGGGTTCGGCAAAGCCCTTCGATGCTCGCCTTCACGCTATCAGGCCGCATAGAGGAGCCATCGAAGTTGCCGAAAGACTGAGACGCTTTTTGGAGGGGTCGGAATTTATCGACGATCACAAGGATTGCGGCAGGGTGCAGGACCCCTACTCCATCCGCTGCATGCCCCAGGTGCACGGCGCCTCAAGGGAGGCCCTTTCGCATTTGAAGGAGCATTTGGAAATCGAACTGAATTCCGTCACCGACAATCCCATTATCTTCAACGAGGAGGAGGCCGTCAGCGGTGGCAATTTTCATGGTCAGCCGCTGGCTCTGCCATTGGATTATGCAGGTTTGGCGGCAGCGGAGCTGGGAAGCATATCCGACCGCAGAACCTATCTGTTGCTTGAGGGCAAAATGGAGCTGCCTGTCTATTTGATCGAGAACTCGGGCGTCAATTCCGGTCTGATGGTTGCCCAATACTGTTCGGCCGCATTGGCGAGCGAAAACAAATCCTTGTGTTTTCCGGCCAGCGCGGACAGCATTCCCACCTCGATGGGACAGGAAGACCACGTCAGCATGGGATCCATCAGCGGCCGAAAGACTTTGAAAATCATCGAAAATCTGGAGAAAATACAGGCGATCGAATTGCTGTGTGCCGCCCAAGCGATCGAATTCAAACGCCCGCGCAAATCGAGCGTTGTGCTGGAGGAGTGCTTCGACCATGTGCGCCGCTTCATTTCGCACATCGAAAAGGATGTCGTGATCCACGAGTACATAGACAGGGCGTTGGAGATCGTCAAAAGCGGCGAGTTGGTTACGATTTGCCGACAGGCACTTGACAGACGGACCCAATGAACGGACTGCCGAGATGAAACAGGAACAACTACTGGGCCCCTTCTCTCAAATCGTCACCCTACAGGATCTGCCTCCGAATGGACCTCTGCCGGACAGCGGGCTGAAGATCGTCGAAGGAGGTGGCGTTCTAACGGAAGGCGGCTTGATATCGAAGGTATTGGAGCGCAGCGCTTTCGAGAGATGCCGGAATCGGTTTCCCTCGGACAATCTGCTGCCGATCGGCGAAAAGAGCGTGCTGATTCCCGGACTAGTGGATAGCCATACCCACATCTGCTACGGAGGCAGCCGTGCGGACGACTATGCAAGAAGACTGCGGGGAGAGACCTATCTTGAAATCGCCCGAAAGGGCGGCGGGATATTAAGCACCGTAACGGAGACCAGAAAAGCTTCCGTAGAACGGCTGACGGAAACACTGTGCCGGAGGGCTTACGCCCATCTAACGAGAGGCGTCACGACCTGCGAAGTCAAAAGCGGCTACGGACTCGATTTCGATACCGAGCTGAAGATGCTGCGCGTGATCAATCGGGCTGCAAAAAAGGACAACCTGCCGGATTTGATTCCCACCTGCCTGTCGGCACATGTGAAACCGGAAGAGTTTGAGAGTCATAGCGGCTATCTGGACTATGTCGCCGAATGCATTCTGACTGCTGTGAAAAGAGAGTCTTTAAGCCGACGGGTCGACATATTTGTCGAAAAGGGGGCTTTTGGCGTCGATATGTCCATGGTTTTTGTCAAAAAGGCTAAGGCGATGGGATTCGATATCACGGTACATGCCAATCAGTTTTCCGGCGGGGGTTCGCACGTGGCGGCAGAAACGGGTGCGGTCAGCGCCGATCATTTGGAGAGTTCCGAGGCAAAGGATTGGGAGTTGCTGCAAGGAGCCGGGACAGTGGCTACGGTTCTGCCCGGAGCCTCCATGGGGTTGGGACTTCCTTTTGCTCCTGTCAGAAAAATGCTGGATGCGGGATTGAGTCTGGCGATAGCTTCCGATTGGAATCCGGGTTCCGCCCCCATGGGCGACCTGCTGATGCAAGCGGCGGTATTGGGAGCGGCGGAAAGGCTGACTCTGTGCGAAACGTTGGCCGCCATTACCGTCAGAGCCGCCAAAACACTGAGACTGAACGACAGAGGTCTAATCAAGCCGGGATATGCGGCCGATATGATTGCATTTCCCTGTAGCAGCTACAAAGATATTTTCTACCATCAAGGCAGTCTCAAACCGCATCTGATCTGGAAGCGGGGTCGCTTGATCGGCAATCGGAAAAAATCTACCGGAGAATGACAATGGCAAGAATCGTCGAATGCGTTCCCAACATTTCGGATGGTGTGCATCCCGAAGTGTACAATGCCGTTGCACGTGCCTGCGAAAAAGTAAACGGCGTTCAACTTTTGGACGTCGATCCGGGAATTGCCACCAATCGAACGGTGATTACCTTCGCCGGTGCTCCCGAAAAGATCGTCGACGGAGCATTTGAGGTGATCAAGGCGTCGAAAGAGTTGATCGACATGCGGGAGCATCGAGGCGAGCACGCCAGAATGGGGGCGACGGATGTCTGCCCGTTCGTGCCTGTGTCGGAAGTGACATTGGAAGAGTGCGCCGGTCTCGCCAGAAAGTTGGCGAAGCGGGTCGGCGAAGAGCTGGGGGTGTGGGTCTATCTCTACGAATCCGCCGCAACGAAGAGGGAATGGCAAAGTCTGCCCAATGTACGAAAAGGGGAATACGAGGGGTTGGCGGATCGTGTCGGCAACCCCGAATGGAGACCCGATGCGGGACCGGAGCGGTTTGATCCGAAATTCGGGGCGGTTGCCATTGGTGCAAGGAAGTTTCTGATCGCTTACAACATCAATTTCAACTCTAAAAACCTGAAAATGGCGAAGGATATCGCCTTCAATATCCGCCAGTCCGGGCGCTCGAAAAGAGCGTTCTACCCAGACGGCGCAATCGTTAGAAAGCCGGATGGCACGCCGGTAAAAATCCCCGGCATTTTCAACCACTGCAAAGCCGGAGCATGGGTTATCCCCGAATACAACCGTGCACAGGTGACCATGAATCTGACGGATATCGACGTAACCCCGGTACACGAGGTATTCGACGAAGTGGCCAAACAGGCGCAGGAGCGGGGAATGCGGGTGACCGGATCGGAAATCGTCGGACTGGTTCCCTTACAGGTCCTGCTGGAGGCAGGCCGCTACTATGCCCGAAAACAGGGTCTCTCGGCAGCTCTGTCGGAAGCCGAACTGATCGAAATCGCTTCGCTGACTATGGGACTTTCGGATGTCTCCCCCTTCGTTCCCGACGAGAAGATCGTCGAATGCCGTTTCAAGCGAAAGGAGGGCCTGGCGAACATGGCCTGCAGTCGGTTCGTCGATGCACTGGCGTCCGATGCTCCCGCACCGGGCGGCGGCTCCGCAGCGGCTCTTTGCGGTTCCGTGGCAACGGCATTGGCAGTTATGGTAGCCAACTTAACCTACGGAAAACCGGAGCACAAAGAGCATTGGGAAAACATGGAAAGGCTGGGAATCGAAGCTCGACTTCTGCAATCGGACTTCCTGGAGGCGGTGGACCGGGATACCGACTCCTTTAATGCCGTGATGGAGGCAATGCGGCTGCCGAAGCAGACGGAGGAGCAAAAAACCGCTCGAAAAGACGCCATAGCGGGAGCCTACCGGAAATGCACCCAGGTGCCACTCAATGTAGTGGAAAATTGCGTAAAGGCGATTCCGATTCTGGAGGAGGTTGCCAAAAACGGAAATCCCAACTGCGCATCCGATGCCGGAGTCGGAGTGCATTGCCTGCTTGCCTGTGCCGAAGGGGCCGCTCTGAACGTGCGCATTAATCTGGCCGCTATCGAGGACGAAACCTTCCGAACGGAGTGCCGAGACAAAATGAACCGCGCTTTGTCCGTCGTAAGAACCGGATGCAGGGATATCATCGCCTGGGTCGAAAAAAAACTTTAGAAACCGATTTCCGAACTCGCTGCGAAGTAACCGAAAATTGGCAACAATGCGCGTCGAAGGTAAATGCGACCGATTGGCTAGGGACGGGGTTGCGGCACAACCGACTGGGGTCGATCTTTCGTTTGGGCACGCCGCAGAA
>CAZLTI010000221.1:0-4917 GCA_964562335.1 uncultured Pseudomonadota bacterium | reverse complement strand
TATATCGTAAATCCAATAATATTGCCTGTTTCAGAGAAAGAACAAATTCACCGTGTGCCGAGTGGCACAGCGGCTTGGCAACACAATCCGAACGTGGTAGTTTTTGGTTTTGCGAAATAAAAAGCGTCCGAACGGAAAAAAGTGCAATCGACAGACCAAATCGCTCTTTTCACCGCATAAATTCCTTTCAAGCGCAGGTCGACCGTTTCATATCGTGGAACCGACGAACATAAGTAAACCCATCGCTCCGTTTTCGCAACCGGCCGCACGGTTTCGGATGGCGATTTCGATGCTGATTGCCGCCGGCCTGCTTGCCAATGTTTCGATTGCCGAAGAGAATCCGATTCGATGGTCTTCGGGAGATGCGGCATTAAAACCGATCAAGATCTTTGCGGAATCGAATCTTCGAACGGTCGGCCGACAAGTCGAGCTGGAAGTAACGGTTTTCGGACGGTTGCCAGAAGCGTCGTATCTCTATTCTACGGAACACCAGGGAGAGTCGGGCCCCATTCCCAGCAGCGTGGAACTGGAGAATCCGCTGTTTTCCAAAACGGGAGCTGCGGAAGAGTCCGAAACGGTTGGGATCGCGGACGGCACGTTCGGCAGACCGCTCAAGGTGCATCGGAAGGAGTTCCAAATCAGACAGAGGTTCAAGGCGGAGCGTCTGCCAAATCCGGCAGGCGGCATACTTGCCATAGGAGGCTATCTGCTGTATCAGCAGTGCACCGAAAAAATCTGTTCTCTGCCGACAAAGAGCGCTTTCGATCTGCTGTTGACCATCCCCGACTGATCCCATGCCAGAGCTGCCCGAAGTGCATACGATCGTTGCCGAACTGAACCGGCAGGTGCTGCGGAGACGCATTCTATCCTGTCGGATTGCAAGAGCCCAATCGATCCACGGGGAGAGCGAAGACTTTGTTCGAAGCGTAACGGGAAAGAAAATCGGGAAGGTCGAACGGCGCGGCAAATACATTCTTTTCGGTTTGGACCGAAACATCGGCATCGTGGCACACCTGAGAATGACGGGGAAATTTGTCGTTTCAAGCAAGTTTTGTCGCTACCGTCGGCACGACCGAGTGGCCTTGCTGCTGGACGACAATCGAAAAATCGTTTTTAACGACCCCCGATGCTTCGGTCGGCTGGAGGTTTGCGATAATATCGCGGAACACCCGGGAATAAAAAAACTGGGTTGGGAACCCTGGGATGGAGAGGTGTCGGTCTCCAAACTCCTGGGCAGTTTGAAGGGGAAAACGGCGCCAATCAAAAACCTGCTAATGGACCAGACCTTGATAGCCGGAATAGGGAACATCTATGCGAGCGAAATGCTGTACGACGCCAAAATCGACCCCTTCAGGGAATCGAACTCGCTGAATGGAAGGGAAATCGCCCGATTGATCCGCTCCATGAGGCATACGCTCGAAGAGGCTATCGCATGCAACGGTACTTCCGTTTCCAACTACCGACGCGTGGACGACAAAACGGGAGACTATCAAAATTTTCTCAAAGTGTACGGCAGGGAGGGGAAGGAGTGCCCTCGCTGCATGACTCCGATTCTTAGGGAGAAACAGAATCAAAGGAGCACCTTTTTATGTCCAAACTGCCAACGTTAGCTGCGGCTTTTATCGGGTTCTGTCTGACGGTCGCCGGCTCGACGGCGGTAGCGGAAGAGATGGTCGAAATTGGCGTCGCCGATGAAAACGGCGCGTCGTGGCATTTTGCCGACCAGCTGTCCGTCGCCTGGAAAACGGCCTACAAAGCGGAACGGAAACGATTCGTTTCCAGGCGCACGAACTCCGTCGAGCACCGGTTCGAGCTATTGAGGAGCAGGCAGATTCGGTTCGCGGTAGGTCCGCTAAAGACATTGGATGAGGAGAGGTCGAAACGGTCCCGCATCAAAGTGGCATCTCTCTTGTGGAGGGTTTATCTTGTGGCGGTCGGCCTCCCCGACCGACAGGAGAGCGTCGGCTTCGATACGCCCGCGCCCTGGTATCTGCCGGCAGGCTCGCTCATCCTGCCGACGGCGTTTCCACAAAGTGCGGAAGAGCCGACGACACAGGGATTGCAGAGCGTTCAAACCGTTGGTTCGATTTTCGAATCGACGGAAAACCCGGCTTCGAAAATCTTCACGATCGATCGGGAAGCGTTGACGACTGGTCCGTCTCTCTTTCATGACGGCATTCTTCTCTACGAAACTACAGGCCCCGTTGCGGACCTGCTTTCGTTTTTCGGCAAGCACCTGACGGTGCGGCCGCTCCATCCGCAGCTGATCGAATCGTTGCGAAAGAGGATACGTTGGCTGGATTCCGTCGCATACAGGCGGGACGGCGGAAAAAAAATACAGACGGTCGGGATGACAATGGCTCTATTCACCCACAATGCGGAGGACCCCGAACTGGTAGGAAGGGCGATCAAACTTCTCAACCACAATCCATACCGTTTTTTTCCCAAAAGCTACCTGTTCGACAATTTGAGATCGGCCTCGACGAAATTTGTGCGGCGAAACCTGCTGCACGACGCTGCCGCTTCGTACTATCGTGTCAACTGAATCGCCGCCGCCGATTTCTCCACCGTATGCGGCGGTCAGTCCGAACGGCAGCCGAAAACGGCCGCTCCCCGGCGTTCCCACCTTCTTAGGTGGCGCCGAACGGTTCCAATAAAAAAACGCTTTCGAAACTTATGGACAGCAAAGACATTCTGGATGCGCTGCTGGCGGGAAAACTGGACAAGCGGCAGGCATTGGAGCGTTTGAAGTCTATCGACGACATCGGATTCGCCCAGCTTGACATGCAGAGGGAGCAGCGTAGCGGTTTCCCGGAGGTGGTCTTCGGACAGGGAAAGTCGATGGAACAGCTGTCGGGCATAGTGGAGCGGATGATCATCTCCGAAAGGGCGGTCCTGGTCACGCGTTTATCCAAAGCCAATGCCGAGGAGCTTGTCAGGCGCTTTCCGCAACTCAGGTTTTGGCCCGAAGCGCATCTTGTCAACTGGCGTCCGCACAAGGCCAAATTCCTCGAACACGGCCATATCGCTGTGATCAGTGCCGGCACGTCGGACCGGAAGGTGTCCGAAGAGGCGGCATTGACTGTGGAGCATCTGGGCAGCAGCGTCAAACGCTACTACGACGTTGGCGTGGCCGGAATCCACCGCCTGTTCAAAAAAATGGACGAAATCAAGCGATCCAGTGTCGTCATTGTAGTTGCCGGAATGGACGGCGCTCTGCCAAGCATCGTGGGCGGACTGCTCGACAAACCGGTGATAGCGGTTCCCACCAGTGTGGGCTACGGCGCAAATTTCGGTGGTCTGGCTCCCCTGCTTACAATGCTCAATTCCTGCGCTTCCGGGGTTACGGTCGTCAATATCGACAACGGATTCGGAGGGGGATACGCTGCCGCGCAAATCCACAGAAACATGAATCTATTTGCCAAAAGCCTGTTAAAAGGGTAAATCCCAAAATTCTCCCCATTTCGGCAGATTACTTGAATGTCGAACTGCGTATCCGGGCGTACCGGATTTGCTGCGGAAGCATTTTCAACGTAAAATATCGCCACAAAGATCGTGAAAAAACTATCCGTTCTTTTTGCCCTTCTGTTTTTGCTGACAGGCATGACGGCCCATTCGGCCGAAAAAAAGAACAGACTCAATTTCGAGGATGTGGAGGTGCTGAGCATCGTCAAACTGATGAGCAAAGTGACCGGAAAGTCGTTTGTGTTCAACAACCGCATCCTAAAGGGAAAAAAGATCACGATTTTGTCCGATCAGGAGTTTACGGCCAGGGAAGCCTATCGGATCTTCGAGGCGTTTTTGAAAATAAACGGCCTGTCGACCATCGTGGAGGGGAGCGTGGTCCGCATTGTTCAGTCCAAAGATGCGAAAACGCAGCCGACCCCTCTCTACGAAAAGGGATCGAAGTTCGACGAAAGCGCCTTCGTCACGAGAGTGATTCCGGTAAAAAACGCCGATGCCAAGACGCTCCGCTCCAGTCTGGCTCCTTTGATTTCCAGAAACGCCCTTTTGTTGGCAATCGGCGAGCTGAACGCGTTTGTCATCCGCGATACGAAAGAGCACACCACGCAGTTCGCCAAACTGGTAGGGATGTTCAACCGGATGTCCGATCCGGTCCTCGCCGTAAACCTGGAGATCGTACCGGTCAAAAATGCGAACGCCGCCGAACTGGCCTCCCTGATCAACAAAATCTTCACGCCCATGGTCCCGAAGGGGAATCGGCCCAACAAGCTACAAATCGCTGCCGACAACCGTACCAACAGCATCGTAATCATCGGTCCTCCCACATCGCTGGCAAAGATAAAAAGGCTGATCGTCCAGCTTGACTCCAAGGACCAGATCGACATTGAAAGCATCAGCATTCTTTCGTTGGACATCGCCATCATTCCGATTCAAAACGGCAGTGCCGGCAACATCGCCGCTTTGGTCGGGAAAATTTTTGCGGCAACGCCCAATAAAAAGAACCAAGCCGCAAAAGCTCCGAAAGTCGTCGTTTATGCCTACCAAAGAACCAACCGGCTGCTGGTGGTGGCGCATCCCGCGCTCCTGGAAAAAGTCAGGGAGGTGGTCAAACAGCTGGATACGGCAAACGATACCGATCACGAAAACATCAAAATTCTCTCCCTGAACCTGGAGATTCTACCCGTCGAGCATGCGGATGCCGGCGAAACTGCGGAGCTGCTGACCAGACTGTTTAACGTTCCGACAACCGGAAGCAAGGAACAGCCCGTGCCGTCGACCGGCAGACTGAGAATATTCGCCGACGGACGGACCAACAGCCTGATTTTAATCGGGCATCCCAAAACCCTGTCCAAAGTGAAAGGGGTTGTGGAGCAGTTGGATTGGGATCTGGCCGAGGAGCCGAAAAAAAGGGGAACATTCGCGTCTACAAACTAAAAAGCAGCAACGCAAAGT
>CAZLTI010000220.1:0-4920 GCA_964562335.1 uncultured Pseudomonadota bacterium | reverse complement strand
GAGTCCGTCATCGCTCATCTCACGACCCGGCAGATAGCTTCGGTGACGATCGTCGGGTGAGACGTACAGTGCCGCAGATCACATCGCACCTAAAGACACACTTCGGGGGAGGAGAGAAAACGATATTCAGTCGTTTTGTGTGCAACGTTTTATTGAGCAGGTATGTCAAAATATCCACTAAAACTACTATCGTCATCTTTATAGACTGACTTTAGATGACTCACTCCACTTGTCGATAATTTGTTATAAATAGTTGTATCGGGTGAAACATCCTTCCCAAGATAGTTCCAGTACTTTAATGTATCGTTGCTTGTTTCCGTTTGACATGGAGAATCTGGAGTTCCCGATTGAAGACTACAAGATGCCTTTCCTACCGCTAATTTTACGTTATCTGACGGATTCCCCGAACTATCTTTCGCAACCTCGACATAGGATACAAGTTTATGTGTGAATTTATATTCGTCACCAGAACTTTTTTTATTAATATTTTCTATATACGCACGTATATAATAATCGCCCGATTCAACAAATTTTGTCATTTCCAATCTCATTTTTACCTGAACTTCAATGGCGTCAACAAATACGACCCTCCTTTTTTGCCCTGGAATCGTATCGTCGTATTCTACTCTTACGTCGGTTTCCCCCTCCTCACCACTCGCCATATCTTGAATATATACCCCCTTTAATAAACTTGTACCTGTAAATTTTACAGCCTCTAAGAAAAGTATGGATTCCCACCGCCACCTTTTTTTTCCGTCCGTTGTAGGTTTATCACCATAGTTTGCCCACTTGTTTATATTTTCGTTACAGGCAAACAGAAGGTTTAAATCTCTTGCCCCCGAATAAACTTGAACGGTGCTACTATTGATTTCCGGTATTGTGGCATGTTGAACGGAACAACTGGTCGACGACGTGCTTGAATTTGCCAGTCCCATCTTTTTTTGAGGCGAGATTTCATTGTAACTACTGTTAGCATTTGCCAAATTTACTTTTGGCAAATCAATAAACAAACCGCTATTTTCGCCGGAGACATTGTTGCTTGCATTTTTTGAAGAAGCATCATCGCTCTGACATGCACACAATAAAAGAGATAGAAATCCTATAATGAATGTCATTTGAACGAGTCTTTTTTTCATTTGATGGCCTCCTTTTTTTGTTTCTAGTGCCATGATCACCGGAATCGACGCAGCAGTGCTATGAAAATCCACCTAAACCTCTTTTGCCTTCCAGTTTTTGCTTTTTTCTTCTCTCTTTTTGAGCCGGAGTGAGTTTCCCATTTTTTCCAATGCTGCGCAATATATTTATAGTCGGTCGGTTACGAATAGTCAAATACCGGGTTGGATTTACGCGCACTTCGCCCTATGAAAACGGCAAAGCTGCCTTTTCGATATGGAACACCAAGGTATTGAGGCCGAATTTCGCTTCCGTTTTGGTCTTGACGAGATAACGGACCCTATAAGAAACAACCGCCGACGCCTTTCCCGGCCCTCGACAGAACTTTATATACAATAAATGAAATTGCTCGATTGCCCCCATTCAATACCCCGTATTGCCACTTGCGATAGCGGCGGGCCTGCCACAGGCAATTTGTTAGCTGCGGATTATTTCAACAAAAACAGGGAACGAACAGGACGAAAGAGGATCGTTCCGTTCGTGAAGGATTCTGCCTATGCCGGATATAGGACTTTGCAATCTATGATGTTTTAAGTACACTCGCATCAGATTCTTCATCTAAAGTAACGATTGATGAACCGGTAAAAAGTCGAAAATTGCGGAAATGACGATTTTGGGATTTTTTACCGCTTCGTCAAGATTTACGACACGATATTCCGCATCACGGCAGACCCAGAGCGAAAACCGCACGAAAAACCGGAGGATCGGATGACAAACATGCAAAGCAGACTGAACGAATTGAGTCCTCCTCTGGAGCTTCTTTTCGACGAAGAGAAAAGGCGAAGCTACCGACAGGACAAAAGCGGCTGTCGGGGCGAGATTCCAATTGCCGTTGCAAAGCCGGCCAATGTAAAGCAGATTGTCGATCTTGTCGCCGCAAGCAGCGAAACGGGAACGAAACTTCAAGTCGCAAGTTCTCGTGGAGAAAGATATCGGGGCGAAACACTATGTGCTGCGAATACGGTCGTTGTCGACATGTCCGCCTTCGACGAAGTGGTGCGAACCGATAGGCGCAATCGCATGCTGATGTTCGAAGCGGGAGTCGATTTCGCCTCCCTGTACCGATCGGCAAAAAAGGCGGGCTTACGGCCCATGCTTCCCCTCTGTCCGCATCCGGAAAAATCGGCATTGACCGCCTATCTGGACAGGGAACCGATCATCTATCCGAAATACCAATGGGATGCCTCGGACCCCCTGCTCTGCCTGGAAGCGATAATGGGCAACGGACGATTTTTTAGAACGGGGGGAGCCGCAGGGCCAGGCAGGTTGGAGGATCAATGGAAAGCCGGAGATGCGCAAAAGTTCCCCATGGGTCCCGGCGCTTCGGACCTGATGAGGATCTTTCAGGGAGCGCAGGGCGGATACGGAATCGTTACCTGGTGTTCGGCGAAAGCCGAGGCGATTCCCGTCGAGGAGACGCTATTCGTTGTAGAAAGCAGCCGTTTGGAGCAGCTGATCGAACTGGCCTACGACATGCTTCGCTGGAAACTTCCCGACATCTGTCTGTTTTTGAACGAAACGGCATTGAGGGCGATCCGGTCTCGAAAGAGCAAATCCGGGATCGCTTCCAAAACGGAAGATTGGAGCTTGGTGTTTAGCATCTCCCGACCGAAGATCGCGGGCCACAAAAAAATCGCCTATGTCCGAAACGATATCGAGGCACTGTTGAAAAAGCATCGAATAAAAACGACACCCGACTCTGGAAAAGACGGCAGCCGAAAACTCCACCGACTTCTGACGGACCCGACGGATGCCTTGAATCGATCCTGGTGGAAACTGGCAGGCAAGGCTTCCACACGAGAGCTTTTCTTCCAGACCACGATGGACAGAGTTCCCAAATTGCTTGCGTCGGCTCGGCAAGTTTGCCTGGAGCAGGGTTGGGATTGGAACGGAGTTCTGCAGTACCTCCAGCCCCAGACCGGAGGGCGATACTGTCACATGGAGCTTATATTCCCCCACGACGAAACGCCTGCCGACGGCCTTCCGGAGCAATTGAACCGACTGCTGCCGATGCTGACGCGCCAATTGAAGGCGGAGGGCGCCTACTTCGGCAGACCCTACAGGACATTCGGAGACGCTCCCTTTCAAAACGAATCCGGTCTTTCGATCATAAAGAGAATCAAGAATATTTTGGATCCCGACAGCATATTTTCGCCGAACGGAATTCAATATCCCGAAACGGACTGACCGGCAGCGAACCATGCAAGAGATCAAGAGGTGACAATGACCAAAAGAGTCCTTAACAACAACTTTCAATCTCTGGAAGAGATGGAATGGGTGATGGAAAAATGCGTTCGCTGCAATATGTGCAAATTTCCGCCGCTTTCCCGCGTCGAGGCGATCGACTACTCCATCGGCTGCCCCTCTTTCGACTACTTCAAGTTTCATGCGAGCAGCGGCGGGGGAAAACTGATCATGGCCGCCAGTCTTACCTGGGGGCGAAGCAGCGTGACGGAGTCGGTAAAAAAGTTTGCCTACGCCTGCACCCTGTGCGGTTCCTGCGACGTTAGCTGCAAGTTTTGCGTCGATATCGAACTGTTGGACGTTCTTTTTATGCTGAGAAACAGACTTTTCAAGGAGGGAGCCCTGCACGAACGGCACAGGGCGATTCTCGACTGTATCCGCAATTACGGACATCCCCTTCCCGAACTCGCCAAAAAGAGCTGCCGGGTGCCGTCGGACTGCCAAAACGACAAAGCGGACACGCTGGTTTGGCTCGGTCCGCGCTTCCCGCGTGACCCCGCCTATGCGAACTGGCTCAAGGCGATGCTGGAAATTCTCAAAAAGGGCAACATCCGCTATCGGATACTGGCGGACGAAGAGCCCTATAGCGGTAGAGCGGCCCTGGAGATAGGGGACCGCGATCTGTTCCACGAGCAGTCCGTGAAGGTTGCCGAAGCCGTGCAAAGGGCAAAGCCCAAAAAGATCGTCTGTCTCGATGCCGAGGACTACAGCACGCTACGATCCCGCACCCCGCGCTTCGTAAAGTTCGACACGCCCGTCCTTCACATCTCGGAAATCTACCGGCAGTTGGTAGGCAAAGGCTCATTCGCTCCCCGCAAAGCCGTCTCCTTTCAGAATGTAGGCTGGCACGATCCGTCCTATCTTGGTCGATTGGCCGGAAAATTCGTCCCTTGGCAGGGAACGAACGACAAGGAGGAGCTTGGCATTAGGGCCTATGTGCCCACCCGTACTCTCGACTACGGCACGGGAGGGGCGTTCGACGCTCCCCGAACCGTCCTAAAAAGGATTCTAGGGCGCCCGGCTCTCGAACTGAGCCTGAAAAAGGAGTATGCCTACAGCTGCGGCGAGACCGGACAGGCAAAGGCCATACTGCCGGAATTTGTGGAAGCGACCGCCCAAAAAAGAGTGCGGGAAGCCTTGGATCACGGAATTGAAACCCTTGTCACGGAATGCCCCCAGGCCTATCGAACGCTGGCCGATGCCTCTCGGAACCTATCCGGCATACGGATCGTCTCGCTGACGGAACTGATGTCGAAAGCCTATCTATAGGAGAGTTGAATGGACACGACCGATAGCCAAAGGCAACAGGAAACCTACACCTATCTGCAGGAGGTCGATACCGTCTACGGCAGAATGAAACCGGACGAACAAAGGAGTTTTTTCCAAGGCTTGCAGGATTTGATCGGAGAGCAGTGGGTGGAAACCGATCCCTGCGTTTTGGATACCTATGCCTGGCAGATGAACGCCGAACTCATTGGCGACACCTCCCATTTTATGCCCAGG
>CAZLTI010000219.1:4380-4931 GCA_964562335.1 uncultured Pseudomonadota bacterium | reverse complement strand
CACAAGCCGGAATCTGGACGAGCTTCAGGGCGAAGGGACAAAACGGAAGGAGGACTGGAACCGTCTGGTAGGACCTCTCGAACAACATCAAATCTCCGACTGGAGCTTCCCCAGCCTGATCGAAAAAGTGCCGCTGTCCCACCGGGATAGCCTGGCCCTATGGGGATACCGAACACTGACAGGCGACGACAGCGGACTTAAAACTACCTTTAGCAAAACCAAAGAGGAGGCGGAGGCGAAATCCCAAGAGGCGCTTCCGCTACTGCTGGAAAGGAAATTGGGCGCCGATCTCGGCTGGCTGTATCGGGAGCTACGGTTTCCGGAAGAGACGCTCGATCGGTTTCAGAACCTCTGGCAGCAAAGCGATACCAAAATCGATGCCGCAGCTTTCGAGGCACTGAAGGGAAAATTCGCAGCAAACCGTCATACGAAACGCGAGCACCTTCACGACCGGGTTCGGGATGCGGCATTTGCCATGATTCGATCCGGGCTGTTCGGATACCGGGGGGTCCCTCTGTGGACGCAGAACGCCTTTGAAAAAACGGTAGCGG
>CAZLTI010000219.1:1383-4311 GCA_964562335.1 uncultured Pseudomonadota bacterium | reverse complement strand
ATGCCGACTGCCTGAAGGAAATTCCGCTGCGCCAATGGCCTCACTGCCTGCGGCTGCTGAAAGCATACCAGAGAAGAGCGGAGAGGTACTCCATCAATTCGGAAAGAGAGGAGGCCCGATGGAAAGAAATCGAACCCTATCGGAAAGTGGCCGTCAGCCTGTGGCGGGAACGCGAAACGGCCTCCGTAGAAAAAATGTGGCAAATACAGCAGCTGAAATGGATGGTCGAGGAGTTCAAGGTTTCTATCTACGCCCAGGAGCTGAAAACCCCCTTCCCTGTCTCCCCAAAACGGCTCGACGCATTCCTGCAGGATATAAAGTGAAGGGACGAAACGTTCAATCGACGATATTGATTTGGAGTGCCCTGCAGAAAAGGATAAGGTCTCGAATTCCCTTTTCAGCAATGTGACGAAGGATCGACGAATCTAATTCCCGGTATCCGTGCACGGCCTCATTTCTAAAGCCGGTCATTGCCTTCAGGGAGTGCGACAGGCTTTTGTCTACGATTCCGTTTCGTTTAAGCAGTTCGAACGCGTCGGCGCTATTTTGGGGTATGCCGAGATGATTGTCGGCAACAATGTGCATTGCCATATCGATTGCGGCTTGGCAGGCGCGCTCTATATTCAGTGTCATCGCATCGACATGGGTATAGTTGTCGAGCTTTGGGCATTTTTCGTACTCTTCTTTGATTCTGGCAATGCACCGCTCGATAGTCGCCGATTTGTTCGGCAGGACATCATCCAAGGATATATTCACGCAAGACCTCTCGTCTATCGTACTGTAGCTGTGCATACATCGAAAATACCAGCATCTCGAAACAGGACCTTTTTTTCCGACTGGCGCAAAAAACGCAGCGCCCCTTGGCAACTACCTCCTTGGCCAGTACGAGATTGGTCGTGTCGATTACGGAAAGGTCGAATTTGAAGGGCACCATGGATTCCAAATCGCAACCGATCGCCAGTCGTTCAAGCGACGTTAGGGAAGCCCCATATTCGAGAAGGATTGCGATATCGAAATCGCTATCCTGCCGAAAGGTCCCTTTTAAACGAGAGCCATGATGGTATACGGCTACGACGGCCTGCCTTCCGGCGAAATAGGCGGCGATTTTTCGATAGTGCGCTTCCATTGATGCGACCCGCAATAGAATTTCGGGATTAGCCGTTTCCTATGGACCAACGTCCTCTTGGCCTTAGAGCATCGACCAATTCCAATAGTAATGGCTTACCGTCCTGTCGCATAAACATAGAAGACTTTCCGACGACCGTCCAGTCTCGAGCGAATCCGGAAGCGGCTACGCTACCCCATCTCCTCATCCAAAAAATGGGTATGGATATCGCCCGCTTGAAAGGCTTCGTTTTCCAATATTTTTTTGAAGAGAGGAATCGTGGTCCGGATGCCCTCGATCCGAAATTCGTTCAGTGCCCGTTTCATTCGATTGATGGCGGTGGGCCGATCTTTGTCCCAGACGATGAGCTTTGCGATCAGGGGATCGTAGAATGGGCCGACCGGGTAGTTGCCGTAAATATGGGTATCCACTCTCACGCCCGGCCCTCCCGGAAAAAGAACGGATTCAACCGTTCCCGGACACGGCATAAAACTATCGTCCGGGTCCGACGCATTGATCCGGCACTCCAAAGCCCAGCCCGCAGGGACAATATCCGCCTGATCGATCTTAAGCGGCTGGCCCTCCGCGATCGAAATCTGCTGCCGAACGATATCGATACCGGTAATCCATTCGGTAACGGGATGCTCCACCTGTACCCTGGCATTCACCTCCATGAAATAGATATTCCGATCTCTGTCCACAAGAAATTCCATGGTGCCGGCATTCACATAGTCCATTGATTTTGCAATCTTTATTGCCATTTCTCCGAGGGTAGCGCGAAGTCTTTCGTCCACAGCCGGCGACGGAGCCTCTTCAATGAGCTTTTGATATCGCATCTGGATGCTGCATTCCCGTTCCGCCAAGTGGATATAGCGGCCAAAACTGTCACCCAGAATCTGGATTTCGATGTGCCTCGGTTTCTCGATATACTTTTCCAGGTAGATGCTCGGATTGCCGAAGGCTGCGGCGGCCTCTCCCGATGCCAGAGAAAAAACCTCGGCCAGTTCCCGGCGGGTCGACGCAATCCTCATCCCTCGGCCGCCTCCACCGCCGGAGGCTTTCAGAATCACCGGGAACCCCACCTTGTCCGCCGCCCTGCAGGCCTCTTCCGGGGAGGCCAAAAGGCCGTCGCTTCCCGGAATAACCGGAATACCCAGTTCCATCAAACGCCGTCTGGCGGACGATTTGTCGCCCGCCTTTTCCAAACAGTCGGCAGAAGGCCCGATAAACGTAATGCCGCTACTTTGGCAGGCTCTTGCCAACGACGCATTTTCGGACAGGAATCCATATCCCGGATGAATGGCATCCGCTTTCGTCTCTTTAGCCGCACCGATGATTTTATCGATATGCAAATAACTCTTGTAACTTAAAGCGGGGCCGATATTTACGGCGGCGTCCGCATATTTTAGGACTCTCTTTATCCGCATCGGAAAAAACGGCAACTGCCTCTATTCCCAATTCCTTGCAGGCTCGGATAATCCTTAGGGCGATCTCGCCCCGGTTTGCGACTAAAATGCGGGAAAACCCCATAATACCTCTCTTTGCAGTGCGACTACTCCTTTTCGATAACGACAAGGGTCTGTTTTTTTTTCACAAGCTCTTCATTTTCCACCAGAATCTCCCTTACGATACCCGAACATTCGCTGCGCAGCTCCGTAAAGATCTTCATGGACTCGATCACGCAAACAATATCCGAAGCCTTTATTTTCTGCCCGACCGCCACCAAGGGCGGCCCGCCCGGCGTGGAGGAACGGTAGAAGGTTCCCATCAGCGGGGCGGTTATTTCGTAAATCTTCTCGGCCATGCGTCTCTCCTTTTTTTTG
>CAZLTI010000219.1:0-1373 GCA_964562335.1 uncultured Pseudomonadota bacterium | reverse complement strand
CCCGCCTTCGCGGGAATGACGATTTTGGGACTTTTTGCCGGTTCATCAAATATACCTCAATTGAACTTCCTCTCTCTCGAAAACGGGCTATCCGCGATGACGTTCGCATTAAAAATTCCAAAACGATCTCTGGCATTCGTAGCCTACGAAACCATCAAAAAAAAAATCATCTGCCTGGAATACGAACCCGGTCGGCATCTGGAAGAAAGCCAGCTGGTGGAATCGCTCGGTATCGGCAGAACCCCGATCCGGGAAGCCCTTGTGAGACTGCAGGGGGAAAGAATGGTAATCTCCCATCCCAACAGGGGGATTGTCGTCCGACCCGTTACCCTGCAAAATACGAAAGCGATGTTCGAAAGCATGCATATTTTTGAAAGCGGCGTGGCCGCAGTGGCGGTAAAAAAGGACTGCTCGACCTCCATAGGAGAGATGAAGCGCGCCAACGACGCCGTCAAAAAGGCTATCCTTGCAAACCGTATTTTCGATCTGGTGGAGGCCAATCACGACTTTCATGTGAATTTTGCCGACTGCTCCCAAAACGAGTTTATAATCCGTGCGGTAAAAGATGTCCGAACGGAGGCGAAACGGCTCTCCTACCTCTCCTACAACAATGCTATCGACCCGGAAAGACCCCTTGAAACTCACTACCAGTCCGTAGTGGAAGAGCACGATATGATTATCGACGCCCTGATGCAAAGAGACAAAACCAAACTGGAACGGCTGCTAAAGGAGCACATCGAGACCTTCAGGCAGCGGATCGTGATCTTTATGACATCGTAACCGACCGCGTAAAGGGTAGTCGCATAAAGGGCGCAAAAGGGAGGAGACGTTCCATCGCAGTCGATTGCCACCGCCGGCAACCTTGGTATTCGGCCCAAGGTCTGCCGGCAACGAAACGTGAAAGTTGCGGCTTTGGATTACCCTGCTTTCATGTAACCCGCAGAACAAGGAGAACAATCATGAAAAAAACATTCGTCGTCTGTATCGGTTTGATGCTCGGTTTGTCTGTCTTTTCCACTGCCGTGGCGAAGACGAAATGGGATCTGCACCTGAACTATCCGGCGGGCAACTTCCACTCCAAGGGAGCGCAAACATTTGCCGACAGGGTTGCCGAGGCCACCAATGGCGAGCTGACCATCGTGCTGCATGCCGGAGCCTCTCTTGGTTTTAAAGGTCCCGAACTGCTGCGGGCCGTAGCGGAGGGCCAGCTTGCGATTGCCGAAATCCCCACCGGCATGGTGGAAGGGGATGCCCCTATCCTGGCCCTGACGGCTCAGCCCTTTATCTCCACCAATGCCTTCGAGCAGCGCCTTCTCTACCAAATGGCAAAACCGGTCTATGCCAAACACTTGAAAAGATTCAACCAGATGACC
>CAZLTI010000218.1:0-4947 GCA_964562335.1 uncultured Pseudomonadota bacterium | reverse complement strand
GGAGGGATCTCCACTGATCCTTTCCAGAAAGCAGTGCTACGTGACCAAGGCGGAAAGCGGCGAAATCAGCCACACCTGCGACACCATGGGCGGCAGCTCCGGCTCGCCGCTCTTCTCGGACGAGACGCAACAGGTGGTCGGTCTGCATTTTGCCGGTGCCGCCGACCGTAACGTGGGCCGGAGCATGGAGCGCATCGTGGGGCGGAGCCAACTGCTGGCCGCCATCGTCGCCCAGGCGACCGACGCCGCTCCGGCCCAAGGCGGGGAAGTAGACCCGTCACCGCCGCAGCAGGTGTCGCCGCCTCCTTCATCCGAAGAGACGCCGCCGCAAAATGGCGAGCACGGCCAGATACAAAAGGCTGCCGATTTTATGGAGCAGTTCGAAAGGGAGTTCGGAGAGTGACGAAGCCTCCTTTCGTCCGGCACGGTTTTGCCGCCTCCGACCAAACGGACGAAATGAAACATATGGAGCCAACATGAGACTAGCCGTTACGGATCAAGGGGTGCTTATCCCCAAAGAGTTTTTGTTTGACGTGGAAGAGGTCGAGGTAAAAAGGAAAAGCGACTCAATCATTATCACTCCTTCCGGCGACAGGGATCCGATTCTAGGATTGGGAAGGGATCCAGTCGCCGGCAAAGTTCCCGATGCTTCCGAAAACCTTGATGCATACCTTTATTAAAATCCTCTCTTCCCGGTATCGTCACGACATCCTATGTCTTTGACGAAGTCGTTACCTTTTTCAACCGTCGAAATCTGCATGGCAAGGCTGTTGAGATTGGCAGCAGATTGATCGAAAGCCCCTCCGTTTATTTGATTCAAGTGGATGAAATATTATTTCGCCAGGGATGGCAATACTTTACAGCCCACCAGGACAAATCCTATTCCTTTACCGACTGCATTTCGTTTGTGGTTATGAAACAACATTCAGGCTGGATTCAGAAATATTCCGTAGGGGCAAAAGGTTTTTCGCCCCTACGGCGTCCACAGTGACGTGTCCCCCCGTACGGTTTTGCCGAACGTTTTGTCGTTCGGTGCGGAATTCGGGGAACAAAAAAAACGTTTGTCCGTCAATAAAGTATGGGAGCGGAGGATTGTTAATATTCCAGAGTAGGGGCGAAAGGTTTTTCGCTCCTACAGTGAGGTGTCCCCCGCTTTCGGAGCCAAGCGGCCCCTTTCTTTCGACAGATCGAAAAGGCTTGACCGAAGAGGGGAGAGGGCGATAGGGAAATTCGATTGCCGACCGCCGTCAACCGGGCGGCATCTTGCAGCAAATCTTAGCATGGAGTTCCGTTATGAAATCTCGAATCGGATATTTGGCCACCGGATTGTTTGCCTTGACCCTGATCGGCTGCTCGGCCGGTCCGCAAGCGATTCCGGGACCGGAGCAGCAGAGGGAGTCGGCTATGGAAAAACGGCAGCGGCTCTGCCCCTGGTGCATGAACGAACCGGAAGTGGAGGGCAGCAACATGCATTTTGTGGGGATCTCCAAGGTGTACGCAGCCGAGCAGGGGGCCAGAACCGACGCCATGAGGAACGCCACCAGGGCCGTGGTGCTCTACATCGGTTCCACCATGAAGGTGAAGATGGAGGAGGCGCGCGTTTCGCACGGTCTTTCCAGCGACGCCATCGATCCGGTGGGGGTGACGCGGGAGTTCGAGCGCCAGCTGGCACAGAGCATCGTCAACCGGCAGAAGGCGATCAAGTGGTATGTCGAGCGGGAGGATACGGCCACGGGCAGGGGCTACAAGTACTTTGTTCTCACCAGGATCGCCAAGCAGTCCATCGACAATCCCTTCCAGGAGTTTGCCAAACAAAAGAAAAAGGAGGCCGCAGCCAAAGCCAGGCAGCAGAAGATGGAAGATCAGGCCACCGCAGCCGCCAAGATGTGGGACGACCTGATGAAGCAGGGCGTGGTCGAGTAGTCCGCCATGAAACGAATCCGCACCTTTTTTTTTCCCGGCAATTCTCTCGGAGAGCGGCCGTCCGTCCCGGCGGCCCTGCTCTCGCTTGCCGGTCTGCTGCTGCTCTCCTGCTCGTCGGCTCCTCCGGCCGTTGTGGCGCCGGCCGCCCTTCGGGAGGGATGCGAACTGGTCGACGCCTCCTCCCCGCAGAAACCGGGCTGGTATGATACGACGCCTGCGGACGAAGGGGGCGTTTCCCACCATGTGGGCATCTCCCGCAAGTTTGCCTCCGAACAGGACGCGCTGGAGAACGCCAAACGGAGCGCCATCAAGGGATTTGTCGAGAGCTGCGGAGTCCGAGTCGAGTACTTCGACTCCTTTCTCAAAACTTCTCAAGGGCAGAGCACGGCGGGAGCGATCGTCGAGGAGATAAGCGGCTCCTCCGGCGGCAGGCAGTCGTCCCGCGGTTACGTCAGCGGCATTCGGGCGCCGAAGCGCTATGCCGAGAGGCACCGCTGCGCCAGCCAGGGGGTGACCGAGCACTCCTATAAAACGGCCGTGCTGGTCACCGTTCCTGCGGGAGAGTGCGAGCGGGTGAAAGCATGGATGGAAGGGGAGAAAAGAAGACTGGGCGAGGACCTGGACAAACTGATAGCGACGGCCGCCAGTCAGGCGGGAGAGAGGGACTTTCGCTCCGCGCGGCAAACGTTGGAGGAGGCCGAAGCGAGACTGAAGGGAAGCTCTTTCGACCGTGCCGATTTCTCCTATCGCCACGCGACCATCGGAACCCGCCAAGTTGCCTACTTCCGAGGCATGCTGCACAAGGGGATAGACGCCGCCGTGGCCAAGGCCCATCGGTCGGCGGCGACGGGCGACCCGGTTGCGGCCTTCCACTCGCTGAAAAAGGTAGCGGTGGCAACGGGGAAGAGAAAAATGCCGGGCGGGCTGCGGGCGGAACTGATGGAGAAAATCGCCGACGCAGAGAGGGCGTTGGTCTCCGGCATCTCTCTACAGCCTGTCGGTCCGACGCAGGTTGCCTCTCGCGACGGCAAACCTGTCCGGCTGGAGCTGGAGGTGCGCTATCGAGACCCGGCCGCAGGAGAGCCTGTCGCCGTGGTTGACTTCCCGATCGTTTTCGTCGCCCCCTCCCAAAAAAGGGGAGCCTCCACCGACTCCGGGGGAAGAGTCTCCTATCGCTACCCGCCCGGCTCCGGAGCGGAGAGTGTGGAGATCGTCGCCATGGTCAATCCGCTTCCCGCCGAACGCCATCTCTCCCGCGAGGCGCTGTTGGCCCTATCCGGAAAGAGTGTGCGCTACAGGGTCGATATCCGCCGGAGAGGCGTGGACATCCTGCTCGATCAACTTACGCCGCTGCCGCCACCGGCGTTTCCCCTCTCGGTGTCGGCCACGCTCGTCGAGACGGACGAGGGGCCGGTGCTCTCCATCGCCGCCGCCTGCGGGGTGCGCTGCCACCTGAAAGTCTTCGGCATCGGCAGCGACGGCACCGTCGCCGTCTGGGAGGACAGCGGAGACAGAAGGCTGATCAAAAACAGGCCGCAGACCATCCGTATCGCAGACCTGAAGCGGGGAAAACACCATATTCTGGTGGTGGCGGCGACCGAAGCCCTGCCCCACCGGTTCGAAATCAACCGGACCATGGGGCGCGAAACATTTCTCTCTCTCTATCGAGATTTCAGCAAGGGGCCGGGTCGGCTGTCGGAGCTGCTGAAAATGGTCGAAATCAAATAGGAGAAGCAAGATGGCGCAGCAAACCTGGTTCCGCAAACTTCTCTTCGCCATTTGGCTGTGCGGCCTGGGAGCGGCGATCCCCCTGCCGGGCGAGGCTTCGGAGCCGTTTGCCGACGACCGTGCGGCGGCTAGGGCGATGGTGGAGCGGTTGGCGGAAAACCTGGAGGAGACCCACCTCTCCGTCAAGATCGGGCCGCTAACCAAAACGCCAGAGAGGGTCGCCGGTAGGTTCGCGGAGCGTTTCGTCACCCTGATGGAGAGCGAAATGTCCCGAGCGGCCTATCGGCAGGACTTCGTGGCAATCGCTCCCGAAAGGATCGACGAACGTACCATCCGCACGCGCAGCCTGGCCCGCAGCCAAGGGCCCGGCAAGCGCATCGTCGAGAAGGGGGAGAGCCGCACCGTCGAAGTGGTGCTGAAGGGGGAGTATCGCCTGAGCGGCGATGGCCGGGAGATCCTTCTCAAATCCGGGCTGGAGCGGGCGGACGGTACCGAGGCGAGCCGCGCCGTCGTCAGGCTGGCCCGCTCCGCGACCGACCTGCCGCTGGGACCCGCCAACGAGGCGGTCGTCAAGCAGGCGGTGCAAAGAATGGAGGCCGTGCAGCGGGCGCGCAGGGAGTTCAGGATCGATCTGTGCATCGACCGGGGCAACGGCGGTATCTACCGCAACGGCGACCGGCTGCGGCTCTATTTCCGCTCGGAGCTTCCCTGCTATCTGAAGGTCCTGTTTGTGGATACGGAGGGTAGACGGGTGCCGATGTACCCGACGGAGGAGGACCCCAAGGGAAAACTGGCCGCCGGAAAGATCCATGCGCTGCACGAACGCAATCGCTACACCGTCCAGCCGCCCTTCGGATCGGAGATGATTGTCGCCGTCGCCTCCACCGAGCCGCTAGGCGACCGCAAAGAGGCGCAGGGAGATCCGGCAGGCGGCTACCGCAGTTTGGGCGTTACTCCCCGCCCCTCCGCCCGCCTCGCCGAAACGTCGCTCTTCCTGACGACCAGGCCATGAAATAGAAATCGGGTGACAGTATCCAAAATCGTAAAATGCTTTGCCAAACCCGGCGCCGAGGGCTACCATACGAGGAAAAAAACGACCCGCGACTACCTTACCACCTGGAGGAGTATCCCGTGATACGCAGATCCATTCCCCTTCGTCGGTTTCTGCCCGCCGTGCTGGCGGCGGCCCTGTTTTTTTTCGCCCCGTGCGGTTTTGCCGCCTCCGACCTTCGCGGTCTTCAGGTGTCGAAACGGCTGGAGAGCCTCTCGGGAACCAAGGTCGGCGCCTACCGCGCA
>CAZLTI010000217.1:4565-4989 GCA_964562335.1 uncultured Pseudomonadota bacterium | reverse complement strand
GAATAGTCATTCGATCGATGCAATCCTTAAGATCGATTTTGAGAATTTCAGGCACATCTTTATTTGTTGCTAAAGTCCGATCCATCCCTTGGAGAATGTTCTCAAGAGCTTCATAATTGCCTTTATCGCATATGGGGAAGCTAGCCTTGACAAAGGCATGTTTGAACTTCCACCGAGAGACTCCGAACCCCTCGGGCAGTCGATCATTCAACCTGCTTTCCTGCACTTTCGACCAGACTGCACATAGAGCCGAACCGGCGCTGTCCGGTACCGGTACGACGGACTGAATCAGGAAGAGTGCGTCCAACAGTGCGAAAAAGCACGCTTCCCGCTCGGATTCCTGTTCGTATAATTTAAACGCCAAGATTTCGGCGGCTTTCGCCACGCCTACCGCAAAGCAGCTGCCGAGCGTGATAGGGGCAAG
>CAZLTI010000217.1:0-4555 GCA_964562335.1 uncultured Pseudomonadota bacterium | reverse complement strand
AAGTTCCTCCGACATCTCCTTGGAGTGCCGACGGGATCGTTCGCTTTCTACCGATTTGAGCTCGTCGGCCATTCGAGAAAGATCCTCCAAATAGGAGGACTCTCTGGAAAAGCCGACAAGATGAGCGATAGGCTCGAACGCAATGGAATAGCTATCGGAATACTGAAATGCCAAGATGCCGTCCGATAGCCATTCGGCAATGGCTGTTCCAAGATTTTGCCGAAATTGCTTGCCTCTATCGAAAGGAGCGATCCTATTGTCGATCGGCCATTGGAATGGGCTGCTCCATTTACTTTCCAAAAGATAGATATCCTGCGGGAGAAGCAGTTTATCGTTCATGCCAGCCTCGATTTTAAATTTTCGATAATAAGGGATTTTGGGCGATCTCTTCGAAGTCGTGTTGTGAAGAAGTCATCTTCGTTTTCGGAGTCGGTTGCAACTGGCCCTAGATAGCGAGCATTGAACGCTTCCTTTGGAACGCTGAAGTCATGCGCATGCAGTTTGTGGCTACCCCTACCCAGCAGCAGCTCCGGTAGGCCATTCAAGCTTGCTTTCAAATCGGGTCTATTTTTCGCGGCGTTACTGACAAGCTGCAGATCGGTCGTTCGGCCCCAGCTGTCCGCTTCGCCGTCATATATCAGCCGAAAGCGTTTGCCACCGTTGCCGGCTCCGTGAGGCCGACGAAGTCTGAAGACATTTTGTCTGTCAGGCCATTTTTCGAGATCAATTTCCAAGCGAATAAGGTGCCAGCCTTTGCCAAAATGAGACAACCCCAGCAGGTTGCGATGATCATCGGCCGTCAAAGGTGTGGAGCCCCCTTTTTTCCTTCCAGGCAATTTTGGAAGCGGGCTGCCCCAAATCACAGGATGAAGGGTCAGTTGGATTTTTTCCTCCGTTTCCAAATCCTTCCACGTTCCATTGTTTATAGTCTCTTGAACGGCTGGCACATCTTTAAGGGCAATCTCCCCATTTGAAGAGGAGATTTCGAGCGGTTTTGGTAAATTTTTTAGCACATCTATAAGGGCAGCAATCTCCCCATTCGAAGAGGAGATTTCGGGCGATTTTGGTAGATCCTTTTTATTTATACGCCCGAGAATGTTAACGTGAAAATATCGATAGGAAACCACCCGGCACAGTATTCGCCGGTTCTCTTCCAAATGCTCCGCAAGCTTCAGTTCCTGCTTGCCACGCAGCCAAAGTTCATCTTTCAAAAACATACGGGCAAGACTCTCGACCGCTTCTTCAACATTGGGCAACTTTTTATCGGTATTGTTGTAGTTCAATATAAAACTATCGAAAACTTTCGTTATTTCAGCGTTATCGACTCCGAAGTTCCCTTCGAGTGTATCAAGCAGGTTGATTAGAAAGCTCTCTCCTCTGGGTTGACTCACTAACCTATCTATCAGTTCTTCACGATCTATCAGCTTTTTACGATCTATCAGCTCTTCACTATCCATGGTGCTTCGTTTCAGTTGCGTCTGCAGGGTGGTGGAGGTCAGTTTTGAAAGGGGCTCGGACCCAGCTTTCGAATCGTCTTTGCCATTTGCGCCGTGAGGTTGCGGAAGGCCGAGCCCATATTGCCCGCCAAAGTGCCGAACTGCACTCTCTCCTTTTGCATGCCGATCACTTCCAGCGTGCGTTGGAACTCCTCTATGCGCTGCCTGGCAAACAGGCTGCCCTTTTCGGATCTGCAGTTGCCCGGATGGCAGCCAAGCGCCAAAACGCCGCCGGCTCCGCTCGTCAGCGCATGCATGATCAATTCCGTATCCAGCTTACCCGCGCAGGGAAGCTCGACAATCTCCAGGCCGGAGGCAAGATCGAAGCCCTGTTTCAGAGCGGCTTCCCGTGCGGCGACAGCCGAGTTTTCGCAGCAGAAAACGATCAGGGTATCCTCTTTGGCGGCAGCCTGCTCTATCGATTCGCAGAGCGTCCGATCCGAATAGGATTTTATCTGAATGGCGTTCATCGGACACTCGCTGGCACACATGCCGCATCCCAGGCAGGCGCGCTCGTATACCTTGGCAACGCCCTCCACCCATGCGATGGCCCGATGCTGGCAGGCGCGATAGCAGGTAAGGCAAATCACGCACTTTTCGGGATCGACCTCGGCTACCGAAGCCTCTCCGTCCGCAGCGGGCAGCTTGAACAGCCTGTCCAGCTCGTGCACGACGTTGTCCGCATCGGCGATGGAGTCCTCCGGGCTCTGAAGCTGCTTCCCGCCTCCGACTACAAAAACGCCTCTTCTGTTGGTGCGCACCGTCAAGTTGTGCACGTTTTCCGCCTGAAGATATCCGTTCCCGCTCAAATTGATGCCCAATTTTTCTGCAAGAGAGCCATTCCTCTCATCCGGCAGGTAGTCCCGGTCCACGACTAACAGGTCCGGTTGCAGCTCCACTTTTCGCCCCAGGGCGGAATCCAGAAATTCGATGCGCATCGGATCGCCGCCGATGGAAAATTCCGGCTTGTCCGGCGATTTGAGGAAGATGGCTCCCCTTTTTCTCGCCTCGTGGTATTTTCGGTCCAGCGGAAAGGCGGTCAGCTTTAGGTTGTCCGCAAACACGAACACCCTGCTGTCCGAGTCTTGAAGCTTGGAGACAGCGTTCAGCAGTCTATCGAATTCCAGCGGATTGGTTTCGGACAGGAGACCATGCGCGAAGGCGACCCTTTTCCCTTCGAGATTCTGCGAACCGGATATCAGCAACCTCTCCAGCTCGTCGAGGGAGAGAACCTCCTTTCGTCCTTCGAGACCGTACTTCTCCTTCAGGCTTTCGGTTCGCATGTCGGTGGCCGCAACGATAGCGCCGAAACTCCTTTCGTCCGTGCCGTCCGCCCTTTGCAGCGTCACCTTGAAATCTCCGACGAATCCCCCAGCCTGCAACAGGGTGGCGTCCGTCCAGATCTCGACGGATCGGTCGGCTTTCCATTTCTCCAAAAATCGATCGGGCGGACCCGCATCGGTCTTGCTGCTACTGCCGACCGTTTCCCTATCGGTTGCGATCGCGACCTTGTAGCCGGCCTGCGAGATTCTTTCTGCGACTTCGGCTCCCGTCAAACCGCCGCCCAGTACCAATACATCGGCGTTTGGTTTATCCGACATTTTTTCTCCGCAAATAGTTCAGCGTTCGCGCCGCCGCCTGAACGGCTTGAGACATCGAGTTCGCGATGGTTTTCGGCCCCTCCGCCGCACCTGCGAGGAATACCCCTGCGGTTTCCGTTCCGATTCTGTCCGAATCGCCTTTTCCCCGCAGAAATCCCTGTTCTCCCGGCGTCAGTCCGAAGAGCGCGGCTATCGACCGGTTTTCCGCTCCCGGCGTTATGCCGACGGAGAGAACGACGATATCGAACGTTTCGTCGACCGGCTGCCCGTTTTGATCCATGTAGTGCGCCCGTACCCGGTCCTCCTCTTCCGGATAGAGGTCCACCGGAATGTTCCTGACGAAGTTGAGCCTCTCCCTGCATTTGTCGTAAAACGACCGATAGTCCTTGTTGATGTTTTGGATATCCATATAGAAGATCGTAATTTCGGTCTCCGGGTGCTTGTGGCAGATCGAGCGGGCCGTTCTCAGGGCGTAGGAGCAGCAGACCTGCGAGCACCACAGGTTCCCCAGCCGCGCGTCCCGGCTGCCCACGCACTGGATGAAGGCGATCTTCTGCGGCAGGACGCCGTCCGACTCTCTCAGCAGATCGCCGTGCTCCTTGACGGTTCGCTCCAACTGCAATCCGTTGATCACGTTCTTGAAAGTGCCGTACCCATACGTGGGTTTCAACGCCGCGTCGAACGGCCGAAATCCCGGAGAGAGAATGACGGCATCCGCTTCGACGACGGCTCCGGCGCCTTCGTCGGCAGCGGCCACGTTAGCCGGGGCGTAGACGGAATCGGGCCTTTCGATTGCGTCTCCCATACTTTTTCTCAGCTCGATGCGAAACGACTCCTCCTTCGAGACGCGCTCTATCTCCGACGAGATATGGTAGCGAATGCCCCTGTTGGCCGACGCCGCTTTGATGACCCTGTCCGCTTCGCAGGCGCCGCATTGCAGACACTCCTCATCCGCTTTGCAGCAGTAGTGCGCCGCATGGCCGCCGATAAAGCCGTTTTTTTCGATCAGGTCTACGGCGATACCGAAGTCGGTCAGTTCGTTGGCCGCCTTCAGCCCGGCGATTCCCCCGCCGACGACCGCCACTCTCCCTTTTGCGTTCAATTTTCTCTCCTTTGATTTTAGTCGAGGACCGGTCTGGGCAGCATGTTGGCGCGCTCGGCGATCTCGGGTACTTTGTGCTCCCACTCGATCGGCATCAGGTGCACTCCGGCGATGCCCTTCATCTTTTTGAACTCTTCGATCTGCTCGCAGGCGATTTTAATGCCCTCGTCCGCCACCTGTTTCTTCGGCACGCCCTGCAGCCGTTTGACGATTTCGTCCGGGACATCCATTCCCGGTACCTTTGCGGCCATATAGCGGGCCATACCGACGCTCTTCATCGGCGTCACGCCCGCAAGAACGAACACCTTTTCGGTCAAGCCCATGTCGTTGGCCATTCCTATCCATTTTTCCACCTT
>CAZLTI010000216.1:4775-4995 GCA_964562335.1 uncultured Pseudomonadota bacterium | reverse complement strand
CGAGTCCCCTGTTTGCTTTTGTGCAGGCCGATGTCGATCGACTTATGGATACTCGTACGTGCAGAGGATGCGATCTGCAAAATGCGGATTTTCGGGGATCGGATTTACAGGGAGTCGATCTCGCCCATTCCCTTTTGGACCGGGCCAATTTCGTCGGCGCCGACTTGACGAACGCCAATTTGACGGATGCCTCCTTTAAACGAGCCTTTTTCGATGGAGC
>CAZLTI010000216.1:0-4680 GCA_964562335.1 uncultured Pseudomonadota bacterium | reverse complement strand
GGATAGTGTAGAAAAGTTAGTTGAAACAAAGGTTTGCGACAAATGCAGCCTACGGTTTGCGGTTCTGCCGGATCTGTTTTTAATTGAGGCACATTTGGCGGAAGCGGACTTGACGGGTGCCGATTTGCGGAATGTCTTGCTATCGAACGCAAACTTGACCGGGGCGGATTTTTCGCATGCGGATCTTTCGAGGGCAAACCTGACGGGAGCCAGTATCGTAGGAATCGATCTGACGGAAGCAAAGCTCTCCGAAACGGTATGGACAACGGGGGAAATTTGCGGAAAGGACTCCTTGGGGATGTGCCGCACTCGGAATATCGAAAGTCTGCTGAACACGAAGCGATGCGATAATTGTTCTTTGGTATTGGTGCAGCTGCCCAAGTCGGATCTGCGCGGTGCGTCGATTTCCGCATCGAATTTGCGCGGAGGCAATTTTGCGAATTCCGATTTTTCGGAGTCCAACCTGGAAAATTCCGATTTTTCCGACGGCAATTTGTCGAATAGCAATTTCAGCGGGGCAACCCTGAAGGGGGTGGCATTCGTGGGAACGACGCTGATTCGATCCGATTTCAGCGGAAGCAAGCTGCAGGGAGCCGATTTGAGCGCAGCCGACTTGGCTGGCAGCACATTCGCCAAAACGGAAATGGAGGGCACCCTGTTCGCCGATTCCAATTTGGAGGGGGCGACGATCAGGGACGTCGGATTTGCCGATAGCGATTTCCGCAAAGCCAACCTGAACGGGGCAATATTCGAAAATGTTCGCTTCGATAAAGCCAATTTCGAGGGTACCGCTTGGGTCGATGGCGGCAGATGCATGCAGGGATCCATAGGGGCTTGCGTCACGGAAGCCGCGCAGCGAGCCGTTGTGGAGAAAAACTGCGAGAAATGCAGTCTCCCCTATGCCCCCTTGGCGGGAAAGGATCTATCCCGTTCGCAGCTCTCCAAAGCGAATCTGTATCGCGCCGATTTGAGCAAATCGAATCTGGGCGAAGCCAGTCTCGATGAGGCGCGTTTGGTCGAGGCCAATTTAAACGGCGCGGACCTTTCGGGAGTCTCCCTGATCGATGCCGATGCAAGACGTTCGACCCTGATAGGGGCGCGACTGTTTCGAGCCGAGGTTCAAGGAACCGATTTTACCGATGCTACCTGGACCAACGGACAGAAGTGTAAAGCGGGTTCTATCGGCAAATGTGTTACGGAGACCGTCGAAAACCTGCTGAAAGGCAAGAAGTGCATAAAATGCGAATTGCAGTTCGCCAATCTGCAAAATGCCCGGTTGCTGTGGCAAAATCTCAGCGGATCGTTGCTTCAGGGAGCGAACCTAAAAGGGGCGAATCTCACCGGGACATTTATGGAAAACGTCGATCTTTCCGGCGCCGACCTTTCCGGTGCAAATTTGACGGCTACCGATCTGACCGGTGCGGAGATGACGGATGCCGTCTTGACGGACGCCAGAATCGGCGGAGCGATCTGGTCGAACGGCAGGATGTGCAAGGACGAGTCCGTAGGCAAATGCATTCAATAGGCGGAAGCCATTACAGGGCAGAACGAAAATCCCCGTTGCGAAAATGGTGCAGACAAACGATTTAACGCTATTGATTTTAGCGGCGGGAATGGGAAGTAGATACGGTGGGCCGAAGCAGTTGGACCGTATGGGACCCCATGGCGAATGTCTGATGGAGTATTCGATATACGACGCGATCAGGAGCGGTTTTACAAAAATCCTGTTTGTCATCGATCGAGAGCTTGAAGAGATTTTTATCAAACGGATTTTTAGGAGATGGGAGAGGGCCGTTGCCATCGACTGCCTGTTTCAGAGCATGGATCGAATGCCGGATGGCATCTCCACACATTCCGTCAGAAAGAGACCCTGGGGTACGGGGCACGCAATACTCACGGCAAAGGACAGGGTCCGGGAACCTTTTGTTGCAATTAATGCGGACGATTTCTACGGTTTGGGCGCATTCAAAACGATTGCGCGGGAAATGGCCGGAACCTCCCCGACCTCCACTCTATACAGCCTTGTGGCCTATCGGCTACAGAATACGCTTTCCCATTACGGTTCCGTTTCCAGGGGGCTTTGCACCACCGCAGACAATCGTCTGTGCTCGATAGTCGAGCTGACTGAAGTTGCTTCGAGTAGAGATCGGATAGTCTTCTCCTGCAGTGGAGAGCGGCAGCCGTTAAAGGGAGACTCTCTGGTTTCCATGAATTTTTGGGGATTCACGCCGCAGATTTTCGATTTGCTGGAGAGGGAGTTTTTTCATTTTCTGAAAGACAATGTGGACTCTCCGTCGGCGGAATTTTATATCGCATACCCGATCGACAGGGGAATCAAAAGAAACGAAATTGCCGTTACCGTTTTCAGCACGGACGAGAAATGGATGGGCGTCACCTATCGGAAGGACCGGGAGTTCGTGAAGCAGCGGTTGCAGCGGTTGGCTACAGATGGGATCTATCCGCCGAAATTGGAAGATGCCGTTGGAATCTGCTGAAGAACCTCTGAGAATTCCATATTGTGCTGCGGTTGAGCTTCAAGGAGAAATTGAGGAAATGAATCTGCCTGACTATTTGGACGAGACCGGAGTGGTATTGGACATTTCCGGCAGCAACAAAGAGGAAATTCTCGCCGGTCTGGTCGAGTCGCTCGCCAAATTGGTAGCAGTCGATAAAAACGCCGTGGTAGAGCTGCTGAAGGAGAGGGAAAAACTGAGCACGACCGGAATTGGATGCGAGGTCGCCATCCCCCATTGTAGAACCGCCGAAGTGGAGGAGTTGAAAATCGTCATAGCGAGATCCAAGGAGGGAATCGATTTCAAGGCGCTGGACGGAAAGCCGGTCAGGCTGTTCTTTTTGTTGATTGCACCGGAAAAATCGAATTCCGAGCACCTAAAAGCATTGGCAAAAATCGCCAAGCTGGCCAAAGATCGGGAAATTCGGGAAAGGCTGTTGAGTATCGATACGCCGAAGGGGGTAGTGCAGTTTCTAATCGATCGGGAAGCGAACTTCTAAATCCGCAGGGAAATATGAATGCTTCGGAATGCGATCTGCCAAAACTGTATTTTGGCCGTCGTTTATCTGCCCGCCTGCTGGACTTTCTTTTTGCCGCTCTACTTGCGCTGATATTGAAGGGATTGTATCCGCACGTCCCTTTGGTCAATGCTTTTTCGCTTTACCTTTTTTATAATTTACTTGTCGCGGCAGCCAAAGGAGATACACTGGGACGTTTCGCCTTTCTGCTGAAAATCGTGTCGGATCGCTGCCAAAAACCGAGCCCTCTGTTGCTGATTTTTCGGGAAATTACATTTATCTTCCTTCTCCCTCTCGTTTGCCTAAATCTGCTGGGTTTTCCCCATAGAGCGCTGCACGATCGAATCTGTCGCACGCGGATCGTGAAAGATGGGCGTTGAAAAAACGATACCGGACTGTTCCCACTCCTAGTTTCCCAACAGGAGTTCGGAGGCGCTTTGATTCCCTCCCACTCAGCCCGCATTCATCTGTTCCAAGAGGATTTTGGCTGTAGCCCGATCCTCGATCGAACCGGTTGATGTCGGCCTTTCGACCTTCAGCAGCCGCAAAAGCGCTCTTCGAGCATCGCCGGTTTGTCCCGATTCGATTAGCAGCCTTGCCTTTAGCAGATAGGTGGCGGTAAAGTTCGGGTCGAGGGAAAGTGCTTTTTTAAGAATGCGGAAACTTTCGGACCTGTCCCCGCCGAAAATTTGGGGTACATGATAATACCAGCCCGCCAGCCCCAAAAGCGCGTTGATCTCCTTCGGATTCAAGCTCAATGCCTTCTGCAGTTCGGACCTGATCCTGTCTCTCTGGTAGAGCGCATTCATTACGCCCCTTTCCAAAGCGGCTGAGCCCAACGACATTCCGTACCACAAATGGCTTTGCGAGCTGTCGGGATTGCCTCTGACGGCCCTTTCACCGAACCGGACTCCCAACGCAAAGTACTCCAGACGTTTCCTTTTTTCCCTTTCCCTCGTCCCCAGCATCCAATAGCAACGCGCAATTTTCCAATGAAAACGCCATGCTGAGCTGCGCTCGATATTCAGGGCGGAGGTGTATGCCCTAATAGCCAAATCCAGATTTCCGCGAATTTCCCTGGTCCGGTAGTATTTCTCGCCTATCTTTTCGTAGTACAGAACCCTAACGCGGTTTTCAAAACTGGCATGTCCGATATTGGAGGCTGCCAGTTGACAAAACAGCAGGAAAACGAAGATATACAGCCGTTTCATAAGTGGTATTCTACAGAGTCTGCAATTGGTTGAAGGGAAGGGTTCCATCTACCGCAACGGCATTATAAAAATCTCGGCTTAGGCTATTGTTCTTTATCACGTTCCCAGTAGACCTGTATAGAGTTTGATCTGAAATTTTGGGTTTCTTAAATCTGTAGTGATAAAATCTCCTCCCCATGAAACGACAAAGCGAGCAAGCAAACAACGTTCCGCACTTTTGGAATTACATTCTGTTTTTTTGCAGGAAAGTTTACTTATATATCGTAAAATGACAATCTTCGCTATTTACCCCTACAAGGAGAGTTACCATGAACTGCAAGCACTGCGGAAGCGCCAACTGCTACGAAAACGGTTTCGGGAACGGAAAACAAAACCGCAAATGCGAGGATTGCGGAAGAAACTTTACCGAAGGCGACAACCGTCGCACCGACAGAGCAAA
>CAZLTI010000215.1:0-5007 GCA_964562335.1 uncultured Pseudomonadota bacterium | reverse complement strand
ATCCGTCTGGCGGCCGGTCGCGGTAAAATTTCTCCGGACTTTGAAATGCCGGGAGCATTCGACGAAATCTACCCCGCCTGCGAAATCTGCGTCATTGGGGGCGGTCCTTCGGGCATGTCGGCCGCTTTGGCAGCGGCGGAAAAGGGACTGCGCGTTATTCTGCTGGAAGCCAGACCTTTTCTCGGAGGCTTTTTCGACTACCGGACGGCAGCCTACGACGGAAAAAAAAGGCTGTGCGAGCGCAGTGCCGAGCTGGCCGAGCAGATTGAAGGGGACGAGAACATTCGCCTGTTCAAACATGCTTCCGTAGTGGGGACATACAACAACAATCTCATCACGGCCTTTCAGATCGGCACAGAAAACGACTGCTTCGACCAGTGCTACCTGGAAATTCGCGCGGGCAGCGTGGTGGTCGCCACAGGCTGCACCGAACGGCCGCTGATCTTCGAAAACAACGAAAGACCGGGAGTCATGCAGGTAAACACCGCCCATCGTCTGGCACATACCTACGGACTGCTTCCCGGCAGAAAGGCCCTGTTCAGCATCGGCCACGATCTGGGGTGGGAGGCAGCCGTCGATCTGCACGACCTCGGTCTTAAAATTGTCGCCATCTTGGACTGTCGCGAGGATGGTCAAAGCGAAAGATTGGTCAAAGAGGCAAAAAGGCGCGGCATCAGAACCGTAAAGGGATGGGTCGTAACGGAGGCCCATGGCGGCAAGCGGGTGGAAAAAGCCACCATCGGTACAACCGACGGAACCGTTACCAAAGAGGTGGATTGCGATATTATAGTGGCATCGGCCGGATTCACCCCGGCGACCGGCCCCTTGAGCATCAACCAGGCCAAATTGCAATACGATCCCTACACCAATTTCTTTCTGCCCACGGATCTTCCGGCCAAAACGCATGCTGCCGGGAGAGTGCTGGGGTTGGCGGACGCCCATTCCATCGAAATCTCCGGACGTCTGGCAGGGCTGAAGGCGGCTCTGGAATGCGGAATCTCCTGCGCCTCCGAGATCAAGAAGGTACAAAACAGGCTGGATCGGCTGCCCGGCCCGGAAAGAGGGGCCAAGCTGGTCATGGCACCGGTGGCCGGCAGAAAGAGCTTTATCTGTTTCGACGAAGACGTTTCCGTCAAGAATATCAAGCAGGCTCTCGAACAGGGTTTCGACCTCCCCGAACTGATCAAGAGATTCACGGCCGCCGGTCTGGGTCCGGGCCAGGGCGGAATTCCGGGTCACAATCTGCCGCTATTCGTAGCCAAATACCAAGCGAAAGGGAACGAAACCATCCGTCCGACCAATCAACGGGCGCCTTTGGTACCGACGCTGATCGCCGCCTATGCGGGCTACCGCCGCGACATGGTCAAGCGCACGCCGATCCACGACCTACAGGAGCGGGACGGAGCCGTTTTCCGCCGTTTCGGCGTCTGGTTTCGGGCGCGCTATTTCTCCCAGGATTTCTCCTGCAAAGAGGAGATTCTGAACGTCCGCAACAATGTCGGTTTGCTGGACGCCTCAACGCTCGGAAAGTTCCGCATTCACGGACCGGACGCTCTCAAGGCGCTGCAACGCGTATATATCGGCGATATCTCCAAGCTGCGGAAGGGGCGCGTCAAATATTCCGCCATGTGCAACGAGGACGGCTGCGTTTTGGACGACGGCATTGTCGTCAAGAACGGCGAGAACGACTACTATTTCACCACCTCCACGGGAAGGGCGGGCTCCACGGTGGAATGGATCAGGTTTCACACCCGCTTCGAGAATTGGAATTTCGCCCTGGTAAATCTGACGGATGCCATGGGGGTCGTCAACCTTTCCGGTCCGAACGCTAGAAAGGTGCTGGAAAAGGCGACCGACTTCGACGTTTCCGACGGCAACTTCGGCTTTTCCCGCTACTGCGAATTCAAAGTAAAAGAGACGATACCGGTCAAAGCGATGCGGCTTGGATTCGTCGGCGAACTCTCCTACGAACTTCACGTCCCCTCCTCCTATATGTCTGCACTCTGGAAAATTCTGAAGGAGGAGGGCGCCGAATTCGGCATATCGAACTTCGGAGTGGAGGCGCAAAACGTGCTGCGCATGGAAAAGTGCCATATCATTTTGGGCCAGGAGTCGGAGCAGCGCACCAATCTGCTCGATGTCGGGCTGGGGTTTTTATGGGCGCGCAAGCAAACCGCCGAAAACAAGGTGGGCGCCGCAGCACTGCGGCATGCCGAGTTTGATCAATCCCGCTTCCGCCTGGTCGGAATCAGGATGGAGGATCCCGACCGCCCCGCCAAAGACGGCTCCATCATTGTCGACGAGCGGATTCGAGGATACGTGTGCACCATGCGCAAGAGCTTTTCGCTGAAAGAGTCGATAGGTTTGGCACTGGTGGAAAGGGAGCTAAGCGAACCGGGTACGCAGTTGGAGATTTTCGAGGACGAGTGCCAAGGCGATACGCTGCCCGCAACCGTCGTACCCACTCCGTTTTACGATACGGAAGGGCAACGAATGAAAATGTGAGGTGACCCCATGATGGAAATGACAAGGCTTTCTCCGGTGGATTTCAAGACTCGCGTCCTTCGGTCGGAAAAGCGAAACGGCTGGCAGGTAGTGCTGGAATATGAAAACGAAACCACCGGACAGTACCTGATAGACCTGTCCCATCTGCGCCGCTGGGACGTGCAGGACGCGAACCTCGCCAAAATCGAACCTTTCGGAGTGGCAATTCCCTCCCGACCGGGAGAGTCGGTTCTCTCCGGCAGCACGCTGATTAACCGCATGAACGGCACTCAGGCTTCGATCTGGCAGTTTGCCGACAAAATTCCGCAACTTCCGCAGGAATCCGCCTATACCGACGTTTCCGAAGCGACCGTCGCGCTTGCTCTGATCGGCGAAAAAACCTACGCCATCGCCGAAAAGCTCTCTTCCCTGGATTTTCTCGATCCCCAACGGCAGAGCCCATTTCTTCTGCAGGGTCCGTTCTGCCGCGTCCCCTGCCAGGTAGTGGCGCTGAGCAAGGGAGAGGGGCGGGACGGCATGCTGCTGACCTGCTCTCGCGGTTACGCCCAATCCATGGTGCACGCCGTTTTGGAAGCGGGAGACGAATTTGGCATCCTCCCGGCCGGAGAAAGCAAGTTCGACAATTGGATCTCTCTAGTGAGCAAGTTCGTTTGAACGTTTCGAATCTTTACGAAATCCACTCCTAGAAAAACGAATATGGAGATCACCACAACGATCAAAGACGCTCCGGATAAAACAGGGATGCTCGGCAAACCGCCGGAAACTTTGGTGCATATTACCATTGAGGAAAGACAACAACAGAAAGAAAAAAAGGACGATTTGCTTGAAAGAATTATGAACTTCGAGCCGATTGATGTCGGCGAAAAGGATATCGTCGAAACAATAAGAGAAGAACGGGAAAGACTGGATACTCGAAATCTAAAGAAGGTGTCTGGCTAAAAAACGGAATACCCCATAGAGGCTTTTTCTTTTTTGGTAAGGATATCTATTACGACCGCTATCGTAAATGGAATCGAAATGGAACTTGGCAAAAGTACTGGACTTTCTCAATGGCCGGTCCCGGGCGAGCCTCTAACGACAACTGCCGAAAACATGATTCGAAGAGCAATGATTAAAGTGACTTTGGCAAATGTTTTTTTTAGTCAGATCGTTCACGTATTCCCTTCAAGTCGGGAGCTTTAAAAAAAAGCCAGAGAAATTGCAAATACCGAGGTTAAAGGTTACGGATATGTTTCTTCATACGACGCGATTTTTCATGCTTTGGCTTTGATGGAAAAAGGCATTCTTCTAACTGCCGACCGAAAGCATTATCTGAAGACAAGAGATTTGATTGGGTCAGTGAAGATGTTGGAAGATTTCAGGTAAAATGGGCGGCATTGCTGGTTGATTATTGTGAGTTATCGCGAGAAAAGAGACGAATAGGCAACGACAAATGCCGACAATACTCAGGATAGGTCCCTATCGTTTTTTCATTTACAGCAACGAAAAAGGGGAACCACCGCACATACATGTACAGCGAGAGAGATTTCTTGCCAAATTTTGGTTAAACCCTGTTGTGTTGGCGAGTTCGAGGCACTTTGCCTCGCACGAGTTGCGGACTATACGGAAACATGTCGGCGAAAATCGGAATATTTTAATGGAGGCTTGGAATGAGCACATTGGCGGTTGAAACGCATGCTTTGGCAGATAATATTGAGTTCACGGATAACGACATGGTCGTGTCCTTG
Organism: uncultured Pseudomonadota bacterium; assembly: GCA_964562335.1. Lineage (GTDB taxonomy): Bacteria > SAR324 > SAR324 > XYD2-FULL-50-16 > XYD2-FULL-50-16 > CAZJUM01. Next base: position 775 of record CAZLTI010000215.1, on the reverse strand, counting down.
GTCGATGGGAGAAAAGTAATTGTCCCGCTAGTGTGGTTCCCTCGCTTGGGAAATGCCACGAAAAGTCAGCTAGAGAATTTTGAGTTCCTGGGTGACGGCGAGGGTATTCATTGGCCGGATATCGATGAAGACTTAAGCGTAGCCGGTTTGCTACGCGGAAGGCATTGACGATCATCGCACTGCAAGCCTATTCGGCCGACGCCAAAAAAGCGGAACAGCTGATAGGTAGCGGTCATCGCGATACAATGAACAAATTTTTGAAGAGGAAAATAGACCGGGAGGCCATTTTGTCCAGTTAAATTGTACAAATAACAAGGAGAAAAAGATGGAAAAAGTAGCTGTAAGTGAATTTAGAGCAAATCTGGTCGGTTTTCTAAAGAGAGTTGAAAACGGTGAGGTAATAGCGTTAACCTCACGTGGTCATGAAGTTGCTAAAATAGTTCCTCCCGATGACAAAATTAAAAAAGCAAAGAAAGCTTTAAGAGAACTACAAGATTCTGCAATTATAGGCGATATAGTCTCACCCATCGATGAAGAATGGAAGGTTTTAAAGTGATTGTTGTAGACACTCATATAATAATATGGGACGCCGTCGAGCGCTGGCGATCAAAATTCTCCTGAAGAACAGGGGAACGATAATGAAAACGCTCTCGCGAATTAATAAACGCAACTTTTTTGGAGCTTTGCAATGAACAAAAAATATGACGCCATCATCATCGGGTCCGGCATTATCGGCTCTCCTATCGCGTACGAACTCTCCAAAATGGGCTACAGA
>CAZLTI010000214.1:0-5048 GCA_964562335.1 uncultured Pseudomonadota bacterium | reverse complement strand
CAAACCGTATGTAGGTCTCCTTCCATGAACAGCCTTGAAAGCGACGGTTCGACAACCGAAAGGGCGTTGCGCTTTCGATTCCCCGCCTTCGGTCGAATCCGAATCGAAAAAAGCCGATAAAACATGAAAAATCCCTTCAGGCTGACGATTCTGCTTGTTTTTCTGCTTCAACTGGGATTTCTTTCGTATGAAGTACCCAGAGTTCTGATCTCGAATTCCGATTTGACGAGGGAGATCAAGCTGTCGCTTGTCGTCGCCGGGATTACCCTTGGGATACTGTTTTTTACGAAAGACAGGGACGGCACTTCCGGAAAGCCGGACGAACCGCATCGAAAGTAGTTTTTTGGCCGCTCCGTTTCGTCAGGCCGCAATCTACGGAAATGCAGACCGGAACGGCTTTTCGCAAAGGCGTGCCGCGCAATGAGCGGAAAGCGGAACAGCCGGAAAATTCCGAAAAAGGCACTATGAAAAAAAAAGAGCTTTTGAACTCCTTTAGGCACGAATCGGAGGAACTGATTCACAGCCTGAAAACTTGGAGATTTTGGAAAACCATACTGCTGATGTGTATCGGCATGCTGTTTTTTGCTGCCGCCATCAACGGTATTATCATTCCGCATGAGTATATGTCCGGCGGCATCAGCGGAATTTCGCTAATTGTCTACTACCTCGTGGGGTGGCCTTCGGTAGGAATAATCTATTTTCTGATCAACATTCCGATATTTGCGATAGGATGGAGGGAAATATCCCTGCGTTTCATCGTTCTGTCTTTCATCGGCACGGTCATCTTTTCGTTTTCTCTGCAATTAACGTCCGGCATTCGCTTGCCGGCTCACGACAACATCATGGCAGCAGTTCTGGCCGGAATCCTGATGGGAATCGGAACGGGTCTCTATATCCGCGTCGGAGGCACTGCAGGTGGATTGGACATTATAGCCACCATTGCGAAAAAGCGCCTTGGCATCCCGATGGGAAGGATTTTTTTTATGCTGAATATCGTTCCCCTTGCTGCTGCCGCTTTCATCAACAGCCTGGACGTCGCTCTGTATAGCGGCATCAGTATGTATGTGTACTCCGTCGTTGTGGATAGGGTGCAGACCGGATTTTCGCAGAGGCAGTCCGTTTTTATCATCAGCAGCAAACCGAAGGAGGTGGCACGGGGCGTCATGAAAAGAATAGACCGGGGAGTCACCTTCCTGGACTCCACCGGCGGATACTCGAAGCGCAAGGGATATGTCCTCTATACCGTCATAAACATGAAGGAGCTGGGGAGATTGAAACAGCTGCTTTTCGATATCGATCCCGGAGCGTTCGTTGCGATAAACAATACCTCCGAGGTGATCGGCAGGAGATTTCTGTCGTGGGAGGATGAGGGATTTACGGCCAAATCGCACTCTTGAGCGTTTTTTCCCGTAGGGAGGGTCGTATGATTTTGCAGTGAATAGCGGTACTTTTTTATTCGGCACACATGGGAGAAACTGCTTGCAACAGCGTGTAGCGTATGGATACCGTAATGACGGAAAATCGGATATTACGGTTTTTGGACGACCTGAAAAAACAGTAGGGACGAAGCAGTAAAAAATCCCAAAACCGTCATTCCCGCACTGAATTTGCGAACCTTTGAGCAAAGAGCGGGAATGACAATTCGTGCAATTTTCGACTTTTACCAGTTTATCAATAGGGACTTGTCATGAAAGGACGGAAGCCTGAATCCGAGCTTGATTTTATTATCCGCATCGGCGGAGAGGGCGGCGATGGGATCATCAGCTGCGGGGAACTGTTTGCGCAGGCTGCGGCGCGCACCGATTATCATGTTTTTACCTATATCACCTACCCGGCCGAAATCAGGGGCGGTTTCTCGATGATTCAAATTCGGGTAAGAGACCGCTCAATCTACTCCATGGGAAGCAAGGTCGACTACCTGGCAGTTTTCGATCAGCAGGCCCACGACAGGACGATCGGCGATCTCAAGGAGGGCGGTATGGTCGTTTTCGACCCGGACGTCGTTTCCGTGGAAGAAACCATGGATGCCCAATTCTATCCGATTCCCCTGACAAAACTGACGATGGAGCTGACCGGCAGCGGCTTGGGGAAGAATGTCGTCGCATTGGGCGCGTTGGGCTACCTGTTCGGTATCAAAAGGAGCGAATTGGAGCGGCTGCTGTTCGATCGCTACGGAGGGAAGGGTAGCGACGTGGTGGAAAAGAACCTGAAAGTGCTAAAAGCGGGATTCGAAGCGGCAAAAGAGGGCGACTGGCCAAGAAGGTTTCATTTGGGGGAGCATGCTACGGAAAAGATCAACTATATGATGCTGTCCGGCAACGAGGCGGTCGCTTTGGGGGCGTTGGCCGCCGGCTGCCGATTTGTCGCAGGCTATCCGATCACCCCGGCGACGCCCATTTTCGAAACGTTGACGAAACTGATGCCGAAAATAGGCGGCACATCGCTTCAGGTGGAAGACGAAATCGCGGCCATATCCGCCATTATCGGGGCCTCCTTTACGGGAGAGAAGGTCATAACGCCGACCTCCGGTCCCGGATTGCAGCTGATGGGAGAGCAGCTGAATCTTGCCTCCATGCTGGAGCTTCCTATCGTAATCGTCGACGTGCAGCGGGGCGGACCCAGTACCGGTCTGCCGACCAAGACCGAACAGTCCGATTTGAAGTTCGCGATTTACGGAACCTCCGGAGAGTCTCCCCGGGTCATTTTGGCTCCTACCAATGTCGAAGACTGTTTCTATCAGACGATTCGCGCCTTCAACATAGCCGAGAAGTACCAGATGCCCGCCATCGTCCTGACCGACCAGTCTATCGGCTATCGAAAGGCGACCGTGCCCATTCCGGACATCGACAATTTGGTGGATCACTCCAAAAACTCCGTTAGGAAGAAGCTGGTCATTCCGTCGGTAGACCGTATTAAAATTGTTTCTCGCCTGAAGCCGACAAAAACCGATCTTAAGGACTACTGCCGCTTCAGGGATACGAAGACCGGGATTTCGCCGGTCGCCAAACCGGGAACCGCCGGCGGTCAGTATCTGGCCACCGGTCTGGAGCATACGGAGAGGGGCGTTGCCAACTATACGCCCGATGTCCATCGGCAGATGACGGAAAAGCGCTTTAAAAAACTGAAGCTTCTTTCCGAAACGATGGAAAAGAGCCCGAAGGAGTATTTCGGATCCTCCAAGGCCAAGATCGGCATCATCGGATGGGGATCGACAATGGGCGCCATTCGCGAGGCTCGATATCTGGCCGAAGAGAGGGGGATAAAAATCCGGCATCTTCATCCCAGAATCATCTCTCCGCTGGCGGAGCGGAGAGTCCGGCTTTTCCTGTTGGGACTAAAGCAGGTGATTGTCGTCGAGGAGAACTACACGGGTCAGTTTGCCCATTTCATCAAGGCAAAATTCGGCATCGTTCCCCTTGAAATTCACAAATACGAAGGTAATCCCATTACTCCGGAAGAGATACTGACCGGAATCGAAAATGTAGCGAGGATTGTCGATGAATAGAACATTGCAAGACTATAAAAGGGACATAAAACCCATTTGGTGTCCCGGATGCGGAGACTACGGCATTTTGACGGCTCTGCAAAAGACCCTGTTGGAGATGGACATTCCGCCGGAGGATATCGTTGCCGTTTCCGGTATCGGATGCTCGGGACGACTCTCCCATTTTCTCAACTCCTACTCCATTCACGGCACGCACGGACGTGCCGTTCCTACGGCGCTGGGAGTCAAAGCGGCCCGACCGCAGGCGACGGTTGTCGTGGTCGGCGGAGACGGCGACGGATTGGGGATCGGCGGCGGACACATCGCCCACGTCGCGCGCAAAAACGTCGATATGACCTATCTGCTGATCGACAACCGCATCTACGGCCTCACCAAGGGGCAGGCGTCGCCCACGACTCCCCGGGGAACCGCAACGAAGACTACGCCTCTTGGCGTCTACGAACACGAGATGGATGTGCTTCCCGTATTTTTGGCTTACGATGTTTCCTTCGTCGCTAGGACGGTCAGCACCAAAGTCAAAGAAATGAAACAGATACTGGGAGAGGCGATTGCGCACAGGGGATTTTCCATCGTCTATATCATGTCGCCCTGCGTCACATACCCGATCTTGAAGGCCAAGGAGCTAAGGGAGCGATTCGAACCGCTCCCGGAGGATTTCGATCCCGGCGAAAACAAAATGGGAGCGATGGAGCTGGCCTATTCGCACGCACCCTACTATACGGGAGTTTTCTACAGAACTGCAAAGCCTATCCTGGATGAGCAGCTGGACTGGGAACAAAAACAGGCCTGCCGAAGAAACGGTGGGAAGAGGTACGATCTTGCGCAGATCCTCAACAGCTTTGTCTGATATCGTGCCCTGCGGCGGTATCCGCCGCAGTCCGACTCGTTTTCTCGCGGAGGGGAGGAGGCCGTCCCTTCCCGGTTTTCCCGCAACGGCGGGCGTTTCCGGAACGGGCCTTTTGGCTATTGACCGCCAACTGCCTGCCGATCCTCCGACTCTACGGAGCGCAACAGATTGTTGATGTCCACGATCAGGGAGACGGTACCGTCGGCCATGATTGTGGCACCGGAGATCCCCTCGACATTTTTATACACTTTGCTCAGCGTTTTAATGACGGTTTGATGCTGGCCGATCACGCTGTCGACCACAAAACCGATCCGCTGTTCGCCGATCTCCGTAATCACGACCTGTTCCAGCTTTCGTCTCTTGCCATTGATCCGGAACCGATCTCTCAGACGGATATAGGGAACGATCCGCCCCCGAACGTTGACGACATGTCTGCCGTGGAAATCCCGAATGTCGCGGTCGGTCAGTTCGATGCACTCCTCTATCGCGGCCAATGGCAGGATGAAGAATTCCGGCCCGACTTTCACAAGCAGACCGTCGATGATCGCCAGCGTCAGCGGAAGTTTCAGCGTCAGTTTGGTTCCCTTTCCCCACTCGCTATCGATTTCGACAGTGCCGCGCAGGGATTCGATTCCTTTTTTTGGCATTGTCAATTTAGTATAGATGAAAGGTTGCCGTTCCACTTGAGCATGAAAA
>CAZLTI010000213.1:0-5074 GCA_964562335.1 uncultured Pseudomonadota bacterium | reverse complement strand
CAATGCGGCCCTCTCCTCCTTGTGCTTCAGATAGGCTTCAATCATGATGATCCCCTTTTCTCGACCGTTTTTGTAATGCGGAGCGGATGTCCATTCGGATCGTCGCCAAACGGCAGTCGCAAACGCAAAGGTTGCGATATGCCGATTCGCCGAAAGGCCGTTGCCGATGGAGGGCGATACTGACGTTCAGTCTAGCGGTCGGTGCGGCTCCGCGTCAATCCGCCGTTTCGACGATGCGAAAAATCGTTGTCCCAAATCAAGAATTTTTCTCGCACTCCGAATTGCGTATCCCGGCACCGAACTGTGCATCCCGTCGCTGTGGGAAAAAAAGGGCGGTTTCGGAAAAAAATGAGGGAATTCGCACAGGTCGAACGGCAAAATAGGGTTGCGTTCCGATTTGTTAGGATACAATCTGGGCTGAAAACGAAAACGCGGTTCGGCAAAAGCGGCATATTCTGTAAAAACGGCGCCCTCGGAGGCAAAATGGCATTGCAACCGTCTCGAAAAAAGATAAGGACGTGGAGACTTCCCATCGTTTTCGAAATCGAATACTTCACGCAGTGGGGACAGAATGTATACGTAATGGGCAATCAGCTTCAACTTGGAAGGTGGGATATCGATAGGGCGAAACGGATGGAGTACCAAAAAGATGGAATATGGAGGCTCTCCCTCCTGCTCGAAAACCCGTCGAAGGAGCTGACATACCGATATTTCCTCAAGGACGACCGGGGAGGCGCCCCCCTTTTCGAATTCGGGGAGAGGAGCAAGATACGGCTGGAGGACTATAGGAGGAAAAGACCGGTTCTGAAGGATTCCTGGAGAGCGCGGCAGGAGGAAGGCAACGTTTTTTACGCCTCCGCGTTTACCGCCAATATTATGAGACCGAAACGCCGGAGAAGGCGAACCGCCGTAAAAAGGCACAGTCATGTCTTTCGGCTCAGCGAACCCCTTGTCGATCCCGATCATCTGTTTTGCCTATTGGGAAGCGATCCCCAGCTTGGCGGCTGGAATCCCGAAAATGCCGTATTGATGGAGGCAAATCCCTATCCGGTCTGGGAGGCCAGGGTGTCGATCGATCCTTCGGTTCGCAGTGTCGAGTACAAATATGGAATCTACGATGCGAAGAGGAAGAAGTTCGTTGCCTTTGAATCGGGCGAAAATCGTCTTGTCCGTTTAAACGGGAGTTCGTCCGCCAATCGGGTTGATGTCCACACGGACAATCGCTTCGGCTATTCGGCCGATTCGTGGAAAGGAGCCGGAACGGCGATCCCGGTCTTTTCCCTGCGGTCGAAAAAAAGCGGCGGCGTCGGCGAGTATGCCGATATTAAAATTCTGATCGACTGGGCAGAAAAGGTCGGTCTGAAGCTGGTCCAGCTGCTTCCCATCAACGATACCACAGCATCGCACCGCTGGTTCGACTCCTATCCCTACGCCGCGATTTCCGTATTCGCTCTGCATCCGATCTACTTGAGAATGGAGGATATGGGAGAGCTGAGGGACAAGCGAAAAATGAAGCAGTATCTGGCGGAAGCCGAAAGGCTGAACGAAAGACCGGAGATCGACTACGAGGCGGTCATGGAGCTTAAGTCCCGGTTTTTTAGGGAGCTGTACGATCAGGATCGCGAAAGGTTTCTGTCGGACGGGGGATTTCTGCGGTTCTTCAAAAAGAACAAAAGCTGGCTGGTGCCCTATGCGGCCTTCTCCTGCCTGAGAGATAGATTCGGAACACCGGAGTTTGCGGCATGGCCGGAGTACTCCCGCTACGGCAAATCGGAAATCGCCGGGCTTGCCGATCCCCTCTCCAAACAGTTCGATGACGTGGCGGTGCACTATTTCATCCAATACCATCTGCACCTCCAGCTGGCCGAGGCTGCCAAATATGCCAGAAAAAAAAGAGTCGTGCTGAAAGGCGACCTGCCCATCGGCATCTTTCGCAACAGTGTCGATGCCTGGGTGCGACCGGATCTGTACCATTTGGACAGACAGGCGGGAGCGCCGCCCGACGCATTTGCGGCGACGGGCCAAAACTGGCGTTTCCCCACCTACAACTGGGAGAGGATGGCGGAGGACAACTACGCATGGTGGCGCGAGCGGTTGACGCATATGCGGAGATATTTCGATGCCTATCGGATCGATCATATTCTTGGTTTCTTTCGCATATGGGAAATTCCCGCCGACGGCGTCGAAGGTTTGATGGGCAGGTTCAATCCGGCCATGCCCATGAGCCGAATCGAAATGGAGATGCGCGGCCTGTGGTTCGACCATGATCGGATGTGTCTTCCCTACATTCGGGAATATATGATCTACGAGACCTTCGGAGAAATGGGGGCCGAGGCGATAGGGAAATACTTCGATCCGCGACACGGAGACCTCTATGCCCTCAAACCGGAGTTCGACACGCAGAAAAAAATTGCGGAAAACTTTGCCGGTAGGGACGATCCGCACGGCAAGGACACAGGGATAAAAAACGGACTGCTGTCGTTGGTCTGCAACCTGCTGTTTTTTGAGGAGCCGGGAAATCCGGGGCACTATCATCCCAGGATTTCGCTCCACTCCACCTATTCCTATCGGGAACTGGACGACTATTCCAAAAGAGTAGTGGACGAGATCTACATCTACTACTTCTACAAACGCCACGAACAGTTTTGGCGCGACCAAGCGATGATCAAACTGCCCGCCATCGTCGAATCCACCGACATGCTGGTCTGCGGCGAAGATTTGGGGATGGTGCCCGACTGTGTGCCTAGCGTCATGAGGGAGTTGAAGATTCTTAGCTTGGAGATCCAGCGTATGCCCAAAAAGAGCGGAAGAGACTTCGGCGATCCGGCGGAGGCCCCCTATCTCTCCATCGCGAGCACCTCCTCGCACGACATGTCGACAATTCGGGGATGGTGGGAGGAGGATCGGGAGAGGACGCAACGCTTCTTTACCTCGGTGCTGGAGCAGGCGGGAGAGGCTCCCTATTTTTGCGAACCTTGGATTGTGCGGGAGATCGTTCGTCGGCACCTTTTTTCGCCGGCGATGTGGGCCGTCTTTCCTCTTCAGGATCTATTGGGTATGGATGGAGGAATCAGAAGGGAGGATCCCCGGTCCGAACGGATTAACGTTCCGGGCGATCCTTTTCACTATTGGCGCTATCGCATGCACCTGAATCTGGAGGATCTGCTAAAGCAGGAGGATTTCAACATCCTGCTTTCCGGGCTGCTTGCGGAGACCGGCCGAAATGGTGTGCATTGAAAACAGAAAAAGGAGCGCAATGAACATTTCCGAATTGTCGAAGCGGCTGAACGACTATTGGCAGGAGCTGTATCCGCAGCATTCCGGCGGTGTGCCGCAGGATTTCCTCGAAGAGCTTCGACCGCAGAAGGGCAGATGGTCCTCGTCCGGTCGCAAAGCGGGCTGGTATCGGGATATGGTTGTGTATTCCCTGTACGTCGACCTGTTCAATGAGGATTTGCCGGGACTGATCGAAAAATTGGACTACCTGAGAGATCTCGGCGTTTCCTGCATCTGGCTGTTGCCGATACTGGAGTCGCCGATGAAGGACGCCGGTTTCGACATCAGCGACTTCAGAAGCATTCGCAGGGAGCTGGCCGGAAACCATCCGGAGAGGGAACCCATGTCGATTTTTCGGCGCTTTGTCGGAGAGGCGCATGCCCGAAACCTTACCGTGATTTTCGACGTTGCCATCAACCACTCGTCGGACGAACATCCCTGGTTTGTTTCGGCAATCGGCGACAGACACTCCCCCTATCGGGATTTCTACATTTTTAGCGATACGGATCAAAAATACCGGAAGGCGCGTCTGCTGTTTAAGGGGATGTGCGGCAGCAATTGGGAGAAAAGGGGAAGCGGTTACTATTTCCACCGATTTTTTGAGATCCAGCCGGATTTGAACTACCGCAATCCCGCAGTGCTGCTGGAAATGTGCCGCATTCTACTGTTTTGGATCGATAACGGGATCGACGGATTTCGGCTGGATGCGGTTCCCTTCTTGTGGAAGGAGGAGGGGACCAATTGCGAAAACCTGCCTCAGACCCATACCCTGTTGCGGTTTATGAGGGCGGTTGTCGACTATGTCTGTCCCGGGACGCTGCTTCTGGCAGAAGCCTGCCAGCCCCCGCAGGACGTTGTGCAATTTTTTGGTGCCGGAGACGAGTGCCATGCCGCCTACCACTTTCCGCTAATGCCGCAAATCTACCACGCTTTGGCGAAGCAGAAGCGCGATCCGATTCTGCATGTTCTCGATTCCTCCGTTACCCCGGCCAAACCCGATGGCTGCCAGTGGATGCTGTTTCTGCGGTGTCACGACGAATTGACGCTAGAGATGGTTTCGCCAGAGGAAAGAGAATATATCAACAGGCACTACAGGCACGAGGAGCATTGGAATTTCCGGGAGGGCGAAGGAATTTCGGCCAGGCTGTCCGAACTGTTTCAAAGGGACGCCGACCGGATAAGATTGGCCCATTCGATTCTCTTGACGCTGCCCGGATCTCCCTCGATCTATTTCGGCGACGAGTTCGGAATGCCGAATAACGAAACTCGCTATCGGGAGCAAATCGAAAGGACCGGACACTCGGACTCCCGCCATCTTTGCCGTAGCCCGATCGATTGGCCAAACGTCCAGGAGCGGCTGAAGGATCCCGCTTCGTTCGAGTCGGCCCTGTTCCAGCCGCTAAAGAAGATGCTGGCGGTTCGAAACGGATATGGGGTTTTTGGCAGGGGGGAGCTGTCGTGGGTCGACTTTGTCGACGAAGAGAAGCAAATTGTTCCCGAAGTGTTGGCCTATATACGGAGCGACGGAGAAAATCGGATTCTGGTGATTCACAATCTTAGCGATAGACCGCTGCGGGTCGAATCGAAGGCGGTCGAGTTTCCTGCCGAAACGGTCGATCTGCTGCAACAGGCTATCTCTCTGGACCCGTCGACCGGATTGCTGTCTCTATCCGGTAGGGGCATTCACTGGATTCGTCTATCTTGACGCTAATGAAATGACGAAGCGGTAAAAAATCCCAAAACTGTCATTCCCGCACTGAATTTGCGATACTCTGAGCAAAGAACGGGAATCTAATAA
>CAZLTI010000212.1:0-5095 GCA_964562335.1 uncultured Pseudomonadota bacterium | reverse complement strand
TCTGTTTTTTGGGGGTTGGCTTTTATATACTTCAAAATATTAAGAGCAGTAAAAAAGAAACGTCTCTGCAACAATGTCAAAGAAAAGTAATGTCTTTCGAAGCGGGCATTTGAAACTTTGCTTCTATATCGTGCAGTTCCTGAATGGGAACTGAGATCAAGAAAATGAAAAAAAAGGCTTTTGTCAGGATGACACTCGAAGCCATTTTGAATGTTGTCCGAAAATCGGAATTGTCCAAACTTTCGAATGATTGCTTGGAGGGATTCGACTTCGAGGATAACCGGTACAAAAGAAGCTTCGAAAGGGAACATCGGAAGCTTGTGAAAAACAGAAAGAGGGCTGTTGGCTTTGTGGATGATTTCAGTTCCGTCCCTTCCTATTCCAAAATTCTAATTCCACTTGTCAATTCCTATGTGGACTATTTTGATGCTGCTCTCAATCTGGAAATAGACGACCGGTTATCCGAAAAACTCGCGGATGAAATAGTTGGCTGGCTAACGGAAGGGAAACAGCTGCAATCTTTTGAAAAATCATACGAAAAGGACTATAATGATAAGGAGATAGAGTATTTTAACCTTCCTTTTTTGAAAGATAAAAAACATCCCGACCTCTCGGATTTGGCTGAAAGCAATAGTCGGCTAGAAGCTGAGCTTGCCAAAAAAGACTTGGAGCTATCCGAACGCGATCAAACGATAGAAAGTCTGGAAAAGGAGATAGCCAAACTTAAAGATAGCAATCGTCAAAAGATCAGAAAGGTAGTGCAAACTTCAAGCGGATTTGATCAAAAGCCAGAATTGCGCACTGTTGAAGCAGCCAGTCTTCCCACATCAATGATCCTTCCCGAACGAGAGAGAGGTAGTTTTCTGTACCAGGTTTTTCCGCCGGAAACATATTCCGTCGGCGAAGAGGTGTTTGTGGTCGAGTTTCCGAAACTTGAGGATTTGGAGCATATTCCCCTTTGGATTGATCGTGACGATAACTATTCTGGCAATAAGTCCATGAAGGATTTTTTTATTGACTATTATTGGGGAAGGAGAAAGGGATTTAGTAGAATTAGTCATTTAACTTTGCCTCTTCTTCGAAAGCATGACAGCACTTTGGCCAAAAACTTCCCTAAAGAATTTCTGGGGCTGCTTTATAATCAGACTAATATACCGATTATCGAAATTAGAAACTTGACAATACAATTTAACCCTTTCCCCTACAGCATCAGGTCAATATATAATATTTATCAGAAACTGATCAATATATGCAAAAAAAATCCCGAGGTTCTAACTAAAAAAACAAATAATATCAGTTAGAAGCGATTTAAATGTTATATTTGCTTGACAGGGGGTTCGTCTTTTTGCTACCATTTAAGCCGTAAGACATGAGAAAACTGTGTCTTGCGGTTTTTTTTGTTGAACCTTCTAGTTTTCGGAAACGGAGAACAGCATGGCAGGGGCTTACTCTTTAGCAAGCCGAGTCGGTTTTGTCCGGTCGTGGCCGAATTCTCTGTTGACCGGAAGGTTTCGACGATCCGGTCGGGCTTTTGCGACAAATTCTACAATTTCTTAGGAGGCCGTATAAGACAGAAAGAGAGCGAGCCCATTTGAAACGGAGGATCGCCCTCGTCTGGTTATAGATGGATATCTATAGCGTGGAAACTAAAGATACTGCATGTCCTAAAAACCAGTCAAGCCTTTCCTCCCTTTTTTCTTTGGCTCGCCGACCTTAAGGCGGAATCAATGTTTCCGGTTTTCGACTTGGAAAAGCAGCCTGGCCGATCTTGATTGATCGCCACTGCCGTCCCACCGTCGAATCCGAAGCAATCCCGCTTGGCAATCGCCGATTTTTCAGCACCGCAATCAGTGCTCAAATGGATTGCGCCCATTAATCGGCAACTATAGCCAACTGTTTTTATTTTCTATTTTTAATACGTTTAGCCAATTTTTCAATTGGCTTCGATTTTTGTCCAAAGAACGCAGTCCTTCCGCGAAGGGCTGTTTGACTCAAAAACGGAGACAGCAATGAAACGCTCGAACCTGTCTATGTTCCGCAGTACCGTTCCCGCTCCAACTGTTCCCCGAAGCCGTTCTCCATGAACTCCGCTTGAAGCTTCGGCTCGGCCGCCTTTCGGTCTCGGCCGGGCCAACTCCGTCCAGTCCGCTTCTTTCAATAAATTTGTTCGCCACAAATCGAAGAAGGAGAAAAAAATGGGAAAAAACTCCCACTATAAAAAAGATCCGTCGGAAAACCCTGCCGGTATGCCGACATTCGATTTTTCGGATGACGTTCAGCAGTTATACCAAGGAGGAAACAAACTGTTTGTTACTGACGACGAAATTCTGGAATTGGCCAAGTCGGAGATCGACGTAGATCAGGAAGATTTGGAAGACAGCGGTTCGTCGTATCGGGACACCAGCGAAACCTACAAGTCCAGATACGATACCGAAACCGAAGGCCTCCTGATGAACGCCAACAGAAAGGCCAGGAGAGTCGAGGGACTTCTGGCAGTTCTCGTCGGCTCTCTGAAAAGGCTCTACCGCAACTTGCTGCGTGTCGAAGCCGAGGAAATGGGGCTGGCTATTAGAAAAGTTCTCGGTTCCGTTCTTTGTATGGTTGTCGCCTTTTTTTTGATGGGCGTAATCGTAACGGCCGGATTTTGGGAATCCACGAGAATATACACGAGCATTATACTAAACGTTCCCATAGATAAAAAGTTTGCGGCAATGATCGCCGTTTTGGTATCCAGCTTGGCCATTTTGATCGTTTCGCTTTTGATACATCCCAGAAACTATTGGAACTGGCTGGTTTTCGCCCTCCTATCGCTGCTCTGCTTTCTGGTTTCCAATCTGGTCACCGATTTTGCCGGCAATCTTCTTCTCAAGTGCAAACAGGAGGAAAGCGGCTCCAACTGTTCGGAAACGCTCGGCGACGTTGCCTTTATGCTGGAAACATTCTTCACCATAATTCTGGCTAGTGTCGGAGGCGGTCTGGCGAAGTTTTTTGCCGGTATCCTGCTGAACGAAACCGAACATCAAACTTTGGATTTGCGTTTGGAAAAATCCGCCAGGGAGTACGCGGTCTGTTCGACTTTAATTACGGACTGCAAAGCAACGCTATCCGCCATCGATTGCCTAAGCTCCATCAGAGCGCACGGCTGGAACTCCCTGAACGACCGTCTTAAATTCAAATATTTCAAGAAAGTCAAATAGTTTGCGGCTTTTCGGCGTTCGCGGTGCGGTCGGAAAGCCAATGCTATTTCTCCAGTCAAAACTCATTTTTTGGAGGTTGTCATGATATCGAAAAAGAAAACTTGGTCGACGACGATTTTTGGAGCCGCTCTGACGCTGCTGGCCGTTTTGATGGCCTTCGGTAGAGACCTGCTTTCTTCGCACGTTTCGGAAGAAAGCTCCAAACCGTTCGCCCTAGCCATCGTCGCAAGCCATCCGGCGGTCGAACCCGACTGGCGAGATTCGAAGATGGCCAATAAGGAAAGCGGTTGTTTTCGACGGAAAGCTGAACAAGCTCGACGAACTGGCCTATGTCAGGAAGGCCGTTTCCAGAAGAGATCAGGCGGCCAATATCGACAAAGACAAGATTTTGAAAAAGTCGGTGGCGGGCATTGAAGCCAGCAAAATAGATCCGTTGCTTATTGCCCGAATGGTTCCTGTCTCCGGTCTCGACAAAGCCTTGATCTTCCTGAACCGGCTTTCCGAACTGGAAGTTAAAAGCGAGTGTTTCGACAATCTGGATTGGATCGAAGCATCGATTGTTCTTCCGTTCCGCCGAACCTCAAACCGTTCCTATTTCGACGAGAGAGACAAGATCGGCGAGAAATTGAGACGCTATAGAATCGAACCGGTCTACATCGGATCGGATTTGAAGAAAGCCCTTTCGCAGCTTGTCTCCAATAGTGTCTCAAGCCAACCGGGCTTTTCCTGTCGGAAGGCAAGTGCCAACCGGGCGGTTGCCGCATCGGAAAAAAAACAAGCCGATCCGCTGCCTCCGAATGTCAAAGACATTGTTATAACGGCCAAATATTGGATAAAAAATCCCGCTGTCCACTTGCCGAGATATACCATTGTTCTGACCGATTCGGACGGAAACATCATCGTCGAACCAAAGGCAAAAGACTCCAAAATCGGACGGTACGGCTTTCAAAAAAAAGGAAACTTCGCCACAGTTTCCCTGACAGTTCAAAGTCCGGTTGCTACCGGCGACACTTTTGTCAATCTCGGGCTGGAAAATGGAAGAGTCTACTACCAGAAGGTAAATCTGAAAGTGTACCACTCCGAAAAGGTCCAATACAAGGATTTCGAGTTTATCAACCTGAATATAGACCGCCACGAAACCGATGCTTTGATGGCAGCCATGATCAAGACCGGGTACGGCTGGAGACGAATTCTCCTGTCCGAACTGCTAATGGGAAACTAACGCGAAATGCTTTGTCCGCGAACTTCGTTCTAAAAAGCACCAATGGTTCAAAGGGAAACGATGCTTGCCGAAATCGGTAAATTTACCCTGGCCAGCTACAGCCTGCTGAAAAGGGCCTTGTCCGAATGGAGCTTGAAGGAGATCAAGGAAACCTTGCGCCTCTGCGAAGCCGAAAGGCTAGTCCGGCGTTTTTCGTTTCCCGATTTTGTCTGCTTTGCCTTGACGGACCTGGGCTTTCCGAGGATCGGGATCGAGCACTCCCCGCAGTACCGCTTCAAAAGGGAGACGGCCATCCGGGTCTGTCAAGTCAACCATCTAAGACTGGGTATCGAAAGTCATTTGAAAACCCTTTCGCCGCTCAAGCTGAACCGGTGGATCAGCGGTTCGAAGTTCAACCGCAGCCCCTTGACAACCTCCATAAACGGAAAAATGCAGACGGTCAGACCGTCTGGCCTGGCTGTCGTCGAGTTGGGGAAGGAAGTCCGTCGGCTCTATCTGGTCGACTGGTGCGGGAAGTCGTTCGAGCAGTTGCGGTTCAATCTTTTTTTCTATTTTCTGTACCAGGAGCGCCGGGAGTTTGCCTTCCGCTTCCACGTTCCGCCGGACAGCGCAATGAGGGTAATCTATCTGGTGCCTTCGTACCGGTTCGTATTTCAAAGCCTCAAATACGTCAAGC
>CAZLTI010000211.1:0-5102 GCA_964562335.1 uncultured Pseudomonadota bacterium | reverse complement strand
GGTTGCGGTTTTCCTCTATCTACTTCGTCCCCGCCAACGATTACGTTAAAATATCTCTTTAGCCCGGTACTTGCAAGTTTTTTCAGAGCCTCCTCCTTCATTGTGGAGGTTCCCACTCCCTTTTTGATGGAGTGCCGTTCCAAAAAAGACAGCAGTTCCCTTATACCCGGTTTCAGCGCTATTCCATGCTCCCGAATGTGCCTGCGCTCGTACCGTTGCATTCTTTTGCTGATCTCCTCGAAGGGAAAGCCGACTCCGAATCTTCCGGAAAGGAGCCTCTCCGATTCCCTGCCGTCGAGACCGATCGTGTCGATAAACACCGCTTCGGGAACGACATAGCCGAAATCCCGCATGGCTTTGACAAAAGCGGCAAGCGCGATCGATTCGGTATCGATCATAAGACCATCCATATCGAAGAGAACACCCTGAAAGGACTTTGCCGCTTTCATACCCGCCAATTCCGCCTTCAATATTTGTATGTAACAACAACGCCGCGCCTGTGTCTCAAATCGATGATCGATATTTTATGGCGCATTTCGTCGATTTTCGAGGAGGCCAGCTCAAGATTCCGCAATTTTTCCCGAAAGTTCCGAAATCCCAGTTTCACCTTTATTCCGTCCGGTATGGTGATCAGCTCCATGTTGAGCGGATCGTCGACAAAAACTTCCGATACCGCATCGAGAGGCAGAACGGTGCTATCTCGCAGCAGATCCATCAGACGGAATGCTCCATTCAGATCCTCACTTTTCAGATACCGTCCGGAAACCGGCATATCGAGGCCATTGTGGACGATGACAGGCAGATCCCAACCCCTTTTTTTATCGATCCGTTCCAGAACCAGGTAGTCGCTGCAGATCATTGCCAGTCGATCCTTTGCCTTCAGATACGCCACCGGCCTCCTTTCGGAAACGTGGATATCCAAACCGGATGCCAAATTCTTCCTGACGGTCGCCTCTTCGATCCACGGCAACTCCTTTACCCTGATGCTCAATTCATAGGGATCCGTACTCAACCAGGACTGATCCTCGTAGATTCCCAGATATTTTGCGATAACCGTCTTGTCGATTAGTTCGTTGCCGTGAATGCGGACACTCTTTACGGGAGAGAACAGGTGACGAGGAATCTGAACCGCTACGAAAGCGACAAATCCGCCGATCGCCAGAATCGAAACCCCCTTTGCCAGGAAGAGAAACGCTTCGTTCGGTTTTTTGAACAACGGTGGCCGAACCTTTTTCCGGTCGATGCGAAAGCGAAAGTCCTTCATCCGAGTAAAAGAAAGTGCGGGCTCCCGAATACGGGCAGTTCTTGAATGCCATTTCGAGGCCGGCGATCAAAGGGTCGCAAAGGAGTCAACTGCTCGAACGAAAACCTGATCCCCTTGCCTGTTTTTTTAGCCGAACGCTATTTTTCCGCCGGCGTGACCAATTGAGGAGATTAACGGAATCTGGGCGCAATACGAAGCGCACAGCAGCCAGTCGATCTCCTCCGGATGCAGCGGCAGGCGCGCATAGTGGGAATAGCTCGTCCAAGTGGCAAGGGCGATCAAAAATAGGGGTGCGACGATTTTAAAGCGGAAAATACCCCTATTTGGTTTTACGAACTTATAGCGCCAATGCACCAATCCCGTCAGATAGGTGGGGATAGCCAGGGCCAGTCCGCAGACTTGAAGATAGAATGCCGTGGAGTCGAAAGTCGGTTCCCGAAACAGATAGAACGCCGCCAGAAAAAGCGGCGAAAAAACCAGAAAGGCCTGCGGAAAATGAACGCTTATGGGATGGCTGTGAAGACCGAGCACGATTTTCGCCCAGAAGGGCACGGATTCGGAGCCCTTTTCATGCTGCGGAACCAGGCGTCCGACAACTTGCCGACCTGCGAATACTTGGTCGTCATGCGGCGCTGTCTCAAGTTCTCTGCTGAGATCCCTTCCGGCTTTGTGATGTTTCACATGGATGCCGTTTCGCCACAATCCGCTTCCGGTGACGTCGTAGACCTTGCCGTTGTACGCAACGTATGCCGGTTGGCCGTTACGGCCGTCAAATGTCTTTAGTTGTTCTTCCGAAAATACCTTCATCGCAGTGCCTCAGTAAAGCGCGTGTCTGTTGGCCGCAAACCGTAGGAACGGCTCTTGTCTTCGAAATGTAATCTCCCGACGAACTCGCTGCATCTGGCCGCCAGACGGACGTTCGGGGAGATTGCCTCTTCAGGACCGTAGAACTAGCACAGGCAGCGGGGGCAGGCAAGGCCCACCGGAACCTTGCCAATCGTCTCGTTTCAGGCAAACGACGCAACGAAAGAAAAATGGCAAAGTTTCGGGATACAGGCGGCGGCAACGGCGGATAAACGCTTCGACGCGACACGGAGTTGCCGCCAAAGAGCGAAGAGCGGAAGATTTCTCGCGAGAGTTACGCCCGGTTTTTGCATTGTCTCCCGAAACATGGGAGCAGAAAGAAAGCACCCACTTCGACCGAAGTTCCGGCCGAACCGGAAATTAACAATAAAAAGGGATCGTGGGATCAATACGTTGCCGAGCCAATATCTTCAGTTGAATCCCACTTTATGGCCGCCAAATTCATCAATCCCTACATCGAGCGCATACGGCAGCATCGGGACATCATTGTCACTGCGGAAAGTAGGGACAGTCTAAACGGGCGTCGTTTTTTCGATCCGCAAAAAAGACTCATTGTCGACGTCGGCTGCGGTTCGGGAAACTTTTTAAGAGACTACGCGATATCGAACCCGGATGCCCGTTTTCTCGGGTTCGAGCTGCGCTTCAAGCGGCTCGTGAAAGGCGCGGTCAAGTTTAAGAAACACAATATCGCAAACGTCCGGCTGATCAGAACCAGAGCGGAAGAGATAGCCGACTGGATCGCACCCGAAAGCGCGTTTGAAATCCATATCGCCTTTCCCGATCCCTGGGCAAAAAAAAAGCGCCAGCGAAAACATCGTCTGATCACAGCGGAATATCTGTCCACAATTCGTTCGCTGCTGGCGAGAGGCGGCTGTTTTGTTTTCAAGACCGATCATGAGGAGTACTTCCGCGAAGTGAAGGAGCTGCTGAAGCAACAATCCGATTTGAAACTGATCGAGTATTCGGAGGATCTGCATCGTTCCGAATACGACAAAAGGAACATTCCAACCGAGTTCGAACTTCTCTTCAAAGGAAAGGGATACCCTGTGTTTTACTTGAGAACCCAGGCCTGATCGACAATCATGAATATCGGAAAAAGAAAGCGTTTGCGTCCGACTGTTTTTGTCCTGTTTCTTCTGGCGACTTCTCTCTTTTTTCAAACGACCTTTTCTGCCGCCCCCGGCAGGGGCGACAAATTTTTTGTGCTGAATCCCGGAGAGAAGTTCCTGGTCAAGGTGTTGTATCAGGAACCCGATACGTCCATCCGCGTTTTTGAAACCAAGGAGATGAATCAGATCGCACAGTGGAAAATCGGAGATTTCAAAGCCCATACCGTGCAGTTCTCGTCCGTCGATAGCGGTCGCATGCTTTTGGCCGGCGAGCACAAAATTTTGACGTATCGGCTGTCCGAAAACGAAGAGCAATTGCTGTTCGAGCGAAAAGCCGAGGCAGGCGGCAAAATCGTCCAAGCCACTTTCGAATTGAACAGCAACGATATCGTTTGGAGTACCGAGCAGGCAATCTACAAATCCGGTTCGAACGACAAAAAGGATATCGAAGTTGCCCGGATCGACCCGCAAAACGGCCCGATCAAAACTCTTACGGCTCTAAACGGCCAACGGATCGCAGTAAGCCGGGAGTGGAGCAACGACATTCTCGTTTTCTCTCCCGAAGTGCAAATCCCCGCAAAAAAGATCGCTGCGCATAGCGCGGCCGTAGTTGGAGTGCAGTCGCCCAAGGGAAAGGAGGTCTATTCCGTCGATGTCGACGAAAGGCTCGTTATCTGGGATGTCGTCACCAGGCGGATCAAAAGCCGACTGCATCTAAAAGAACCGCACGAGGAGTCGACAATCGTCGCCACAAGTTTGGACGACCGGAAAGAGAACCTGCTGGTTTTTCGCGAATCCGGCTCCGATCGGTACGGAACCTCCTATCGGCTGTCGGATCTTCTGTTCGATCGGGTAAATCCGCAGCGGAAAAAGCTAGCCATCACCCAGTCCAACCGACTCTATTCCGCCAATGCGGTCCTTTCGTCTGACTATGCCAAAATCGACATCGGCGATCGGTTCGAAAATCCTCATCCGCCTTCGTCTCCTATCGTCAATATGGCGGAAGAAAAGAAAACGAAAGCCACGCTGTACGAACTGGCCGAAATCGAAGCGGAAAGCGAGAACTACGACGCCGCTTTGGACTTTATCAAGCGGATTTCGCAGGACGATCCGGACTACCGGAAGTCCAGACGGCTGCAAAGCACGCTCTACGATTTGATAGAGTCGAAAAACAAGACCATTTCCGCAATCGAACAGTATACCGACGGGAACTATCGCTCGGCAAAGCTGCTGCTGCAGGAGGCACTGGAGAAAAACGGACGCAATACGAAGGCAAAAAGATATCTGGTATTGGTAGACAGACAGCTGTCCGAAGACTTCTGGCTCAAGGGAATGCTGGCCCTTTTGACCGTCTCCGCAATAGCGGGCGGTTTTTGGTTTTGGGCAAAAAGAAGATCGAACGAAACCCCGCCTGCGGACGGGAGAGACGACCGACCGGAGGAAGAACCGGAAAAATCGATGCCGGACGAGGAGAAGTTGAAACGCCAGTTCGTAAAGACGTGCGAAGAGACGCGAGAGATGCTAAAGAGAGCTATGCTGTTGGACAAGGCAGACCGCTATAAAATCAAGTGGATCGAATTTGCCACCCAAATTAAGTATTTGGAAAAAATGGAGCAGCAGCCCGGCTGTTCCTATCAAGAGCTAATCGACCGGTTGAAAAGCCTGCAGGTGAGTATCGGTAATATTTCCCGCCACAAGTTCAAACGCACGCAAAAGGCGCATGCCTTTTCCAGTCGGCATACCGAGCGAAGGCAGGAGAAAAGGGAGAGGAAGGATACCGACGCCCCCCATAAAGAGCAGCAAAACTACTATCAGGTGTTGGAGTGCGGGAGGACGCTTCGGAAGAGGAGATCAAGAGTGCGTTC
>CAZLTI010000210.1:0-5112 GCA_964562335.1 uncultured Pseudomonadota bacterium | reverse complement strand
AGAAAACGTTTCGTAACAAGTACGGTCGCTACGATCTGGAGAAGTTGCTCCGGCCTTTGCCGAAGAAAGAAGCTTTAAAGCCTTCTGGGCCGACCAATTCGAAACCACCCGAAGGGAAACTGCCGAAGAAAACGGTTTATCTTTGGTCTAATATTTTTAGTGGCCTAGGCGGATTTACTGCCACTCTCACCGGGATTGCTGCTTTAGTCGGTTGGCTTTCCAAATGGGTCACTGAAAAGTGGGGAATAGCATTGACGGCTGTTGGCGTTTCTCTTTTGGCGCTGTTCTTCGGTGGAGTTCTGCTCAAAAAGAGACGCTCGGTCAAGAGGATTAAGCAAAAAAGGAGTTAAAAAGGGCAAACAGTCAGAGAGGTCGATAGTTTAATATTATCAATATATTAACTTGGCGACCCCTATCGGAAATGAATCGATCATATCCCTTGCCTATCCCAGTTGGAGCGTACTGTTTCGAAATCGGGGCGATCCGTCCGATCCTTCCAGATTCCGGCTGCCGCATGTAGAACCTTCTCTCTACGACTTTGACTCGCTTGCTTTACAAAACGATCCACTGCCTCCCGAATGAGTTCACTCTGTCTTTTTCCCAAATTTTTGGCCATAGCAGCCAATTCAGTACGCTGCCGATCCGTCAGATATATTTGAGTTCGTATCATTTTGCCTCTCCGTCATATATTACGCCAAGCGTATACATCCGTATACTATCCCGTCAAAAGGTAAAGGGAAATGGCGCAAAAATTGCCAAATAGAAGATTCTGCCGCAAGTGGAGGCTCTACTGCTTTCCAGGCGGTAAAGGCTTCACTCCCCCTGCACTTTGTCTAGATATTCCGCTATGGCCTGAATTTCGGCATCGGTAGTTTTCACCACGACCGGATTGTCCGTCATGAGAAGGGTGAGTTTGGTTGCTCTTTTTCCTGCGATGATGTCCTTTACTTGGTTGACCAGGTATTGGGGATTTTGGTTGGCCAGGTTCGGGTAGTTGGGGTAGAGGGATATCCCCTTTTCCCCGTGGCACGTCACACAGAACTTTTTTACATACAGCGACTCTCCGTCTTCCGTTATCCCATTCTCTTCCGCCAGTCCCGAACGGGGAGAAAGCAGCAGTCCGCAAAAAACGATCAGGAGAAGTAGTGATTTTGCTTTCATAGGATTCCTATTTGAGATTGGCGAGACAATACCGGTTAGATGATTTTGTCCAGATACTTGACGCTGAATGTCAGTGCTTCGTCGTCGCATACGTCCACGCACAATCCGCAGCGGGTACACGATCCGGAATCGACGTACTCCTTTGTGCCTCTATTGACCGAATCCGTCAGGACGTGAGGCACGAGGCAGACGCCGGAGCATCGTTTGCAGTTCGAACAGTTGTTGCGGTTCCACCTGATTCGCAGGGGCGACAGAACCCCTATCAACCTGTACGAAACCCCAACCGGACAGAAATAGCGGCACCAAGCCCTTTTGCTGTAGACGATCTCCACTATCAAAAGAGCGGTCACCCAAAGCAGCATCAAAGAGGGACCGTAGACGATGGCCCGACTCAAAATGGCCACCGGATTGATCGTCTCGAAGACCGTATACCCCGTTGCGAGTGCCAAAGCGAGGAAAACGCCGAAAAGGTAGTATTTGATTCGCCGGTCGAACCGGTGCGCTTTGACGCGTTTTCTTTTTTTCAGTAGGTCGTACAGTTTTTCTCCCAGTTCGGAGAGGAAATGATAGGGACAGATCCAGGAGCAGAAGGCTCTTCCTCCTAGAAGAATATAGCAGACGACAATCGTGATCACCCCGATCACCAGGTTGATCATTAGGATCCTGCTGGCCAATATCACCTGGAGAGCGGCAAGCGGGTCGGCCAGATGGAACCCCAGCAGCCGCGATCCGCTCAGGCTGCCCTCCAGCAATTGAATATCGAAAAAAAAGGAGGCGAAGAAGAAAAAATTGGTAAAAAGCAGAACGCTCCACCTGATAGTGCGCCATTTGTTGTAGGAGTGCTTTGGCTGTGGACGGTTTTCTCCGCGCAGTCCGGGACCTCTGAACGTTCTAACCGGCTTTGCCGGTTTGCTTTTTGCCATTTCCTTTTTTTTACCGCTTCGTCTTTTTTTACTAAAGCCGAAGGAGGGTATCCGCCTTCGTTGCCGCCTTGCTTCTATGAGGAGATTGCCGGCTTTGCCCGATACTCCTCCCAGGCGAGACGCGGAGTTATGGTGATCGATGCCGGCCGCACCGGACATTTCTCCTCGCACACGCCGCATCCTACGCATGTCTTCTGCACGACGGGCATATATGCGTTGTCGGCCGAATTGCCGACATTGCGCTTTTTGAAAACAATCGTATTTTCCTCTCTAATCGGACATTTGTCCAAACAGACGGTGCAATGGGTTTGGTGCCTTTCCGTCCGTTCCACAAACTCCTTCAGGCGCTCGATTGTCGGATTGGTCTCCTGGGAAGGCCAGCGGTCCTTTGCCGATTTCTCCTTTGGGTTCCAGCCGAATGCCGACTGAAACTCCGCAACCTCGGACTCCGTCAGCGTTTGGCTGAAATCTTCCAGTATCTCCCGCAGTGTCGCCTGCCGTTTGGAACTATCCGCCGAATCGATCCGCGACAGCCGAAAAACGATATCGTTTTTCCCTCGAACGGCCAAGCACGTTTCGGGACTGGAAACGACCGCCAGCCCCATTTTCGCCTCTTTTCCTTCCGAGATATGGTGGTCAAGCGCGCCGGTCGGGCAGGCCAAAACGCAGGGGAGTCCCGCGCAGAGAATGCAGGCTCCCTCTCTCGGCACAATGTATGGCGTGCCGATGCCAAACCCCTGGTCGATCCCGGCCAGCCTGATCACTTGAGGCGGACACACCTGTAGACACTGTCCGCACTTAAAGCAGGAGGCCAAAAACAGCTTCTCATCCAAGGCACCCGGAGGCCTGAGCAGGCGGTCTGCCGAAAGTAGCAGAGGAACGCTGCCGAATCCGCAGACTGCCACACCGCCTGCCGCCAACAGTGTCGATCCTTTCAGAAATGCCCGTCGGTTCGTCCGATCCCCGCTTGGTTTCATCTAAATCAGATCTCCACGCTGAAATATCCAGTAGCCCAGGCAGGAAAACAGCCAGCCCAAACCCAGGGGATAGACAAGGGTGTAGAGCAAAAATCCGTCGTGGCCCAAAAAGTCCAAAATCACGTAGGCGGACGGTCCGATGGCCGTCAACTCCGGATCGAAAAGGATCAAACCGCCGGCACGGAACACCATCATGGGGTTCAGCATCCCGATCGCTATGATCACATTCTCCCGCACCTGATGCTGCATCATCAAGCCGATCAGGATAACGTCGATAAACAGCAAAAACAGAAGCCACAAGAGGAGACTCAATCCCAAACCCCACTCCTGCTTGCGGACCGACGAGGAGATCAGCATTCCCATTCCCAGAAAGCACCAGGAGAGCGTCGCCAGCAAAAGCGGATAAAGGAGGGCGACGGACCAGGGAATGGGCAGAGCCTTTGCCACTCCCCAAACCACGGCACCCGCCAAAGCCAGAAATATGGGAACAAAAATCAGGAAGAACTTGGAGAGCAGCTTTCCCCAATAGTAGGCTCTCAAAGAGACCGGCATGGAGAGGAAATATTCCAGCACGTTGGATTCCCTATCGCCGACCACGCAGCGCACGGTGGAGATCAGGATCAGGATCGGCAGAACCGCCACGCACAGTTGCATGTAGGTTACGAGCAGGCGGCTTAGCCCGGTGAATCCGAGAACTTTCGATTCGGTGATGCCCATCGCAAAAAGCAGCACAACGGCATCGCCGAACACCAGGCAGTACAGCAGAAACCACTTCGCCCGGACCGATTCCCGGAAATCGGCCAATGCAACCTGATAGAGAGCTTTCACAATTCCTTAAACGAGAATTCTTTGATAAACGCGTGATTGCTCGACATATCCGACAGAAGATCCAGTCTGTCCTCCTCCAGAATCTCTCCCTCGAATGCCATACCTTTGCGGCTGGCGTTGAAGTTCCACTTGTTGGTAAAGATGCGAAAAATGGTCTCTTTGGGATGCGACAGTTCGATGGAACAGTGCAGCCTTTTTTCATTTTGATGCTTTTCGCCAATGGCATCGTCCGTTACGATTTTTCCGTGGTCCATTTCAATGATACGGTTGATTAGATTGAGCACCTCGTCCACGCGGTGGCTGCTCGCAATCATCGTGCAGTTCCGCATAAACTTTGTCAGGTGCAGAAAGAAGGCCTGACGGCCCTTGGGGTCCAGATTGGCAGCCGGCTCGTCCAAAATCAACAATTCCGGATTTTTGGCGAGTGCGATCGAAATCAATACTTTTTGTTTCATTCCTCCCGACAGATTTTGAAACAGGCGCTTTCGAAACCGCTTCAAATCCAGTCCCAGGATCTCGGCCTTTTCGTATATGGCTTTCAAATCGGTCGTCCGGGATATTTTTGCCGCGTACTCCATCAGCTCCTGTACGCTGATTTGGATCGGGGGAGGAATTTGAGGAACGAAGCCGACTCTCTCCAGTATCTCCACGCGGTTTTTCCTGGGATCCTTTCCGAAAACCGTCACGTTTCCGGCGTAGCGGTACTGCCCCAGCAAAACGCGCATCAAAGTCGTCTTTCCGGCTCCGTTTTGGCCGATCAGAGCGATGCGGTCTCCCTCCTTTACGGCGAGATCCATCCGGCTCAACACGACGTTTCCTTTAAACGCTTTATTCAGTCCCGCAATTTCGATCATTGCTTGAGATAGTATCTGTTGAAGTCGACGGAGTTTCTGTCGGTCAAATCGTCCGTTTCCTCTTCTCCCTCCTCCTCTTCGTCCTCGGCAGCGGCAAATCGAGCGGGGACGTTGGACTCCTCATCCATTTCCTCTTCGTCCTCGGTTGCGGCAAATCGAGCGGGACCGGTTGCAGCAGGGGCGTAGGAGAGATTGCCGTCGGAAAGCAATACCGCTTCGCTCGAACGGAACACCGGGCTATGGTCCGCGAACAGCAGGCGCGGTTCGGTAATAGGGGCCAACCGGGAGAGAAAATTCACCATGCCTATGACCGGAGAGCCGTAGAAAAATCGAATCCAATCGTCGGACATCCACAGCTGGTCCATATAC
>CAZLTI010000209.1:0-5165 GCA_964562335.1 uncultured Pseudomonadota bacterium | reverse complement strand
ACAGTTCTCTTCTTATCTCGGTGGCGGATGGTCTGGGATTTTTTCGTAGAATGATTTCCGCTGCCATCAGCATTCCCGGAGTGCAGAAACCGCACTGCACCGATCCCTCTTCGGCGAAGGCCTCTATAATACACTGTCCCCGTTCGGTATCCCGGAGGCCCTCTACCGTAACGATTTTCGATCCCCGAAGGTGCAAAATGGGTATAAGACAGCTATTGACGAGGCAGCCGTCCATTAAAATCGAGCAGGTTCCGCATTCCCCCTCTCCGCAGCCCTCCTTGACGCCGGTCAAACCGAGATCGTCCCGCAGCACGTCAATTGCGCGGCGCAGGGGGGATACCTCCACAACGATCTCTTCGCCGTTCAGATTGAAATCAATTTTCACTTTGCAATGTCTCCAAGATGGTTTCGCCGGTGATGGGAATTTTGTAGAAGGGCCTGTCCAAAGCATGCTCCACGGCAGACGACAAAGCCGCCGCCGCTCCGTTGAAGACCAATTCTCCCGCCCCCTTGGCGCCAAAGGGGCCGAAGGGGTAGGGATTGTCGACTAGCCGGCTTTCCGTTTCCGGATAGTCCATGGAGGTGGGAATCATATAGTCGGCCATCGTATTCTGCAAAAAAAGACCGTTTTTGTGTTCCATCTTTTCCAGACAGCCCCATCCCAGCGCCTGGCTGACTCCGCCGATCGCCTGACCGTTTACCACCTTTTCGTCGATGGCCTTTCCCACTTCGTGCACTGTCCATACATGCCTCACTTCGATTTCGTAGGTTGCCGAATCCACTTCGACCTCCACCACATTGATTCCCCATCCGTAGGTCGGATAGGCGTCTCCCTGCATGGAGGCCTGGTCCCATTCGATTCCTTTAGGCATTTGGTAGCGCTTTTCCACCTTCAGCGTCTTGGCCTCCTGCCAACGTTCCTTAAGCTCTTTGGCCGCCTCCTGCAGCAGATACCCCACCACCATAACCGAACGGGAAGCCGCCGTCGGTCCGGAGTCGGGCACCACATCTGTGTCCGGTGGACCGTAGAGGATATTTTCCACGGGAAGCTCCAATATGTTGGCTACGATTTTGGTAAAGGTGGTAGCCACCCCCTGTCCCATCTCCGTATTTGCCACCAAAATCCGGGCACTAGCGGAACTGCTCTTTTCGATCGCCACCCGCGCCTTGATAATTCTCTGCTCGCCGTCTCCGGTAAATCCGCATCCGTGGTTATAGAAGGCAATGCCGATTCCCTTGCCCAGTTGGCTTGCATACAGCTTGCGTTTATTCAGGTAGTCGGAAGAGCGGTTGATTTTTTCGAACATGCGGTCCAGCAGAACGTCGTCGCGAATGGTACCGTTGGTGACTGTGCCCGATCCCTTTTGCAGAAAATATTGGCGTCTCAATTCCAGATGGTCCCTGCCGGTCTCGCGAGCCAGATGGTTCATATGGGACTCGATAGCGAAGAAGGCCTGGGGCGCTCCAAATCCGCGGAAGGCTCCGTTCGGAGGGAAATTGGTGGCGAAAGCACGTCCTCTCAGCCTGACATGGGGAATTTCGTATACCCCGGTAGCGTGAAAGACGGTACGCTGCAGCACAATGCAGGAATAACTTTCGTAGGCTCCTCCGTTCAGCCGCGTATCGATATCCATTCCCAGGATATCGCCTTTTGCGTCCAACGCCGTTTTAATCGTGATTTTGGAGGGGTGGCGTTTGCTAGTGAACGCAATATCCTCGACTCGGTCCAAAATCAGTTGGATCGGCCGTCCGATCTTATGAACTGCCACGGCCAGAGGAGCTCCGATGACCTCCGGGTAGTCCTCCTTTCCGCCGAAAGCTCCGCCAGTGGGTGTCTGGATCACCCGCACCTTCTCCTCACCGCAACCTAGCGCGTTCACTACCGCATGTTTCACGTAATAGGGGCATTGGATGGAACCCTGAATGACGATTTTCCCCTCCCGATGAAATCCGTTGAGACTTTGAGGTTCCAAATAGATATGTTCCTGGAAGCCCGTTTCGTATGTGCCTTCCACGATGCGGTCCGCTTCCCGAAACGCTTTTTCCGGATCTCCCTTTTGGAGGTTGTAGTCGCCAAAAAGATTGTCGCTGCCGAAAATAGGACCTCCCAGCAGAGATGCGGACTCCTCCGGGGTGAACACTGGCCGTAGCTCATCGTATTCGATCCGAATAGCCGATTCGATCTCCAAAATCGTTTCCTTATCCGGTCCGACGATCAAAGCGACCACCTCTCCGGCGAAACGAACCTGCTCCTCCACAAACACCGGCCAGTCCCTGTTGATCAGCGGGATGCGGTTTTCGCCGGGGACGTCTCGCCAATCCACATAGTGAAAGCCATCGGGCAGCGGGGGAATTTCAATGTGGCGGATCGACGCGCGGGCAACTTTGGCGCGCAGCAGTTTCGCATGCAATATTCCCTCGATGGAAATGTCCGCCAAATAGCGGGTAATCCCGGCCGCTTTGTCGCAGGCGTCCACGCGCTTGATCGGTTTGTCGATGGTGTTACTCATACAGTTTCTCCGGTATTTCGATACTCTTGGATGCGGAAGTTATGTCCTTCAAGCCGTGGCCGGTGAGCAGAATAACAACGGTAGCGTCGGCCGGAATACTGCTTTTCCTTTGGCGGAATCCGGCATAGGCAGCGGCGGCGGCTGGTTCCACAAATACTCCGGCAAGTCTGGACAGTTCCAGTTGGGACTCCACAATCGCTCGGTCCGAAACGACGGTACATATGCCGCCGAATTCCTTGATCCGTTTCAGAATGTAGCGTCCGTTTCTGGGAATGTCCACCGAGATGGAATCCGCCACGGTATTCGAGGCTATCGGCTGTCGAAAGTGACCGGTTTCGGCCGCACGGGCGATTGCGCTGCTTCCTTCCGCCTGAACGACCACAATCACGGGCATTCTTTCGATAAGTCCCAGCTTCAGCAAATCTTGGAAGCCTTTGAAAACTCCACCCGCGATCACACCGTCCCCCGCCGGAACGAACAGGTAGTCCGGTGTCCCGTTCAACTGTCGATAGATCTCCAATGCGACGGTTTTTTTTCCCTCCAAGGTCAGGGGATTGTAGGCCGTGTTTCGGCTCAAACCGCCCCGCTCGGCTACATAGCGCAGGGAGAGATCGTAGGCCCTGTCGTAGTTTCCCTTTACTCGCCGCACGTCGGCTCCGTACTGCAGCGCCTGCACCAGTTTGGCGGCAGGCGCCTCCTCCGGCAGAAAAAGCAGGACGTTCAATCCGGCCGCCGCCCCGATGCCGGCCATCGAGGATCCCGCATTGCCGGTGGAGGCCAATACGATATCCCGAATGCCGAACTTCAGAGCAAAGGCAGCCACCAGAAACGATGCCCGGTCCTTCAGGGAGCCGGTGGGATTGACTGCGTCGTTCTTAAAATAGAGATTGTCGAATCCGAATTTTTCCCTGAGCCGCTGCGGGCGCCACAACGGGGTATTGCCCACCGGTAGGTCGGGGAAAAACTTTTTTTCGACGGGCAGCAGATCGTGAATATCGAAATTGGGAGTAGCGTTTCCCTCCAGCTCCACTTCCAAAACCCCTCGTAAAGGCTCATCCTCTTTTTGCTTGGTTTGGCACAAAGAGCACAGCATCCGGTCGGGCGTTATTTCGTAACGGGCGCCACATTCGCTGCAGACATACTGGAACCTCATAGCCGATCCAACCTGTAGGGAAGCAGTGCGTAAAATGCGGAGCAAATTTCCAAATCGTCCACTCGGTTCGTTTCGTTGGGGGTGTGGGCCTGATCCTCGTCTCCCGGTCCGAATCCGATAGAGGGGATTTTGTGACGGCCGCAAACGGCGACGGCGTTGGTGGAGAAGGTCCACTTGTCGATAATCGGCTCTTTTCCGAAGAGTTCTTGAAACGTCCCGACGCCGGTTTGCACCAGCGGATGATCCGCCGGGATTTTCCAGGTGGGGAAATAGAGCTCCTGTCCGTAGTCGGTGTTTTTATAGCCGCGTTTGGTATATCGGGGCATCTCCACCGTCTCTACATCCTCTCCCATATATTTTTTCACCTGCCGAATGGCCAGATCGGCATCCTCTCCCCAAGTCAGCCGGCGATCCAGATAGATCAACCCCTCGTCGGGAACGGCACATTGGGAAGGTCCGTGCACGTCGATCTGCGAAACGACAATGGTTCCCTTGCCCAGGAAATCCCCTTCGTCCGGTTGCAAGTCCTCGTTCAGTTTCTCCATCGCCAGTGCCGCTCGCGCCGCTTTGTAGCCGACATTGACGCCTCTTTCGGGAGCCGAGCCGTGGCAGGAAACGCCCTTCAATCCGCATACGATTTCCATACGCCCCCTGTGCCCACGGTACAATCGGCAACTGGTGGGTTCCGTGCTGATAAAATAGTCCGGCACGAGCTTCTCCTCTTCGATCAGGTACTTCCAGCACATGCCGTCGCAGTCCTCCTCCATAACCGTAAAGGTAAAGTAGGCGCTGAACTTTCCTTTATAATTTAGTTCCTTCAGTAAACGGCCCGCCGTAATCATGGAGGCTGCACCACCTTTCTGATCTGTGCTGCCGCGTCCGTGCACCCTGCCGTCCCTGATCAGGCCGGAAAAGGGATCGAGATGCCACTGGTCGGGATCGCCGACCCCCACCGTGTCGATATGGGCATCGAAGGCCACTTTTTTCGGACCGTTTCCCACGCGTCCGACAACGCTTCCCAATCCATCGATACGCACCTCGTCGAAACCGGCCTCTTCGCACAACTGCTTAATTTTTTTGCAGACCTCCTCCTCTTTGCCGCTAAACGAAGGTATTTTCACCATAGCGGAAAGGTTGCGGGCGGTGTAGTCCCGATAGGCACGCGCCTTATCCAGTATCTGTCGATGAATGCTCATTTTTTTCCTTTACGCGAAGTTAACCGGCGCGGATCACGGCACCGGTCTCGAACGATTGGTTATCTACCGACTACGCTTAACCTTCTGATAGATACTAGTCAACCGCCTGGGCACATATTATGGAACCTCGGAAAAACATCGGAGCAATCGCTTCGCTCCCGGTTTTTCCCCGGATATCGTAAACGGCGAATTTTTTCGGAGGTTTCCAAACAACACCGGATAGCTACCTTATGTATGAAATAAAAATGAAAATGGACCTGAGAAATCCTCAGAAGGAAAAAACGGGACTTCACTCATTTGAAAAAG
>CAZLTI010000208.1:0-5316 GCA_964562335.1 uncultured Pseudomonadota bacterium | reverse complement strand
ATGCCCAACATACATGTAGAAGACCTTGCGCACATATCCTCCCGCGTCAACGGGCAACTCGCCAAATACCGGTCCATGCTAATGGTCTGCACGGGCACGGGCTGCGTGGCGGCCAAGGGATTCGACGTCTGCAATCGGCTGAAGCAGGAAATTCAAGACCGGGAATTGGAGGACGACTACCTGGTGGTAGGCACGGGATGCAACGGCTACTGCGCCGCCGGGCCGATCGTCGTCGTGCAGCCCGAAGGCGTCTTCTACGAAAAAATCAAACCTGACGACATAGGCGAGCTGATCGAACGGCACCTCTTGGGTGGCCAGCAGGTGGAACGGCTGCTGCACAAGGACCCGGCCAGCAAAAAAAGAATCGGAAAGATGGACGATATCCAGTTCTTCAGCAGGCAGCAGTTGATCGCTCTCCGAAACAAAGGTCTGATCGATCCGGAAAATATCGAACACTACATCGCCCGAGGCGGGTACGGGGCATTGGCAAAAGTCCTGAAAATGGAGCGGGACGCCGTCATTGGGGAGGTCACCAAAGCGGGGATTCGCGGACGCGGCGGCGGCGGTTTTCCCGTGGGTCTCAAATGGAGCTTCTGCAAAAAGGCCAAGGACGAAGGCAACGAAATGCCCTACGTTATCTGTAACGCGGACGAGGGAGACCCAGGCGCCTTTATGGACCGCAGCATCATCGAATCCGATCCCCATGCAGTGGTCGAGGGCATGTTGATCGGGGCCTATGCCGTAGGTTCCCGCAAGGGATACGTCTACCTGAGGAAAGAGTATCCGTTGGCGCTGGAACGGCTGCGGATTGCCATCGGGCAGGCCAGAGAGTTCGGTCTGCTGGGAGACGGGATCTTCGGTTCCGACTTCGGTTTCGATCTTGAGATATACGAGGGCGCCGGCGCATTTGTCTGCGGCGAAGAGACGGCACTAATGCGATCGATCGAAGGGAAAAGGGGGATGCCTCGTCCGAGACCGCCCTACCCGGCCCATCAGGGGCTGTGGAAAAAACCCAGCGTCCTGAACAACGTAGAGACCTTCTCCAACATTCCGCAAATAGTCGTCAACGGCGGCGACTGGTATGCGGGCATCGGAACGGAGCGCAGCAAGGGCACCAAGGTGTTTGCCGTCTCCGGCAACGTGAATAAGATCGGACTGGTGGAAGTGCCGATGGGCATGACGCTAAGGGAGCTGATTTTCGACGTCTGCGGCGGAATTCCCCAAAAGCGCAAGCTGAAGGGGGTCCAACTGGGCGGACCCTCCGGCGGCTGCATACCGGAAGACAAACTGGACACCGTCATCGACTACGACGAAATCATCAAAGTGGGCGCCATGATGGGGTCCGGGGGCGCCATCGTCATGGACGACAAAGCCTGCATGGTGGATATGGCCCGCTTTTTTATGGACTTCGTGCAGGAGGAGTCTTGCGGAAAATGCCCCCCCTGTCGCGAGGGAACCCGGCGGCTGCTGGAGATTCTGGAAAAGATATGCGAGGGGAGAGGAGAGGCGAACGATATCGACCGACTGGAAGAGCTGTCGGCAACCGTGAGGGAGGCCTCCCTCTGCGGACTCGGCCAGACGGGACCGAATCCGGTTCTATCCACGCTGCGGTACTTCAAGCACGAATACGAAGCGCATATTCACGACAGGAAATGCCCGGCCAAAACTTGCCCCGACCTGCTGGAGTTTAGGGTAGACCCGGAGCTGTGCACCAAGTGCGGAAGGTGCTTTAAGGCATGCCCGGTGGAGGCGATAGCCTGGCAGAAGAAGCAGGTTGCAGTGATCGATACCGACAAATGCACCCGCTGCATGACCTGCTTCGCCAAGTGCAAGCCGGACGCTATTTTTTAGATCCTATCCGCGAACCGCCTTTTGAGTTTTCAAACCGAACAAACCAATAAGACCGGAAAACGCATTATGAAAACCGAACCGAAGCTCGTCATCAACGATCGGACCTGCACCTTCCAACCCGGCGAGACCATATTGGAAGTGGCAAACAGCCACGATATCCATATTCCAACTCTCTGCCATTTGAAGCGCACGACCCCCACCGGAGCCTGCCGCATCTGTCTGGTGGAGGCGGAGGGCGCCCGAAGCCTTCTTGCCGCCTGCGCCGCGCCCGCTGCCGACGGCATGGTGATTCAAACCGAGTCCGAGAAGGTGGTCGAAACGCGAAAGGAGATTTTGAGGCTCATGCTCTCCAACGGAGACCACAACTGCCTGCTGTGCGCAAGCTCCGGCGATTGCACGATGCAGGATCTGGCCTACCATTATCAAGTCCCGGTCGATTGCTACCCCGTGACGCCGAGTCCGCTGGAGACCGAGAAGGACAATCCCTTTATCGTGCGGGAGCTTTCCCGCTGCATCCTTTGTGGCCGGTGCATTCAGGCCTGCAAGGACATTCAGGTCAATAACGCCATCGACTACGGCTTTCGCGGCTCCAAACTCAAGGTAATCGCTGCCGGCGACAGTACCTTGAAGGATTCCGAATGCGTCTATTGCGGCGACTGCGTGCAGGTGTGCCCCACCGGCGCTTTGGTGGAGAAAAACGTCCAATACCGGGTAAGGCCCTGGGAGACGAAGAAAACCAAAACCACCTGCGGCTATTGCGGCGTGGGGTGTCAGATCGAGATGCACACGAAGGAGAACAAAGTCGTCAAGGTGACCGGCGTGGAGGATGCCGCTCCCAACTACGGTAGCCTATGCGTAAAGGGACGGTTCGCCTTCGATTTTATCGACTCCGCCGAACGCCTCAAAACGCCTCTGATCAAAGAGAACGGCAAGTTTCGGCAGGCCTCCTGGGACGAAGCCCTGGAGCTGGTGGCCGAGAAGTTTTCCGCCATCGGGGATAGGCACGGTTCGGATAGTTTGGGGGCGCTGATCTCGGCCCGCGTATCCAACGAGGACAACTACGTCGCGCAGAAATTCGCCCGCGCCGTGCTGAAAACCAATAATATCGATCATTGCGCCCGTCTCTGACACTCCTCCACCGTAGTCGGTCTGACTACAGTATTCGGTAGCGGCGCCATGACCAACACCATCGCCGATTTCGAAAAGGCGGACGTTATTTTGGTCACCGGTTCCAACACCACCGAGAATCATCCGGTACTCTCCACCTACATCAAGCGCGCCGTCAAATTCAACGGTACAAAGCTGATCGTCGTCGATCCCCGGCGGATAAAGATGGCGGATCATGCCCACAAGTACCTGATTCCCCATTTGGGTACCGATGTCGTCTGGATCAACGGCATGATGCACGTCATCATCAAGGAGAGTCTGCACGACAAAGCCTATATCGAGGAGCGAACCGAAAACTTCGCAGCACTGGCGGCAGCCGTGGAGAGGTTTACGCCCGAATATGTGGAGGAGATAACGGGCATCGCGGCCGACGACATTGTCGAAATAGCGCGCATGTACGCCGGGGCGGAAAGAGGCAGCATCGCCTACTGTATGGGCATTACCCAGCATACGACGGGAACCGACGGCGTGATGTCGCTGGCGAATCTGGCCATGCTGTGCGGAAACATGGGAATCGAAGGCGGCGGCGTAAACCCCCTGCGCGGACAGAACAACGTCCAGGGCTCCTGCGATATGGGGGGACTGCCGAACGTGTACCCAGGCTATCAGAAGGTTACCGACGAAACCGTCGTTGCCAAAATGGAAAGGGCCTGGGGCGTGACCGGACTCTCCAAAAAGGTCGGGCTCAAAAATACGGAAATGATCCCCCTAGCGCTGGAAGGCAAGGTACGTGCGCTCTACATCCTGGGAGAGAATCCGATGATTTCAGATCCGGACGCCAACCATACCAAAAAGTGCTTCGAGGCTCTGGACTTTCTGGTGGTGCAGGATCTGTTTCTAAACGATACCGCCAAACTCGCCGACGTGGTCCTGCCGACGAAATGCTTTGCAGAAAAGGAGGGCACCTTCACCAATACGGAAAGAAAGATCCAGCGTGTCCACAAAGTTGTCGAGGCACCCGCGACGGTGCGCGACGACTGGGAGATCACCTGCGAAATCGCAAGACGCATGGGATACGACATGCACTATGACAACGCCGCGCAAATTATGGAGGAGATCGCCTCCGTAACCCCCTCCTATGGCGGAATATCGTACGATCGTCTGGAAAGGGGAGAACAGCTGCACTGGCCCTGTCTGGACCGGGAGCATGCGGGAACGCCGATTCTGCATGCCAAAACCTTCGCACGGGGAAAGGGAGCGTTTCAGGCTATCGACTTTAGGGAACCGGCGGAAAGAGTCGATGCGGAGTATCCGCTCTATTTGACTACGGGACGCGTACTGTATCAGTACCACTCCTGCACCATGACGGATAAGACGGACGATATCAATCAGGTGTCGGGCGAATGCTTCATCGAAATGACCCCGCGAGATGCGCACCGTATGGGGGTCGAAAACGGCGCGATGGCAAAGGTCGCCTCCCGCAGGGGAGAAATCGAAGCGAGAGTGAGGGTCACGCACCGCATTTCCCGCGGAAACGTCTTTCTGCCCTTCCACTTCAGTGCCGCCGCCGCCAACAAGCTCACCATCGCCGCCCTGGATCCGGCGGCGAAAATCCCGGAGTACAAGGTCTGCGCCGTAAAGGTAATCCCTGCCTGAGATAAAAATTGGAGGGACAGGTTACCGATTTATGCAGATTGTACTACCAACCGAAACAAAGCGATAGTATGCATAAATCGGTAACCTGTCCTCGGTTTTAGGATGTAATGCCCACAAATTGTCTTGTAGAGTTGCCGTTTATTCGCAGCCCCTTAGTGCAATATAAAATGGCGATGGTAAAATGAAGTGCACTCAATACTTCCTACACACCAAAAATAGGTCTGACAGAAAACTGATAAAGGATGAATGGATTGAACTGGCAATTAACTATCCAGTTCATACTGAGGTTCAATCCGATGGCAGAATAAAAAAGTGGGCGAAAATTGGGAAAAAGTACTTGCGGGTCATATTGCTTGAGGATGGTGAAACGATTCACAACGCTTTTTTTGATAGAAGTTTCAAAGAGAGATAAAAACATGAAGATAAAATATTTTTCAGACACGGACACCGCATTGATTGAGTTCTCTGAAGAGCTTGTGGAGGAGACAAGAGAGATTTCCGAGAATGTCTACTTTGATATCGATAAAGATGGAAATCCTGTAAATATGACGATCGAACATGCGAAAAAGTCTGCACATTTGCCCGACATATCCTATCAACAGATTGAAAAAGAAAAAAACCCAGCATGACAAAATGGTTCAGTAGACGGGCTACCGCCATGAAAAAGCAAAGGGTCGGACCAAACTAATATATTGATAATAT
>CAZLTI010000207.1:4885-5327 GCA_964562335.1 uncultured Pseudomonadota bacterium | reverse complement strand
AACAGAGGCATAGAGTATGGGGGCGCTCAATGCTTCCAGCCTGTGAGAGTCAAAGTCATTGTTTCTTAAGATGATTTGTTCGGAAAATATAAACTGTCCCAAAAACAAGATGAAATAGCTGCCTGTAAACAATCCAAGTTGTTTGATTTTAATGAGGTCGGCTGGCTTGTGGTAGGACAAGGCTGCCTTTGTCGCTCCGAAAGCAAAGACGACGAAAGAAGCCGGAATTGCAAAGGAAAGAAAAAAAATTTCAAAAACCTGCTCGAACCTCATTTGGGAAAAAAAGAAAGTCGATATAGCCGTTGCCAAAAAATAGCCTGCAAACCAGTGAACAGTGAAAAGACCCAGCCGAGCTAACAGCTTGGTTCGAGGAACGCGGCTGGAAATTGCAAAAAGATAGTATTTTTGCAGTTGATGAATAAGTATTTTCGATGCAACTAGC
>CAZLTI010000207.1:4068-4831 GCA_964562335.1 uncultured Pseudomonadota bacterium | reverse complement strand
AACAGAGCCAACCCAGGCAGACTAATGACATAGGGAAGATAAATATATGCGGTAATCGGCGCCATAGAATTTGCCCGCATCCAAGAAAATTGGAAGATAAAGGCAGCCACGAATACTATGCCTAAGTTGAGTTCTGCCAGGGCGTCGTCCCTTATGAACTGAATTCTTTTGCCAATAGGCGGGTGATAGGAAAAAAGAGACTTCAGTCTCCAAGTCTTCTTTTGCCGTCTTTTCACCTTTGACAAATAGTCAATCAACTCATTCTTGAGACCGGCTTTAGCCACAGAGAAGTCGGCAAGAAATTCCCTTTTTCTCAATATTCCATATTTCATCAGGTAGATGATTGCGAACGGCAAGATAAATATGAAGAGAGGAAGCAAATCTTCATATTTGCTGCCGAGCGAAACAATAAAATGGGTGTCGGCGGGTAGCCGCTCTAGTATCGAATTGCGACCGTATTGCATATGTTCGTCTGCCATCCCATAGAAATGGGGCAGGATAAACAAAGCTGCGCTAGCCAAAATAATGGGAAGCAAAACAACCGCTCCTGTGACTCTAACTAAAAATGTGCATAGATAGTAGCTTCTATCGTCCTTATTGGAAATATGCCCCAATTCATGGGCTAAAATCGACTCGACCGTTCTTGGACTTTCCCCAAGTTTTTCGATCATTCCAGAACTTAGAGCCAGAAAGGACTTTTTTCTGTTTCCGAAAGCAAACGCGCTAATACCCATATCCATGTCGTCAACCAACACCTTTATTT
>CAZLTI010000207.1:1404-4058 GCA_964562335.1 uncultured Pseudomonadota bacterium | reverse complement strand
GCCTTTCAATTCCAATTTTTCCGACAAATTGTCTATCAATTCGAAAAGCTTTGGAGACCGCTCTCCGTCGAAGGGCTGCAGTTTGCCGTTCGAGATGATCCTTTTGGGGTTGGACACGTAGAAGTACCATACCAACGACACGAAAACGATAATCCAAAAAAACGTGCCATACGTTACAAAGTTGTAGATCAAGGCGCGAAGATCAACGATCCAACCGGAAAGATTGATATCCTGACTGGGAATGCCAAAATTCAGGGATGCGAAAGAAAGCGACAGTACCGAAAAAAGAATTGTCAATAGAGCTATGTAGACAATTGAAAATTTGCTTGAGCTTCTCTCGGCCTTTAGATAGAAGTCGTGACGGTCACCGAACATGCTTTGCCCTCAATATTTGTCGGTTTGAAAGATTGTCGTAAAAGAAAGCTCGAAAATAGTTCTAACGTACAAGTCGAATGTCGATACCCGATTTTGCAGTTCGGCTCGCGACTGGAGCATCAAGTTTAAAAGTTGAGGCGAAAAAAAATTTGGAGGTTCCTTGCCGAGAACGCGCGAATATCAGTTTTTTCCCGATCGATTAGCATCGAGCTGTCGAGATGCTTTATCGGCTTTCAACCACATTCTCAGCAAAAGTGACCCCAAAAGCCGAAATTCAAAATTCTTGATATCTTCCCTTTCTCTATCTTTTTGATAGCCCCTCATGCCGCGTTTGTAACGTTTTACATTATTGTACCCGGCATTTACTGCCAACCTGGCAGTGTCCTGGCTCCATCTTCAATTCTCATGATGGCAATAAAATATGAGAAGTTCCCCTTTATCTTTTGGAAGCTTGTGCATATTTTTCGAAAAACTGTGGATAGGTATTGAAATCGCTGATAGGATGTGGTGCTTTTCGTATTCACCAGTTAGTCGAACATCGACCAAAGTGTATTTTAACTGTTTTCCTAATACGACCCACATCAGCGTTTCCGTATCTACCAGATAATTTGACGACAAAACCGAATAAAAGTAGTCATCCAGTTCATCGAGCGACCTATCCTCAAGTCTGTGGACTTGGGAGTAAGCGATATTTCCGTGACCCAACGTAAAAACTGCTCCGGCAAATAAAACCAGACGTGTCATATCCCGTCTAATGACAAAAGGCTTCACTACCTCCTCCTCATATATTTCGTTTCTGGGAAATCACTTGAGAAATAGTCTTTCGTTCATGCCCAAACAATACTTATCAAGCAGC
Source organism: uncultured Pseudomonadota bacterium (assembly GCA_964562335.1). Classification (GTDB taxonomy): domain Bacteria; phylum SAR324; class SAR324; order XYD2-FULL-50-16; family XYD2-FULL-50-16; genus CAZJUM01. Next base: position 2,827 of record CAZLTI010000207.1, on the reverse strand, counting down.
ATTTGTTTTGACGACTTAAAAAAAATGAACTCGTTTTTACTCTATGGGCTAGACAAATAATTTGTTTAAAGTAGCGTAGCCTATATCATTTTTAGAAACAGCCGACACTCCAGAACGCATAGAGACCACCTATCACAATTAGTTTAGCGTATATCGCGACGGCAAATATTACTAATCCGCCGAGAACCGGCGACAAGTGTCCAATCCGAAGCCAGAGCATCGCCAGGATCAGCGAAAAAGTCAGCTTCAATCCGACCATGGCGGTTCCGCTGTCGTCCCAGACAAGAATTTCGTAGACGGCGGGATTGGCTTCCAGGTCGATTCCATATTTTCCAAAAATTGCTGCGGATACGAAAGTGTCAAGGGCATTGAGCAAAGCCAAAGCAAGGAGAAAATGCGGGCAGGGTAAAATAGCAGCCGCTTTTTTCCAAACCCCGAGCCGATGTTCATCCGATTGCCCCTGCATTGGAATATATCCGAAAAAGGCAATATAGCTCCCGGGCCGAAACAGCTCTGCCCTATGAAAAACGGCTGATGCCGCTCCAGATTTTCGATGGCGGCATGGTACTATGTCGTTGTTCTCATGCGCCGAGCCAATGCGACATTTTAAAAGCGTTAAGGCGAATCCGTCAAACCGGGCACTCCCGAAGGCATGCCGCGAGAATATCGCCTTTGCCGGACTGGAAGAAAGTTCGAACGTCGCCCAGGCAGGCGAAGCCGATTTCATCCGCAGGACGTTTCGGCCATCGTCCGCCGTTCCGGTTGTCGTTTGGGACTAGAAGTCGTTGTCCGCCCGATAGTCCGCCTTGGAAAGTTCACCCGGTTCGCAAGGGAAATTGTCAAATTGAGGCTGCTGTCTCAAACTTTGGAAATGCCTTTCCACCTTCAAGCGGGTGGTCTCGCAGGCCTGCTCAAGGAAAATATCCTTTAGCTCGCCTTTTTTTCCGGCTTCGGCCAGCACTTCAAAATCGACTTGGCACTCGTAGGCAAGCTCTCCCTTGGTAAAATCCGGCGTGTCGATTTGGACGGATAGCGAGTCATTGAGCGTTATGGAAAAAAATTAGCAACTGAACAACCACCAGCTTCAGTTGGTGGTTGTTCAGTTCTCTGTTTCTTGCTTGGCATATTGTCCGTCACTGTAGTACAAAAAAAAGCAGGTTCCACGGCGTGGAGCTGTTTTTATCATTTTTTTTTTGAACATGGTCAAAAATTACAACTGCCCGCACTGCCAAAAAAGTCAAAACGACATTTGGGTAAGGGAGGAATACTGCTACCCGGATTCTGGTACCGGGGAAATGGAATTCTACTGCCCTGAGTGCGGAAGCGGACTGAACTCCGATTTGCTGGAGGAGATCGGAGTTTTCTGACCTGCGGTGTGCAGCGCTCACCGGACAGCGCAATCCCCCAAGAATGCGTAAAACAG
>CAZLTI010000207.1:0-1209 GCA_964562335.1 uncultured Pseudomonadota bacterium | reverse complement strand
CTAAAACCTAACTTCTTTGACGACAATGGTCGCAATCCATTCGGGATAGGTTCTATTCACTCAACAAGTTATATGAAAGAATAGCCGTTCTACTGCTCGCCGAATTTCAGAAATCCGTTCTTCAACCCGCAGAAAGCAACCGGGCAAAACCAAACTTAGCCCGATGTTTTTTTGAGGTCGAGGCTGCCACGCAAGTACGATTAGCATCGATCCGAAATTTATAATACGGAACATCTAAAATCACTCAAGAAAAAAGTGCGCGAGCCATAATCGGTTTGATCGGATAAGAGACTAATTCCCCTGACTGGCTCCTTTCGGGGTTCTTTCAAAACTTCCAGCCATGGCTATAGACCGCTGGCCGGATTCCTAGAAAATGCCGTTGAGCGGATGCTTCATAATCTGCTCCTTTTTTCGGGCAACTGTCGTCGACAAATATATTGCCGTAGTTTTAATGTCCGAATGTCCCATCAGTTCGGATAGGGTAAACAGATCGCAGCCTGCCTGCAATAGCAGCGTAGCAAACGTATGGCGCAACTTGTGGGCGGAAAAGTCGATTTTGGTTTTCCTCTTGAGCCGTTTGATTATCTTCCCTGCTCCGCTGGCGGTCAAAGGGCGATCCCGAAGCGACGTAAAGAATCGGGCACACTCCCTTTTCAACCGATTTCTTTCCTCCAAGTAGCGTTGCAGTCCGCTTTTCAGCTTTAGCGGAATGGGAACAATACGCTCTTTGTTTCCCTTTCCGTGCCTGACGGAAACGATATCGTTTTGCAGGTCAACGTCGCCCGTTCCCAAATTGAGAGCCTCGCTCAGCCTCAGTCCCGTAAAAACCAAAGTAGCGATAAAGGCGTAGTTGCGGTACTTCTCGTATCTGTAGGAATATCTCATGTTTAGAATTGTTTCCAGCACTAGGCGGGCTTCGTCTTCGGAAATCGACTTCGGAAGCTTCTTGCCCAATTTCGGCTTGTCGATTTCCGCCAAAGGATTTGTTTCCAGGTATTTCCTTTTGGCGCACCAATTGAGAAAGGAGTGCAGACATCTGTAGTAGGAATGGCGAGTATCGGGCGACCATTTGCACTCTATCGCTCCATCGAGAAAAAAGCCTCTAAAGACGTCGGCGGTCAGGTCTTCCAGCCGGTTGGCATTCGTCCGCTTGCGGAAATACCGGAAAGTGTTCCTCCACCATTTGATGGTTCGGGAACTCAGATTTCT
>CAZLTI010000206.1:0-5355 GCA_964562335.1 uncultured Pseudomonadota bacterium | reverse complement strand
ACGATATTATGGAGGACGACGCCCGCTTGCGGAGATCTCCCGATAGCTTCGAAAGGCAGCGCGCGAACTATCCTTTGCGGCGAGAGATTGGCGCCTTTTCCGTCAAGTTGCCGTCTGCCGCACCGCACCTGAAAAGCGCTTTTGAACGGATCGGATTCGGCCTGGCAACATAGGCGGCTCCATAGAGAAATAACCTTCGGCTGCCCGTTAACCGAAATGGTAAGAAAAAACTGGATCTACCCTGTTTTCCTTTTTTTGGTAGTAGGAATGACGGATGCGGTCTACCTGAGCTACCACCACTACCTGGTCAATCTGGCGCATCCGGAATCGGCAAGTTTTTGTACCGTAAACTCGGTAGTAGATTGCGACCAGGTGGCAACCAGCCGGTTTTCGACGCTATTCGGCATTCCGGTAGCGATTCTTGGCTTCTTTTCCTATTCGTTTCTTGCCATTTTCCTGTTGTTCGGCTTCGTCAAAAGAAGCGATTCCCTCAAGGAAATCTGCTCTCTGGTGACGCTGTTTTCGATTCTGATGTTCCTTTTTGCCATGTACGAGGCGACCGTTTCGGTTTTCCTGCTCGGTAAAATCTGCCTGATGTGCTCGATTTTATACGGCTGCGGTATCGGTTTGCTGATCTCAAGCAGAAGGTCGATTGCTCTCCCGTTTCGTCAAGTGCTCGGAATCGCGGGCGGCAGTTTGATCGGCCTATTTTCGCGATCGGAAAGAAAGAGTTGCCTGGGATCGATTTTGTTCGCGTTCGGAATTTCGCTTCTGCTCTCCGTGGCAACGGATTACGGATTGCAACGCCACTTCGCAAAAAAAGAGGCGGCAGACGAAGTTTCCGCACGAAGCGCCCTGCGGCAGGGTATGGAATTTATGAATCGGAATAGGGAAAAGGAGGGAGTCGTCACCCTTCCCGGACGGTTCGATCACGGTGCACTACAGCGGACGACTGGTGGACGGTACGGAATTCCGCAACTCCCGCAAAGGAGGAAGTCCGGCAACGTTTGCTCTAAAGTCGGTTATGCCGGGTTGGCGACAGGGCATCGGAAGCATGAGGGTCGGAGGCAAACGCCTGCTGTTTGTCCCCCCGCATCTGGCATACGGCAGCAGAAGTTTGGGAAAGAGCATTCCTCCCAACTCGACATTGATCTTTGAGATCGAACTGCTTGGTATCGTCGAATAGAGCCGAAACGACGTTTTTACGGGAGTTCGTCTCGAGAGAGGAAAACTACCGGATTTTCCCGGTCTAATTCCCATTTTTTCGGATTGTTGAAAATATATTCCCGGATGCGGTTCAATTCGTTTTCATTGCGGATGATATGTTCGTAATAATTGCGTTGCCAGATATTATAAAATCCGGTGTTTTGCCGCGTCCATTTTGTAACCCCGATTTTAAATCCGCGAATAGCGGACCCGATGGTTTTGGACGTTCCGCGTGGATGTTGATCCGATTGTAGGGGCGAAAAATTTTTCGCCCCTACGGGCACATCGGCAATGAACAATATTCCATGTACATGGTTTGGCATCACCACGAACACATCCAATTCAATGTGGGGAAAATGGGATGGGATGATATTCCAACATTTTTCTGCCATACGCCCGGCATCATTCATTATCATGTTCCCGTCCACGATTTCACCGAACAGACATTCCCGGTTCTGCGTGCAGATGGTGACAAAACAGGCACCGGGTTGTGAATAATCGTATCCTTTCAGGCGGATGGACCGGCGGTGATGGACAAACGGATTGGTTTTCGTAATAGGCATCGCATACCTCCTTATGGACAGGAAACGGTCGCGAAACCAAAGAGGAAACTATCGGGAGGGCGGCGATTCGAAACTGCGCCTGCCTAAAAGACCTTTACGGAAGTCGTGCAGAATTTGTCCGCAGGTTTTTGCGTAGTCGACCCGATCCCCTTTTTTTATGTGCTTCAAACTTCGGCCAATTCTGCAGATGGTTTCGCTGGGTTCCCCGTCCGTACTTTCGATTGGGTATTTCCGCAACGGCCCTTCCGAATTTTTCCCCTGCAAAAAGTTGACGACGAATTCGGCCACCCGCTCCTTCCCGACAATTTCGTCCCGGATCGCATGGATTGCACATAGCCATAACCCCTGCCGATAGGTATCGATTTTAGGCGGCATAATTCCGGGGGTGTCCAGCAATTCCAGATCCTTGTCCAGTACGATCCACTCCTGCGACTGCGTCACGCCGGGTCGGTCGCCAGTTCTGGCGGCGTTTCTTTTGGCGAGCCGATTGATGATCGTCGATTTTCCCGTATTGGGTATTCCAAGCAGCATCAAACGGAGGGGCGGAGGTTTGATTCCCTTTTTTCGATAGGTCTCCCATTTTTTTTCCATCAGGTTTTTTGCCTTGGTCGTTACCTGCTTGAGAGAGCGCTGGTCGAAGGAGTTGATGTAGAGAAAGGGCTGATCTTGCGACCGAAACCAGGTTTTCCATAAGGCCATATTTTCCTGATCGGCCAGATTGCTTTTGTTCAAGACTACCAAACGAGGCTTGTTCCCAAGCAATTTCTGCAAATTTCGATTGCCGGACGACAGCGCCACACGCGCATCTCTGACCTCCAAAACCAAATCCACCTTGCCAATCTTTTTTTTGATTTTTCCCAACGCTTTTGGCATATGTCCGGGAAACCAATTGATTCTCTTTTTATACTGCAAAGTCGAATCGTCGCTATCTGCCATTTTCATTACGGGGGAACGGATTGGAAGGGTGATGTGTAACGCCGGATTTGGAGTGGACTCAAACTCTATAAAATGGAATTTTCGGCGCATAATTATTTTGTTGATTTATTGTTTTAAATCATATTCAATAAAAAAAATAGATATGTGAAAATAGATGCGTGCGGATTTTCACTCCATTCCGAAACGGAGCATGACAAAGCAAAAGTCCAAGCCGAAATCGAATGCGGGTTTTGTGGACGGATCCCAAACGACGGCCAAATTCGATCATGAGATCAGAATCGCCACGTTAAAGACGCTCAATCTTTTTAAGGAGTTGACGTACGATCTGCTGTTGGAGCTTTCGAAGTTTACCGATATACGCAATCTAAAGAAAAACGACGTTATTTTCGATCAGGGTGCGACACCGAAAAAGTTTACCTTCGTCAACAAGGGAATGGTCAAAATGATCCGTAGTCTCAAATCCAAACAGGAGATGATTCTGCGCATTGTTACGGAAGGAGAGTTTTTTGGCACGACGGCCATTTTCAGCGAAACCGTCTATGCCGCCAAAGCGGTCTGCGAAGGAGAGGTGACCCTGGTCGAAATGCCGAAGGATCTGTTCTTTCGTTTTCTGGACAGACATTCTTTTTTATATAGAGATTTCCTGCGGCTTATCTCCATCAAAAATCATCAGACGGTACGGAAGGTGCCCGAAATGGCTCTTACCAGAATAGAGAGCCGCGTGGCAAAAATTCTGCTGAATTTGACGCAGAAGATCGGCTATCGCAAGAACGGCCTCTATCAACTGGATGTGCCGCTGACAAGAAAGGAGATAGCCGCCATGGCGGGTACGACCACGGAGACGGTCGTCAGAGTGCTCGGTCGATTGGAAAAAAGCGAAGTGATCCTGATGGACAGACACCACATCGCACTAAAAGACGTTCGCTATTTGGAGTCGTTGGTCGACGAATCCGACCATCTCCTTGGGTAGTCGAAGGGGTCAAATGGCGATTTTGATGCCGATGCACACTGCCGTCGCCGTTAAAGCGGCAGTCATAACCACTATATCTTTTGGCGTCAGGTGCATCTCTTCCAAATCCGTCCGGCGGTTCTTAAAGCCGAAACCGCGAATCAGGAGAGCGTTGGCGAGTCTATCGGCCAGATCGAGGGCATTTACGATCAGGGGCAGCATAATCGAAACTTGCAGGTAGTAGCGCCTGATAAAACCGCCGCTTTCGAAATCGGCTCCCCTGGATTTTTGCGCCTCGATGATCTGCCTTTTCTTTTTCTCCAGTTCGGGGATGAACCGCAGGGCCGCGGTCAAAGCAAACGCCATCCCGTAGGGAAGTCTGATCTTTTGAAACAGGCGAGTAAAGTCGTCGATCTGCGTTGCAGAGAGCAACAGTTTCGTCGCTATCACCATATTGCACAATCTGAGCGAAAGGGTCAGTCCTCGGCTCAGCCCGTCGGCCGTTAGCGCAAAAGATCGTCCAAATTGCCAAATGATGGCCGCTTCCTCGATTGCCGTTTTTCCCCCGAATCCGTCGATTCCGGCAAACAGCACGATCATCGCGAGAATTGGCAGCAGGGGCAGGAGGGTGGAGAGCAGGCGTCGAACGGAGATTCTGATATGGATTCCCGCCAGTAGAACCACGGCAAACAATCCTAGCTGAACAGGAGGGTAGACAAACAAAAGGGACAGGAACAGGAGCAGCATTACCATCGACAGTTTGCTCCTGATATCGAGAGAACTCCCTCTTTTTCCTGCGGAACCGGAATGGCTCATGATAGGTTGCCGCATACGCTGCGATGGTAGGTGGCCGACACTGCCGAGTCCGTTGCGATTCGTCCTTTTTTTAGAACGACGATACGGTTGGAGTACTGCCGGATTAGATCGAGATCGTGCGAAATCAGTATGATTGTCGTTCCTGCGGCATGGAGTCTGTCGCATAGCCCCATCACTCTTTCCACTCCTTTTGCATCCAGGCCGGTTGTCGGTTCGTCGATGATCAGCAGTCTCGGCCGAAGGACGACAATCGAAGCAATAGCAACGATCTGTCTGATTCCCCTGGGAAGAGCGTAGGGATGGTTTCTCCTTACTTCGGTCAATCCAGTTTCGCGCAGAATCTGTTCCACCATCTCTTTCGTTTCTTTTTTTTTCAGTCCCAGATTTTTCGGTCCAAAGGCGATCTCCCTTTCTACGGTCGATTCGAACAGTTGATGATCCGGGTTTTGAAAGACCAGACCCACAGAGCGGATCAGCTTTTTCCGGTCGATCGTAACGATGTCTCTCCCTTCAAGAAAAATGCTGTTGCGGGGAGGTTCGATCAGTCCGTTGAGGTGTTTGACCAGACTCGTTTTGCCGGCTCCGTTGTGTCCGCTCAATGCCAGAAAGTCTCCGGCATGGATCGTCAAATCTATGCGATGCAAAACGGTCGATTCCGTATCGTAGCCGAAGTTGAGGTCCCTGATTTCCAGGAGAGGTTGCGGATGTGCGGCTCCTTTCGCAAATGAGTCGTAGGAAGGCCGCCGATTGATCTGCGCTGCCCATGTCGAAAAGCGTCCGGTTTGCTTCCGTTCCCTGCGGCTTTCGTCCTGTTGGCGGACGGCATCTATCCGCACGATGCGTCCTCTTGCCAAAACCGCAATTCGGTCTATATGATTTGTCAGG
>CAZLTI010000205.1:0-5416 GCA_964562335.1 uncultured Pseudomonadota bacterium | reverse complement strand
GGTTCATCAATATCTACCCGAAGCGAATAGCTAGCGAAAGCATTTTCAGCTCCCTCCGCAGCTCCACTTCGCCGAGCCGTTTGCGGATTTGTATCCATGTTTGTATACTGCCGCTTGCCCATAACATTTGCGCGCATCGGACGCAAACCGCAGAATACAGCCGTTTTCCTTTTTTTCTTATGAAGGCGGAAGCGGGAGGCAACGGCAGGGAATCGAAAGAGAGGAATCTAGAGCAGCGGATAAACCATGCATTCGAACATTAAAGCGATAACCTTCGATTTGTGGGACACCGTAATTATCAACGATTCCGACGAACCGAAAAGAAAGGCCCAGGGACAACCGTCGAAATCCGAAGAGAGGAGATCGCTGGTATGCGATTTTTTGAATAGACAAAGTCCCATCGCCCAGAGGGAGGTGACCCTTGCCTACGACGTTGCCGATGCCGCATTCGCACGGGTCTGGCACGAGCAAAGCGTAACTTGGAGGGTACGCGACCGTATAGGCGTTATCCTGAAGGGATTGCGGCGGGAATTGCCGCAGACACAAATGGATAGGCTGGTCGCTTTGCACGAAGAGATGGAGTTGGCCGTCCAGCCCGACATTGCCGCAGGTATCGCCGACGCCATTCGACTGTTGAGCCGGTTCTATCGGCTGGGGATCGTGTCGGACACGCTTTTTAGTCCCGGACGCGTGCTACGAGAGCTGTTGAAACGGTACGATCTTTTTCAGTTTTTCGACTCCTTCCTGTTTTCCGACGAGGTCGGTTGCTCCAAGCCAAATCCTCGCCTGTTCCAACTGGCCGCCGAGGAACTGAAGGTAAAGACGACCGAGATCGTGCATATCGGAGACAGGGAGGACAGGGATATCAAGGGAGCGCATGGCGCGGGAGCCAAGGCTATTTACACCACCGCCCTTTTGGACAGAGGATCGCGGACCGAAGCCGAAGCGACCTGCAGCGACTATGCCCAACTGCCGGCTATCGTCGACTCGCTGAACACTTCGTAGGGAGAAGAGGAGATGAATACACCGCATCGCTTTCTTATCGTCGACGGATACCCCGAAAAAAGCCGCGAGGAGCTAAAGGCTGCCGGGGTGGGCTTCGCCTACGAACTGTATGCCAAAATGCTGCGTAAGTACCTGCCCGACGCGGAGTACGACGTTTTGCTGCCCGCCGACGAGAACAGGCCGATTCCGCAAGGGAAAGGCCTGGAACGCTACTCCGGTATTCTCTGGACGGGAAGCAATCTCAGAATACTGGACAGGCACATTCCCACCGTGCGGGTTCAAATCGACCTCGCCAAGGCAGCCTATCAAATCGGAATTCCCAGTTTCGGCAGTTGCTGGGGTCTGCAAATCGCGGTCGTGGCTGCGGGAGGCTTTGTCGGGAAAAATCCGAAGGGTCGGCAGATGGGCATCGCCCGCAAGATCGTTTTGACGGAAAAGGGGAAAAGGCACCCGATGTATGCCGGAAAACCCAAAGTGTTCGATGCATTTGCCAGCCACGAAGATATAGTGCTGAAAACCGCAGAGGGATCGGCAATTCTGGCGGGAAACGAATTTGTGCCCATCCAGGCCCTATCCGTAACTCACGGCAAGGGAACCTTCTGGTCCGTGCAGTATCATCCCGAATTCGGTCTCAAGGAGATGGCCTGCCTGATCAACGCTCGCGCAGAGAGGCTAATGGAGATCGGCTATTTCAGGCAAAGCAAAGAGGTGACGCAGATGGTGGAGCGCATGAAGACACTTCACGACGAACCGGACAGAAAAGATCTGCGCTGGCAGCTTGCCGTCGACGAGGATCTGCTTTCCGCCAACATTCGGCAATGCGAATTCAGAAACTGGATTCGCACATTCTTCCCGACGAAAGAGAGGGCGTAGAGGAAGCCATCAATTCCTTGACATCCCGCTTTTTCGAGTATCATGCTCGTCTCGAGGAAGGAGGGGATCGATTCGGATGCGAGGAGAAAAGCAGGTCGTTTTCGCAAGGCGGAGATTTCGATAGAGCAATGCGGATTCGCTAGAATGGGAGACAAGATGACAACCAAACGGTACGACTATATCGTTGTCGGTGGCGGCTCCGCCGGATGCGCACTGGCAAACCGACTCAGCGCCTCCAAAGACAACAGAGTGCTGGTATTGGAGGCAGGACGGCCCGACTACTTTTGGGACATATTTATCCATATGCCCGCCGGTCTGACCTTTCCCATCGGAAACAAATATTACGACTGGCAGTACGAGTCCGAACCCGAGCCGCACATGAACAATCGCCGGATCTACCACGCCCGCGGCAAAGTGCTGGGAGGCAGCAGCAGCATCAACGGAATGATCTATATACGCGGAAACGCCATGGACTACGAAAAATGGGCGGAACAGAAGGGCATGGAAACCTGGAATTATGCACGCTGTCTTCCCTATTTCAAAAAGGCGGAAACGCGAATCGGCCTGAAAGACGAATATCACGGGACCGACGGTCCGTTGGAGTTGGAAAACGGACCCTGTAAAAATCCCCTGTTCGGAGCCTTTCTCAATGCTGCGCAGCAAGCGGGATACGAATTGACGGAAGACATTAACGGATATCGGCAGGAGGGATTCGGCGCCTTCGACCGCAATATCAAACGAGGGCGTCGGCTAAGCGCCGCCAAAGCCTATCTGCACCCAGTCAAGCGCAGAAAGAATTTGCAGGTGCGGTGCCGTGCGTTCGCCACCAAAATTCTGTTCGAGGGAAAAAAGGCCATTGGCGTGGAATATAGCAAGAAGAACAGAACCGTTAAGGTGCTGGGCAACGAAATCATCTGCTGCGGAGGAGCCATCAATTCCCCTCAGCTTCTGCAATTGTCGGGAATTGGAGATACCCGTCACCTGGAAAAAATCGGCATAAAGGTTATAGAAAACCTGCCAGGCGTCGGAGAAAACCTTCAGGACCATTTGGAAGTGTATGTACAGCATGCCTGCAGGAAGCCGATATCGGAATATCCGGCGCTCAAGTGGCACAACAAGCCATTTGTGGGCTACAAATGGCTATTTCACCGTTCGGGACCGGCAGCGACCAACCATTTCGAAGCGGGCGGATTTATTCGAACCAGCGACAGGGACAAGTATCCCAATGTCCAGTATCATTTTCTTCCGTTGGCGATCCGCTACGACGGCACGACAAACGACATCGGCCACGGATACCAGGTCCATGTGGGACCGAACACATCGGACTCTCGCGGCTCCGTTAAAATCAAATCGGACAATCCGTCGCAAAAACCGGCTCTTGTCTTCAACTACCTTTCGACGGAAAACGACAGAAGGGAGTGGCTGGAAACGATCCGCTGCACCAGAAATATCATGAATCAACCCGCCTTCGAAGAGTTCGATAACGGGGAGATCTCTCCGGGACCCGCCGTAGAAACCGACAGGGAGATTTTGGCATGGGTGGCGAAAGATGCCGAAACGGCTCTCCATCCCTCCTGCACCTGTAGAATGGGAGTCGATAAACTGGCCGTCGTCGATCCCCTGAGTTTGAAAGTGCACAATGTGGAAAACCTGCGCGTCGTCGATGCCTCCGTAATGCCCTATGTTACTAACGGGAACATCTACGCCCCTGTGATGATGATTGCGGAAAAGGCAGCCGATCTTATTTTGGGAAATACCCCGCTGGCACCCTCTACTGCTCCTTTTTACAGACATGAAAGCGGAAGCTGATATCCGATTCCGGCAGGAATATCGATGATCGTCGACTTTCATACCCATATCTTTCCGCAAGCCGTTGTACGCGATAGAGAACGGTTCTTCGAAACGGAACCCGACTTTGCACTTTTGTACCGAGATTCCGGATCGAAATTGGCGGGTATCGAGGATCTGATCGACTCAATGGACGAGTCGGGAATCGATCTGTCGGTCGTGTGCGGTTTTCCCTGGAAGAGTCCGGAGCTGTTCCGGCGCCATAACGACTGCATAACGAAGGCCGTTGTCAAGTATCCCAAACGAATCAAAGGATTCGGTAGTTTCGATGTGGAAAACGCCCTGGTCGAAAAGGAGACCGAGCGCTGCCTGCGGAACGGACTGAGCGGAATAGGGGAGCTGGCCTTCTATCGGTCGGGAATCGATGCCGAGAGGCGAAAACGGCTCGAACCGGTTATGGAAATTTGCGGTGCCGGAAACCTGCCCGTGCTGATCCATACCAACGAGACCATTGGGCACAAATACCCCGGAAAATCCCCCGTCACGTTGAAGCAGATTTACGATCTGGCTCTTGCCTTCCCCGACAACAAAATCGTACTTGCCCACTGGGGCGGCGGGATTTTTTTCTACTGCCTGATGAAACGTACCGTCAAACGGGCGCTTGCCAACGTTTACTACGACACTGCGGCCTCCCCGTATCTGTACGATCCGCAGGTCTACAGAACTGCCATCGATCTTGCCGGCATCGACAAAATTCTCTTCTCGTCCGATTACCCGCTGTTGAGCCCGAACCGCTATTTCGCGGAACTGCGTTCGGCCGGTCTCGACCCGTCGCAAATCGAAGCCATCTGCGGCGAGAACGCCATAAAAATTTTGAACCCGGCATAACCGGCAGGGCCGTCGCGAAACTATGGGATCCACCAAAAGCTCGATATTCCGAGGAGCTGCAACCATTTGGGGAATAGCGCCGACAATCGGGACACTTCAATCTGCGGAGAGGAAAAATGTCCGAAAACGTGAAGGATGCCAGTTCGCAACGCGACAAGATCGTGATCGTCGCTTGCAGCGTAATGAAGCCGGAACTGGAAGCGATACTCCGGGGGAATAGCGAATACGAACTGAGATATCTCGATTCGCGACTGCACGACACTCCCAAAAAAATTCCGGCACTGCTTCAGCAGGAGGTGGATGCGGTGGAACCCTACGCCTCCCGCATCGTATTGGGGTACGGCTTCTGCTCCAACGGCATCGCAGGAATAAGAGCCCCCCGGCAGGGCATCTACGTGCCCAAAGCGCACGATTGTATTGCACTGTTTCTGGGATCTACCGAATCCTACGATTTTCACTTCAAAGCAAAACCCGGCACCTACTACCTGACCCCAGGATGGATGGAGGAAAACCGCGATCCGCTGGGCCATATGGAAAAGGACTACGTTCCTAAAATGGGCCGGAAAAAAGCGGAACTGGGAACCAAATTGACCTTTAAGGACTATACCCACATCGCCCTGATCGACACGGGCGTAACGGATGTCGAACCGCTCAGAAGGGTGGCCAAAGACAATGCGCGGTTTCTGGAAAAGAGATACGAGGAGATAGTAGGGACGCACGAATTTTTCAAAAAAATCCTGTTCGGACCCTACGACGAAAGGAACTTCATGTACTTTAAGGCGGGCGAAAAGATCGCCATATCCTTCTAACTATAACTTTTGCATGAAAACGGAGCAGACCGGGGAGCGTCTATGAACATCGC
>CAZLTI010000204.1:0-5423 GCA_964562335.1 uncultured Pseudomonadota bacterium | reverse complement strand
CTTCTTTCTTCTAAGATTATGAATATATAGAGCACTGTCTTCTATATGGGCATATGGCTTAACATCGCTTAAATCCTCATCATCGTCAATATATATAGTATTTCGTAAATGTTTCATTGGGTCTCTTTTTACATAGATTAATTCATCATCTTGTTTGAGAAATTCAAAAAAAAGGTTCATAGCTTCATTCGCCACATCATCTAAATTTTTATTATGTTTTTTTGCATATTGTTTAAATCTATTTTCTATTTCTGGGTTATCTATTTTTAGTGACAACATAATAAACTCCTCACGTTGATTTACTGATAAAAATGAACCGGTAAAAAGTCCGAAATTGCGCTGAAGCGTCATTTCCACGGAAGTGGGAATCCAGTATAATCAATTGACTATAGATTCCTGTTCTATGCTCAAAGTATCGCAAATTCAGTGCGGGAATGACAGAAGCAAGACTTTTTATTGATCCATCAATAATAGCTCATAACTTTATATCTGTCTTGCTAGAGATATAGCTCCTTCAGCTAGTCGAACCTGAAAAAGTCGTATACGGGCTTCAGATCGATATCTCTTCCGCGTTGACTGTCGTCGACTCGCGAGCCAAAAAGCAGCAACTTCGACCGAACACCAAAAACCTCCTTGGCAGTGCTTTTTAGCGCTTCGATTTGATAGGGGGTCAAACGCATTATACTCCGTCGCTATCGACAATCAGTCGAACGATTTCCATTAGATCGTTGCGAAACTGCTCCGTTTGGAAAGGATTTACCAAATCGAGACGATCCAGCAACGAGATGGGAAAGGATTCCAAACGAAAAATCAACTCGCTTTTTTGAAAATGGCTTTTTTCCTGCGTCTCTTTGAGGATACTGCCCCACTGAACAGGCAAGTTTCGGGAAATCGTCCAAATATCGAACATATCTTTGGGATTGTCTCTCGATAGCACGGCCGTCAGTTTATTGGTCAGAATATTCAGGGGATTGTCGAGCGGAAGATCATCGACGGTTTTTATCTCGCCGAAGTGCCGAACCCGATCATTGATAAAATCGATCTGCAGCTTCAGTCTGTTCTCAAGAATTTCCCAACGGACGAAATCGCGCGTTTCCGCTTTGATATGAAGTTCGAATCGGTCGGACAGCCGGTTTTTCAGCTCCCGAACAGTGAAGGGAAAAGTCGAAGATTCGTGCGTAAAAAGGTTCAGATCGTCGGAGTATCGCTCCTCGTAGTAAAAGCGGTGGAGGCAGGTTCCGCCGGACAGGTAGAATTCCGTCGGCTTTGAAAAGACAATTTGCAGCACCCGATCCTGCAACCGATAAAGAAGCCCGTAGTCTATCCTGAAATCCGCCATTCAAGCTCCGGAATGGAGACCTTTTCCTTGAGGAAGTGGAACTTCAGTATTTTCAGTCGTCGCTCCAGAAAATCGCGCTTGAAGATTGGGACCTTCTGTTCCCTTACAAGTCTGAAGAGCGTTTTATCCGGGAAAATCCGCAATGCCTTCAAGATATCGGTGCTATTTTCGAATATCTTGCCGAAGAGAAACCGCTGTTCCCACTCGTCGTCTCCCAGGGCGATCTCCATCAGGTTTTCCGGTGAGAAACGGTATTCCCAAAAGCACTCCTCTATGATTTTTTCCAGAACTTTTTGTCTATTTTTGTCCATCGCAATAACTCTGACCTGAACAACTTGCTTTTTGGCATGCCACACACAATGAAGTTGACCTCAAGCAGGCATTTTTTCTATTTTCCAATTCCCTATATTCCGATCGAAAAATGCAGCACCGATAAGATAGATCATTCTATTTCTGCCCCGATATTTCTCGAAGTATCTCCTTTCCTTAATCTGGGTTAGAGCCGCATCCTCATTTCCATCGAGCTTGAATTCGAAGATAAAAATATCTCCGCAAAGAATGACGGCGTCTATTCGTCCCACGTTTGTTTTTACTTCGGCTTCGGTCTTTAGCCCGATTAAAGAGAATATCAGGTAAAATACCGTCTGATAATATTTCTCCCTGTTAATTTGAAGGTCATAGGGAATTTGTGCAAAAAAGAGACGCAAAGTATGAAAAAATACCTCAAAATTGCGAGCCTTTAAAGAATCGATCAGTTCCCAAACATGCCCACGCACCAACTCTCTTTCCACAGAGGAATAGGCTTCCGTCAACCATTCCGTCATTGCGTTTTTCACCTCGAAGTTGGGATAGGTCAAGGTATATTCTATTCTCTCTTTGTGATACTCCGCAATTGTCAGATAACCGGTTTGGTAGAGAATCGGTACAATTTTCGGATTTTCGACGTCATATGAATTAAATGTCGATTCGCTGATCGTAACTCCGTCCATTCCGGTCAAATCAAAATCTTTTCCCTTGATCAGCTTTATTAAATAGCTTGGAGTGGCGGTTTCGAACCAATAGTTACCAAACCGGACATTGTCGAACAGAAGGAGCATCGAAAACGGATTCAATACTCTTTGGCAATTTCTGCTAAAACAGAAACCATCATACCATTCCATTATCTTTTTATTTAGCTTGTCGATACCGATAGCTTCCGTTTTTGCCAATTGCTTCATTCGATCCGCAAAGTTGTCCTCTAGTTCTTGGGGTGTGATTCCTAGAAGAGCCGAATACCGCTCATCCATGGAAATGTCGTGCAGGCTGTTCAATCCGCTAAAGATCCCCGCCTTGGAAAACTTGCTTACGCCGGTCAGAAGTACGAACCGGATGTACTCATCGCATGCTTTGATAATGGCATAAAAGCCTCTCAATATTTCACGAAGCTCAATAGCCAGCTTTTTGTTTTCGATATTGTCGATGATCGGTTTGTCATATTCGTCAATAAGAACAACGACCCGGTTTATTGCGCCTAATTTGGCCAAAAGTTCGTCGAACGCTTCGTCATATTGGTCGCGTTCCAACAAAATTCCATATTTTTCAGCGATGGCATGCAACTGGTTCAAGATAAAGCGTTTGAGATCCTTTGCATCTTCCGCGTTTTTCTTGCTAAAGTCGATTTTTACGATCGGATATTTTTCCCAAACATAGTCCGTGCCATACAGCCACAGCCCTTTGAACAGTTCCCGTTTTCCCTCGAATATCTCTTTCAGGGTGGAGAGCAAAAGACTCTTTCCAAATCTTCTTGGTCTGGAGAGAAAATATGCACTCCCCCGAGCGAGCAGGTCATAAATGTACTTGCTTTTATCCACATAGAGATAGTCGCCTTCGACTATCTTCGAAAATGTCTGGATTCCTATCGGAAGTCTTTTCACTTCTACTACCTAATTGGGGTCGGAGTAAAATAAAATTCAACCATGCCATTTCCGACTACGATTAAGCCAGAATCAAATCTATTTTATTTTTACTAAAGATAAGTTCCCGATAGAATTTACCCATTATATCATCAAACAACAGTTTTGTCTGCTCTGGCAGATAATCGTGTACAATTTTATTTCTCACATCGCGCATTTTAAACCAAGTTTCCGTATTGTCTATCAGTTCCAGTTTGGCCATCAAATTTAACAGATCTCTATAGGTAGCCTGCGGTACTTGGTTTTGAAAAATATCGTAGCTTCCGAAGAATTTGATAAAAGTCTCCACTGCCCGAATAAACCTGTCGGCAAGGGCATCATAGGGCTCAAGTTCTTTGAACGAATACTCGCAATTGGCATCGTATGGTTTCAGACTGCCAATTGACGCTTCAACCAAAGCGAAGGATTTGCCGACTTTGGCTTTTGCCTCTTTCAGCAAAACTTGATAGTTGTCGTCCACTATTTTATTTTGACAAGGCTCAGGGTGTTTAAAAATGCTCTCTGTTGTGGAGTGAGTTTTGTTCGATCAAAAACCAATACATCCAACTTTGCCTCCAGTTTTTGTCCGAACCTGACAATGATCTCACTAGAGAGCTTATAAGGATTTTTTCCCGACCAAACCAGAATATCTATATCGCCGCCTTTGGCGCTGCCATCAGTTCTGCTACCATACAGATAGACATCTTCCACGCTCTCCAAGGCATACTCAAGGGCCTCCCTTTCGTCTTGCTGCAGTCTTATTGGCAAATTGGAATCCAAATTGTGAAATTAGGAAATTGGGGTCGGAGGAATCAAAAAGATGTTCGCTGTTATTCGATATATTCTTTTTCGAGACAGTATTTTTTGACGCTTTTGCCAATCGCCAAAACTTCGGGAGTAGATTCCAGCGTCCTCTCGAAAAGGGCCGCCAGATCTTCGGTCTCGTACTCGTAAACGATCTCGTTTTTCAGATCCTTCAGCCTACGCACCTTTAGGGACGAGCGGATAATGCCCCTCTTTTCCGCTCGGTTTACGACGTCGATCAAAGTCCCTGCATCCTCCAGCTCGACGGAATCGATGCTTCTAAAAAGTTTGTTGACGATCAAATCTACCGTTCTGGAAAATCTGGAGGTCAGGTTTTCCAATATGTCGAAATCGTCGTCGGAAATCTCCTTTGCCGGCTCGATACTCTTAGCCTTCTCGAACGATCTGTTCATCCGGAATAGAGATTTCTCAAGACTTATCAGATTTTGTCGCAATATCTCCAGGTTGCGGTTTTCCATACAGCAATGTTCCAGATTCCACGGCCATTTTGAAAAAAGCGGAATTCGGATAGGCTCCGAATATTATATCGATCTTCTGCTCTCCGATCAGTTCGTATAGTTTGAGACGGATATGACTTACCACCCCGCGACCAATTTTCGAGGATAGCAGCGCGATATCGATATCGCCGCCTCTCTTTCTATCGTCGTTTCGAGAGCCGAAAAGGTAGATCGACACATTCGGATCGAAAGCGGTTACCGTTCGAACGATCGCATTTTTTTCCTTTTCCGTGATCCTCATCGAATTTGTGCGAAACCAAAAAACGAACGATTAATTCCCAATGGCCTCCTTTGCTTCTTCGATCTCCCGGCAAATTTTCTCGTACTCCCTCTCTTTCCGCCCGATAAAGGCCCTCGTCACGCGCATCTTCTCTCGAATCCCCCGGGGAGTCAGTATGTATCGATACTGAGCCTTATTGCGACTGTGAGCGAAGCTTTCCATTTTGACGAACCCTTTTTTAACCAGTTCTCCGATCAAAAAGTTGATTTTCCCCAGGCTAAAACCCAACTGTCGGGCTAAAGCTCTTTGGGATTGGTTTTCCTTCCTCTCAAGCTCCCTAAGCAGATAGTATCTTTCGTCAATGTCGGGCTTCATTGTTACGCGTTTGTCTGGAGAGACATTAATGGATAGGATTGAAGCACAGCGTTATCGACAAATCGTCTTCGCTGAAAGAGGTCGGTAAGGCAGGATAATTTCCGCTTCCCAAAAAGAGGAAAGCAATTGTTTTGGGCAACCAATCGGAGGATCGATCTTTACTGCGGATAGAAAATTGGCCAAGCTTCGCCATTTACCGGCAAAGGGATGGAAGCCGGTATGTTCAACCGATGAAC
>CAZLTI010000203.1:0-5470 GCA_964562335.1 uncultured Pseudomonadota bacterium | reverse complement strand
TTTCCGCCAGCTTCAGGAAGAAAATGTACTCCTCCTTAAAGTGGTGGTATTTGTCCATAAACTTCTTGGAGAAGTCGGTCAGCAGACCGAAAAACTGTTCGGGCACCTCTCCGCCCTGCTCCATCAAATCCAACGCAACCTCGATATTGTCGAGAAAGCGCCGCACCAAATGATGCTCTTCCTTTATCGTATCGATAACCGACATGTCTAACTCCTGTATCTACGAAATTTCCGAAAAGTGCAGGGCTTCAGAACCGCATTCCCCGGAGATTTCCATGTGATTGAGGGACCTCCAAAAAACGGAGGTGCCGTAAAGAATATACCGCAAAGAACGTAGTGGGTATGTACCATCCGACAGAATCGGATCCCATTTTCCGCTCGTCGTACACCGGATCGCACTTGTATGTCAATAGGCCGCAATCGGACAGGCCGCTATTTTTTTATCATCCTGGGAGTGGGGAAGGCCCTGCCGAATATCGATTTCCACATCCTCCAGGCAGTGCGGCTATTTCCCTCTTTGATAGCTTGCAGACATTTTCCGTGCGACCTTGCCGCCCTCGGCACAAATGTGCGCCGCCTGCGGATTTTGCGATCGCCGCCGGGAACGGACCAAACGTGCCGCCATCCCTCCTGCCTGCAAAGATACGCCAGGAAGTCCCGAACCATCAGATCGTAGCGGGAGTCGGTTCCGTCGAAATAGGTATCGGTGCTGCGGAAGAACTCGTAGCATAGGGTATCGACAAGAACTCCCTCCATGCCCACCGCGTTGTTGGCCCTCCATGCACGCATCAAACGGCAGAGCCGCTTCAGATTTCCGTTCGATTCGTTGTTCAGCCGGGTAATTTCCTCCACTTCCGCCTGCGTTTGGTTCGCCTTCCAGGAACCTCCGTTTTTCGCGTCCGGCGACAGGAAAGATCTTCCCTCCAGTTGAAAGGCCGGCCAAAAAACGATTTTCAAATTGCGGAAGTGGATATCGACGGCATCGCCGTTAGAGCTTACGTTCGTCCGACTATGGGTTTTTCTTATCGTATCCCTTATTTCGCGCAGAAGTCCGGAAGGAGCATTGCCGGAGTCGAGGCTGTATCTTTCATAGAGAGGCGAGGGAAGCAAAAACATCACGTCGAATTTCTTGGTGCCGACTATGGCGGTTCCCCTGCCGAAAGATCCCGCTTTCGAGCAGTGTTCCAGATCCGACGGGGAATCCCAGTATTTTCCGTTCAGAACCTTTGCGATGCCCCTGTACCGTTCGGAAATCTCGGTGCGGTTTTTTACCAGAAGATTCAAACAAAACGTCTTGAACGCTTCCCTTATGTCCATCTGTTCCTCGTCGGGAATTTCTCCTTGGAAGCCTTCATATGAGACTACGGACGCAATGGTCCCGTCCGTCCCTATGGTTCCACAAGTTCGATGCAGGCTTCGACGATATCCAGCGCATGGTCCAACTGCTCCTGCGTAATGGTGAGGGCGGGAGTGAGAGCCAGTATGTTCCCCATGGTCAGCTTGAAGCTCAACCCCTTTGTCAGGGCAGCGTACATGACGGCTTCCGCTTCGTCCAGAGCGCGCTCGCGGGTTCTTCTGTCCTTCACCAGTTCCACTCCGAGAAAAAGGCCAAGACCCCGCACGTCGCCGACGATCCGATATCGATCCTTCATGGCGTTTAGGCGCTTCAGCGCATTTTTGCCGAGTCGCGCCGCGCGTTCCGGCAGGTTGTGTCTTTCGATGTACTCGATGCAGGCAAGAGCCGCAGCGCAAGCGACGGGATTTTTTTCATGGGTGTAGTGTCCCAGGGCCCGGTCCTCCGCTATGTCCAGACATTCGCGCACGATGAGCGCCGCCAGGGGAAACACGCCTCCGCCAAGTCCCTTGCCGATGACTACCATATCCGGCTGCACGCCGAAATTTTGAAAGGTGAACATCTTTCCGGTCCTTCCCAGCGCATGGGGAATTTCATCGAATATCAAAAGCGCTCCGTGCCGGTCGCAGGCTTCCCGAATGCGTCGCCAATATTCCGGCTTGGGAATATAGGGAGTGCTGCGAATCGGCTCCGCCACGACGGCGGCAACGTCCCCCTCCTTTTCCAAAACGTACTCTACGTAGTTCGCGCAGGTCATATCGCAGCCTCGGCTTCCGCGATCGCCGCAGCCGAATATGCAGCGATACTCGTCGGGAGGCGGCACATGCTCCGTGCCGGAAAGCAGGGGACCGGCATCCTTGCGAAAAATAGCCTCGCCGCCGATCGAGATCGCATCCAGCGAAGCCCCGTGAAAGGAGTCCCACATGGAAACGGTCTTGTGTCTTCCCGTCGCCATTCGCGCCAATTTCAGCGCTATTCCGACGGCACCGCTCCCGCCCGGTGCCAGCAAAACCTTGTTTAGATCTCCGGGAGCGATCTCCGTCAGCTTTTTTGCCAGATCCACGGCCATGCGATTGGTATAGCGGCGCGTGCAGAACGGCAGAACATCCAACTGGCGTTTGATCGCCTCGATCACGTCCGGATTGCCGAATCCCACCTGATGCACATTGTTGCCGTGAAAATCCATGTAGCGGCGCCCCTGCAGGTCCTCGACGTAAATGCCGTCGCAGGTGCGCATGGCGTTCAGACAGGGCGTGGACAGCGACTGGCGCAGGAAGTAGCGGGCATCCTCCTCCAGCAGAGCGCGGCACTCGCCGTCGATATTTTCCCTCTGCCACTCCGTTCGTCGGGGAGAGATATTGCTGTCGCCCTCCGTCTGATGCTTCCGTTCCACGTTTTGCCCTCTTTTCGATTCTTGCCCGCCGCAACATCCGCGAAGTTTTCTTTCTCTATTTAGACCCCGACTCCGAATCAGTCAAACATGATGAAGCGGCAAAAAAGTCGAAAGTTGCGCAGATTGTCATTCCCGCACTGAATTTGCGATACTTTGAGCAAAGAACGGGAATGACGGTTTTCAACCCTTGAATCGAATCCGTTGCTATTGTTTGCGGAAAAATGCGATGCTGCCCTGTCGATAGGAAAAACGCCGTTTCAATCGAGAGAGCAAAAGGGGGATCATGGAGGAACCGATCATGATGCGCGTTATGGGCAACGGCGTCGAAATCAACGTTGCGCGCTGGAAGGGAAAGGGCAGACCGGTATTGGCGCTGCACGGCATAACGGCCAACTGCAGATGCTGGGATTTTTTCGCCGAAACCCTGAGTCCGGAATTCGATTTTTATGCGATGGACCTGAGAGGCCGAGGGAGGTCCGAAAAGCCCAAAAGCGGATATTCGCCCGACATCCACGCAAAGGACATCGTCGGTGTCCTCGACGGTTTGAAGATCGACAGAGTCGTCCTGGTCGGACACTCCCTCGGAGCCTTCCTCACGCTCGTTTTTGCAGCCCGGCATACCGACAGGGTGGATCGGATCGTGCTGGTCGACGGCGCCGGCCATCTTTCCGCCGAACAGCTCCAGAAGGTCTTTCAAAGCATCAAACCGGCCCTGGATCGGTTGACCGAAACCTTTCCCAGCCGACAAGCCTATCTGGAAAGAATGAGATCGGCCCCCTACCTACAGCCGTGGAACGCCGTCATCGAAAACTACTTCCGCTACGAGATGGAGCAGTGCCCCGCAGGAGTCAAAACAAACATAGCGGCGGAATGTATCGGCGAGGAGGCTGCCAACGTAAGAAAAATCGACTGCCGCCGCCTCTATCCCCTCGCGACCTGCCCCTCTCTCATTCTAAGAGCCACAAATGGACTGTTTGGCGACGGAGACCTTCTTCTGCCGACGAACGTAGTTGCCGAAATGAAATCGGAACTGCCCGACGCCACCCGCTACGACGTGGAGGGCGTCAACCACTACGGCATTGTCATGCAGCCGCACAAGGGAAGAGACGAGGCACTGCTGAAGTTTCTGCGACTCACTCCTCTCCCAACAGCTTCAGCAGCGAACAGTTGCCGCACCCCTGGTAGAAGCAGCGGCAGCAATCCTCGTGGAATTGGATCAATCCCTGATGGGAACTGAGGTTTTTTCGGATAACGATACCGTTGGTTTTTATCGCGAGCCGGTTTTCCATAAATTTCGTTTTCCGATTCCCGCCTTCGGGAGGCAAAACCAAAAACAGAGAGAATAGGATTTTTTCAATCTCCTTTCGATCTTCCAGACGGGCCCAGGCCAAAAAAAAGGGAATGACGGCATTTACCAAAACGATCAGCTGTCTCTGTCTACCGATCAGTTTCATGGGACCGGAGGTTTTTCCGAAGCTGCCCGCATCGACAAGGCGGGCGAACGGTTCCCAATCCGGTTGGGGGAACATGGCATCCAGCTCCGAAAGCAGGAACCTGCGTGCCTTCCGCTCGGTTTCAATCAGCTTTCCGCACCGAACGACAAAACGCAGCCAAGACTTGAACAGTCCGTAAAAATCCGTTTTTTCAAGATGATAGAACAGACCGGTCAATCTCCTTGCCGGACGGTTCAGCGGTCGCGAGGCCTGCTTGGGAAAGTGCGTAGCGTCGATCCCTTCGGCGGACAAATTTTGCCAAAACTGACGAAAGGCCAGCCACTCCCGCCGCATGTCGTCATGCAGTCCGTTTTGATCGACGGAGGAGAGGATTCCGCCGCAACCGAACCAACGACCGAGAACTTCGACCCGAACCTGCCGATGCGAAGTGGAAAACAGCGGCTTCAGTTTGGAGTAGGGATAGTGCAGCGACAACTGCGTCATCAGGTCCGCATGGGCCGAATAGCCAAGCGACCGGCATATCCTCGTATAAAGAAGGTCCTCCTGCTCTTTCGGTCCCAAATTTGGCAGGTTCCGCTCCAGCAGTTCCGTTTTTTTCAGCAAACGCTGTTCCGACGCCTGCATCAAAAACTTCTTTAGCTTCGATACGTTTTTTTTGCCGAGCCTCAATCCGCAGGCTCCGGGAACATCCTCGATCGAGGCCGGATGCAGAGGGATCGTTTTTTCCAACGTCCCCTGGCGCAAAGTGCCGAGATGCAGGCCCGCCAGCGGCTGTCGCAATTGATTTACCGCAGCGGTTTTGCCCCGATGCAAAAAGACGTGCAGTATCACTCTATTGTAGGCTGCATCCAAATGATGCCCGTGTCCGTACCATGCCGATTCGTCGACGTGAATTTCAATATCGCCGAAATATTCGTCCTGTCCCAACAGGATTTTGGCCTCCCTAAAGTCCGGCCCCCATCCCCTGTTGTACCATCCGGCGGACAGTACGGTAATGCTCCTGCCTTTCGTACAGATCAATGCGCAATCGTTCAGCCGTCCGCTTTTCCAGAGGAAATGCAGCCATAGCTCTCTAACTGCCGCCCGTTGCTCTACGGTTTTTTCGTTTCGGACATTTGTCTGCGGCTTCTCCATCGTCACCCCCGTAACCCGCAACATCGCGTTGGCAATAGCAGCTAAAATTGATGAGCCGGTAAAAAGTCGAAAATTGCGCAGATTGTCATTCCCGCGAAGGCGGGAATCCAATGAAACCGGTTGACTACAGATTCC
>CAZLTI010000202.1:0-5538 GCA_964562335.1 uncultured Pseudomonadota bacterium | reverse complement strand
CAAATAGCTCCAGATCCAGAATTTCCCACATATTCTATACCATCTTGAAGTTGAAAATGACAAAAAAAAGGTCCGACTCGCCAAACGCATCGTTCTTGCCAATGCGCGAAAAAAGGAAAAATTGCCCTCGACATCACAATATGCCGGGGTTTGCCGCAAGTACACTGTCGTAATAGTCGATACACTGCCTGACGTAGGCACGCTTCTTTTTGTAGCTTCCGGGAAAGAAGCTGCGCTTGAACCCATAAATGATACAGTCCTTAAACGATTTGGCGTCAAATTCGAAGTTCTTCCATGCCAGCAGCAATTCGTTGGTGACGTTCGTCCTGCTGACGGTTCGGTTGTCCGTGCAGATGGTGGTGCAAAGCTTGTGTTCCAGCATTTTGGCAAAGGTGTGGTTTCGGATCTCTCCTATCGACGGATTGGTCTGCAAGTTGCTGGTCAGACAAATCTCTATGGTGACGCGCCGATCTGCAATATACCGGCACAAATCCGACACGTATCGACTTCTGTCCCGAATTTTCCGATCCTGCACCTTTTGGGCGTCGAACAAAAAATAGCCGTGGCCGATACGGTCCGCATGACATTCCGTGATAGCTTGAAAAATGGATTCCGGTCCATATCCCTCCCCGGCATGAGCGGTCTTGTGCATAAAGGATTCGTGCACATGCTGGAAGGCCCGCCGATGATCCGCTGCCGGATATCCGGATTCGGCACCCGCCAAATCGAATCCCACAATGGGAATTCCCGATTCGTCTCTCAGCTTTACCGCTCCCTTCGCCAACTCCAACGATGCCAGCTGGCAGATATACTCCATATCGGAATAGGTATGCGATCTGATAAATTGATCGTAGTACGCCGACCAGGAGCCGAAATTGCGCATCGCGCAGACAATGATGCCATAATGAAAGGCCGGCTCCGTTCCGTCCGCAATTTCGCTTCGAGCGTTAAACTCCCGCTGTGCCCGTAACAGCCCGCTATTCACCGACTTGAGCACCAGCTCCATATCCATGTGCCGATTGATATGCAGCTGAGGAGCGAACCGCACCTCGATGTAGCGCACCCCCTCCTCTTGATTGTCGACGGCCATCTCGTAGGCAATGCGCTCCAGGTACTCCGGCTTCTGCATCACGGCGCAGGAGTAGGTAAACGTCTTCAAATACTCCTCCAAGCTACCGTACCGCTCCTTGAAAACGATTTCCCGCAATCCTTCGTCCGTATAGCTAGGCAGCTTGAGGCTCTCCTTTTTCGAGATATCGACAATCGTACTCAACCGAACGGAGCCGTCCAAGTGAACGTGGAGATCGTTTTTCGGGATTTTGCCGATCAACTCCTTCAGGTTGCCGCTTCCGTTTTCCATATTGTTTTCCTGCAATCCGCCGAAAGCGAAGCTACGCTATTTGTCCATCCTCAACAGCTTGCGAAACAGCTGATCCGTCGCAACAAAAAGAATGATCACCCCCTGAAGAACCAAAACCAAATCCTTGGACAGACTGTCGAAATGCAAGTCCAAAAACAGACTGCCCCGGCTGAGGGCGCCGAAGAGCAGCGCGGCCAATACGATGCCGACCGGATGGTTTCTTCCCAGCAGAGCGACGGCAATGCCGATAAAGCCGACCCCACCGGAAAAGCTGTCGTGGAACGTGTAGCGATATCCCATCACTTCGTGAATCGCCACCATTCCGGCAAACCCTCCCGATATGAACATGGCCAAAACCATGTTTTTCTTCACATTGATTCCCGCATACTGGGAGACGCTGTTGCTGATCCCCACGGCTCTGATCTCATATCCCCACTTGGTTTTCCACAAAATCAGGTAGACCACGACACAGGCAACGAGAGCGACTACGAATCCTAGGTTCAAAGGCAGAGATTTGGGCGCCCAGGGCAAGAGGTCGTGAATTCTCGGAATCCTGGCCGCTTCGGGGATGAACTCGGTCTCCAAAATCGACGTCCCCTTTCGGTGAAAGGGACCGACTACCAAATAGTTGACCAAACTAAAGGCGATCAGATTCATCATAATGGTATTGATCACCTCATGGCCGCCGAAACGCGCCTTCAGTATGCCGGGAATTCCTCCCCAAATTCCGCCGGCCGTAAAAGCGGCAACAAAGCAGATGGGAACGAGTATCCAAGCGGAAGCGCCATCCAGCCAAATGGCAACCAGAGTGGTCGCCATAGCGCCGACGTATAGCTGTCCTTCGGCTCCTATGTTGAACATTCCGCAGCGAAATCCGAAGGCCACCGCCAGCCCCGTAAAAATGAGCGGCGTAGCGTAAAAGAGCGTATATCCGATACCCTTGCCGGAAAAGATCGAATTGTCGAAAAATATCCAATACACCTCCAACGGATTCTCCCCGATAATCAGAATCAGCAAGGCGCCCACCAGCAACGCAGCCAAAACGGACACCAAGGGCAGTATAATCACTTCGTACTTTTTAATAAACATAGTCAGTCAATGGTTGCTGTTCGATTTCAACTGAAATGGAAATGTCGACTAAACGGTGCCTACCGGTTGCTTCTGACCCGTCATCATCATCCCTACTTTCTGGATGTCGAACGCATCGGCATCCACTTCTCCGGCCACCTCCCCCTCGTACATGACCAGCGTGCGATCCGAAAGCGATCTGATCTCCTCCAATTCGGCGGATATCAACATGATGGCAATCTTTTTTTCTCTTAGATCCAGAACATGTTGATGAATGAACTCGATCGCACCGATATCGACGCCCCGAGTCGGCTGCGCCACGATGATCAGCTTGGGATTCTGGCTGAACTCGCGGGCGACCACCAGCTTCTGTTGGTTTCCGCCCGACAGTTTGCTCGTTTCGATTTCAATCAGGCGGGGACGAACGTCATACTCCTCCACCAGTTTTTCCGCATTTTCGGTGATGGCCGTGAAATTCAAAAACCCGGTTGTCCGGCAAAAGGGCTCTTTGTAGTGAAAACCCAGGATTTTGTTTTCCGCGTTGGAGTAGGAGGCGATATATCCATGCGCCTTACGGTTGGCCGGAATATGTGCGATAAACTTTTCGCGCATTTTTCTCGCCGATATGTTCGTGATCTCCTCCCCCATAAACCAAACCGATCCCGAAGTTACTTTGCACAGTCCCGTTAGGGCTTCGACCAGCTCGGTCTGTCCGTTGCCTTCCACACCGGCGATTCCCAATACTTCGCCCTCTTTGATTTCAAAGCTTACGTTCTTTACTTTTGCCGAATTGTCGATATCGATGCATAGATCCTTCACCTTCAGGACCGTTTTGCCCGCCTGCACCGGCTTCTTTTCCAATCTAAGCAGGACTTCGCGTCCGACCATCATGGTCGCCAGGCTTTCGGCGGTCGCATCTTTCGTCTGCATTTCCCCCACTTTTTTCCCATGGCGCATAACGGTCACTTCGTCCGAAATCTCCAGGACCTCATCCAGTTTGTGGGTAATGATAATGATAGTCTTCCCCTGATCCCGCAGCTTCTTTAGAATCTCAAAGAACTCCTTTACTTCGAGGGGGGTGAGGACGGCGGTCGGTTCGTCCAGAATCAATATGTCGACCTCCCGATAGAGCGCCTTCAAAATCTCCACCCGCTGCTCCAATCCTACCGAAAGCGTTTCCACCTTGGCATGGGGATCGATCTGCAATCCATATTCGTCCGACAGCTCCTTGATCCTCTTTTCCGCTTTGGCCAGCTGCAGGATGCCGCCCGCTTTCGGCTCCTCGACTCCCAGAATAATATTCTCGGCGACGGTCATGGGGGGAATCAGCATGAAATGCTGATGTACCATACCTATGCCATTCTCAATGGCTATATGGGGATTGGCAATGTGCACCTTTTTCCCCCGTATCTCGATTTCACCCGAATCTGCTTGATAAAACCCATAGAGAATTTCCATTATCGTGGATTTGCCCGCGCCGTTTTCTCCAATGATGGCATGAATACTCCGGTCTTTAATATCGATATCGATCGAATCATTGGCCAAAACTTTGCCAAACCGCTTCGTAATGGATTGTAGTCTTACGGCAATCATAGTCTTTTTGGTAGTTCGGCAGCATGCACCCGATTCCAACGGTACGGAAATCCAGTAGGCCGTGCGCTGGGCGCATGCTCCACATTTGCGTTCAAAACGGAGCATTCGGACACCGACGCAAGCCGTTTCCGAATGCGAAGATTAGGGCCTGTTTCAAACGGAGGTAGAAAAAAAGCTATCGCTTGTCCCTCACCACTATTTTGCCATCGGCGATTTTCTGCTTCAGGTCGTTTAAATACGCCACCATTTTGGGAGTCACCAGCTTTTTGTTATGCTCGTCGATTGCGAATCCGACACCGTCGTTATCCAAACCGTAAACGTAGATTCCCCCCTTTAGGCTACCTTCGGTAACCTTTTTGATCGTATCGTACACGGCATTATCCACTCTTTTCAACATCGACGTGAGGATCTGACCGGGCACGGCGTAGTTCTGATTGGAATCGACGCCAATCGCGTAGACGCAGCTATCCACTCTTTTTTTGTTTTTAAACTTCGGATAGCAGGGAACCCCTTTGCCGTTCTTCTCCTGGATCGCGTCGAACAGCCCGTTGCCGGAGCCACCGGCAGCGTGATAGATGACGGACGCCCCTTTTCCAATCTGCGAGTTGGCAATCTCCTTGGCTTTGGTAGGATCGTTCCAGGCCGTCGGCGTATTTCCCACATAATTGACGATCACTTCAATTCCGGGATACACCTTTTTTGCACCTTGGATATAACCCTGTTCAAATTTATGGATCAGGGGAATTTCCATACCGCCGATAAAGCCGATGGTTCGTTTGCCGTCGACCATGCGGGACCTGATCGCAGCCAAAGCCCCAACCAGGTAGGAACCTTCATGCTCCCGAAAGAGGAGGTTGGCAACATTGGGTGGAGAGACGACCGAATCGACCAGCGCAAATTTAATATTGGGGAACTCCTTGGCAACGCTATCCACTGCCGTGGCATTGGCAAAACCGATTCCAAAAATCAGGTCGTATCCCGTAGCAGCCATCGCTCTCATCGCCTCCTCTACCGCGCTGCTGTCGCCCGGCTCCGCGTCCTTCAGCACAAAGTCCATATCCCCTTTTGCCCTTTCCGCCCCTTCCCAAGCGGACTGATTGAAACTGCGATCGTTCTTTCCGCCGGCGTCGAATACAATGCCAATGCGTACTTTCGCCCAGGCCGGCGAGGAGAATACAAGCAACAGCGACAGTGCCAACAGTGTTTTTTTCATCTGCTCCTCTCAAGAGTGTAAGGTTGGAAAAAAAGTACAACTTTCAGCCGTAATAACTCGAAAATCGCATTCATTGCTAGTACGAACCGACAATCGGGAACATAAACCAAATGGGGGATAAAAGTAAACCGTTTAAATAAACTTAGCAGCCAAGGAACTTAGACGACCGTCGGCGGGCTCCGCCCCATCTTCGGCTCCGATGCCTATGGAACTTCCGCGCTTGAAGCCAAACGGAAACCGACCCCAAAATGTCTTTGTCCGTAATGAATCCGACTTCTGGTCGTGCATCGGGAGCGTTCGGCGT
>CAZLTI010000201.1:0-5567 GCA_964562335.1 uncultured Pseudomonadota bacterium | reverse complement strand
AAAACAGAAACACCCTACAGGAATTTACGGAACTTTGCAACTATCTTCTCGGGTGTAGAGTTCCTGTCGAACCAGGCGAGCCTGTTGCGGAGCTTTACCACCTCTCCGACGATGATCAGGGCAGGGGGCGCTATGCGGTTCTCTTCGGCAATGGAGGGCAGGTTGGAGAGAGTTCCGGCAAAGACTCGCTGCTTTCTCGTCGTACCCTTTTGGATCACTGCGGCGGGCATATCGGCAGCCATGCCGTGGGCAACCAACTGATCGCAAAGGATTTCGATGTTGGAAAGACCCATATAAAAAACCAGCGTCTGCCGAGGCTGGATCAGGCTCGACCAGTTGAGGTTCAGTTCGCCCTCCTTCAGGTGTCCGGTCACCAGGGTGCAGGACTGAGCGTAGTCCCGATGGGTCAACGGAATACCGGCATAGGAGCCGCACCCCGCAGCCGAAGTGACGCCCGGCACCACCTGAAACTCCACGTCGTGCCGGATCAGCTTTTCCAGCTCCTCGCCCCCGCGGCCGAAAATAAAGGGGTCGCCCCCCTTCAAGCGGACGACCAGTTTGCCCTCTTTGGCAATATCCACCAAGACTTGATTGATCCTATCCTGGGAGAGGGTATGCACCGATCTCCTCTTCCCTACATAGATCTTTTCCGCCTCTCTGCGTGCATATTCCAGAATCGTCGGAGAAACCAACCGGTCGTAGACAATGGCATCGGCACTCTGGATGATCCTCAATGCCTTCAGAGTCAACAGGTCGGGATCGCCGGGACCGGCTCCGACCAGACAGACCAGTCCCTTCCTCTTCAGGTCCTCTCTTGGTTTGGCGAACTCCCTCTCCAAAGCCTCCTTTGCCGTTTCCTCCTTGCCGGAGAGAAAGGTCTCGACGATGGAGCTGGAGAAGATATGCTCCCAAAACCTTCTGTGCTCGGTGGCATCCCGATAGAGCGCTCTGGCTCTCTCCCGGAAGCTGCCTATCAGACTCGCCAGCCTGCCGTAGGGTTGCGGCAGCATCGACTCGATTCTGGAGCGAACGAGACGCCCTAGCGTCGGCGATGTGCCGCTTGTGGAGACGGCCACCAGCAGCGGAGAGCGGTCGATCAGGGAGGGCATGATAAACGAGCTCAATTCCGGCCGATCGACGACGTTTACGGGAATGTGCCTCCGGTTGGCCGTTTCGGCCGCACGGCGTTTCAACTCCTCGTTTTCGGTAGCGACAAAAACCAGGTCGCAGTCGTCCAGATCCTTTTCGGAAAAGGGTTCGGGCTGATGGACAATTCGCTTGGCGTCCAGCAGATCCGTCAGCTTGGGGCAGAGAACCGGTGCGATCACCCGAATGGCGACATCCGTTTTAGCGATCGTGAGCAGCTTGTTGAAAGCCGACTCCCCTCCTCCAATCATTATGCACTTTCGTTCCTTGGCTTTGAAAAAAATGGGTAGGTACTCCATAGGGTGCGATTCGCTGACTGGTTGCAAAACGGGGATTCCCAAACGACGGCCGACAGGATCGGAAAATCATGGCACGAACCCCGAACCCCTGCAAGTCCGTAGGAAAAAAACGGCGCTTCCGCAAATTTGCGGACGGAAAAGAACAAATGGCTTGAACAAAATCGACGGGCAACGATACAATAGAACCTTTCGCTTTCTAAACGACGGCAAATCCGCAAGGTCTCTTGCATCTCCGGTTCCATACCGGACTTCTTGTCCCTCTCCGAAGTTCGATATCTTCGCTGCGGAACCCGCAGGGTAGTGAAACGGGGGCTTCCTTGAGGGACCGTCAACGACAACAATCGAAAATAACGGGAGTGCCACATTGAGCAGCAAATCCCTACTGACCGGAATCGCGCTTCTGCTCCTTTTTTTCACCATCATCAACAACTTCAGTTGGGGAAGCAAAACCGCGACGGAAATCGACTATAGCGCCTTCCTTTTGATGCTGGACAGGGAGCAGATCGAACAGGTGGTGATACGGGGGAACCAGATATCCGGCACGACGATCAACAATACGCCCTTTCGGACTCTGAGCGCCTACGACCCCGCCCTGATCGACACTCTGCGAAACAAAAACGTCGAAATCAAAATCGAACAGGAGGAGGGCAATCCCTGGTACC
The DNA here is from genome assembly GCA_964562335.1 of uncultured Pseudomonadota bacterium. Lineage (GTDB taxonomy): Bacteria > SAR324 > SAR324 > XYD2-FULL-50-16 > XYD2-FULL-50-16 > CAZJUM01. The sequence continues at coordinate 3,460 of CAZLTI010000201.1, read as the reverse complement.
TGGTGCTGGCATTGCAGTGGGGACCCCTTCTACTGCTGATCGGGGTCTGGATTTTCCTGATGAGAAAGATGCCGGGATCGGGAAAGATCATGTCCATCGGCAAGTCGAAGGCAAGAAGATATAAGGAGGAGGGGCTGAATGTCACCTTCGACAACGTAGCGGGTGTGGAGGAGGCCAAGGAGGAGCTGGTGGAGATCGTGGAGTTTTTGAGAGATCCGGGCAAGTTCCAGAAACTTGGCGGCAAAATACCCAAAGGCGTGCTGATGGTAGGGCCTCCGGGAACCGGAAAGACGCTGCTGGCAAAGGCCGTTGCCGGCGAGGCGGGAGTCTCCTTTTTTAGCATCTCCGGCTCCGATTTCGTGGAGATGTTCGTCGGCGTCGGGGCCAGCCGGGTGCGGGACCTGTTCGAGGAGGGGAAGAAGAGCGCTCCCTGCATTCTGTTCATCGACGAGATCGACGCCGTAGGACGGCACCGAGGAGCCGGACTGGGAAGCGGCCACGACGAGCGCGAGCAGACGCTGAACGCCCTGCTGGTGGAGATGGACGGTTTCGACGGAACGCAGGGAATCATCACCGTTGCCGCCACCAACCGCTCCGACATCCTCGATCCTGCCCTGTTGAGACCCGGACGGTTCGACCGGCAGGTGCACGTCGGACTGCCCGATATGAAGGGAAGAGAGAAAATACTGGCGGTACACTGCAAAAAGATCGCCCTGGCCAAGGATGTCGATCTAAGCGCCATTGCCAAAGGAACCCCCGGATTCAGCGGTGCCGAGCTGGAAAACCTGGTAAACGAAAGTGCTCTCTGGGCCGCCCGCCAGAATAAGAAGGAGGTGATGCTGGACGATCTGGAATGGGCCAGGGACAAAGTAATGATGGGCGCCGAACGCCATTCCCTGATCATGAAGCAAAAGGAGAAGGAGGCCACCGCCTATCACGAGGCGGGACACGCCATAGTGGGCGCCTATGCGAAAAAGGCCGATCCGGTACACAAAGTCACCATCATTCCGCGGGGACATGCCCTCGGCGTAGCCTCGTTTTTGCCGGAGCGCGACCACCTAAGTAAGGATGCGGAAAAATTGAGCAGTGAAATCATGATCTCGTTGGGGGGAAGAGCGGCGGAGGAGCTGGTTCTACGGGATTTTTCCTCGGGAGTGGAAAACGACCTGAAGAAGGCGACGGATCTGGCGTACAAAATGATTTGCCAGTGGGGCATGAGCGAGAAGCTCGGCGCTTTGACCATACCTCAGGGCGGCAGCGGAAACTATCTGGCCATGGACTACCTGCCGGAAGAGACCATCTCCGACGAGGTGCAGCAGATCGTAGACGAGGAGATCCGCGCCCTGCTGGAGTCCTCCTACAGGAAGGCGTCAGAAATCCTCAAGGAGCATCGGGACCAGCTGGACGCCCTAGCGCAAAAGCTGCTGGAGGTCGAGACCGTCACCTCCGATCAGCTAGACGAAATCCTCGGGCGGAAACCGAAAACGGATTCGGCTTCGGACGGTCTGCCCGAACCGGAACCTGTCTGCTTCTAATGTGCGAACGATTATAAAGAGATGAACTACCCCCTGTTGCGCGCCCTACCCAAAAATATGACGAGCCGTCTGGTGGGGTTGGCAATGGAAATCAAGGCTCCCACTCCTCTGGTCGCATCCCTGATACGGCTCTACTGCCGAATCTACCGCATCGATACGACAGAGATCAAAAAACCGCTGCAATCCTTCGCCAGCTTCGCCGAGTTTTTTGTCAGAGAGCTGAAGGAGGGGACAAGGCCCGTCGACCCGGAGGAAAGCAGTATCGTCAGTCCCGTCGACGGTACGATCGTCGAATTCGGCCCGATCGAAGACGGGCTTTTGGTGCAGGCCAAGGGAGTGCTCTATTCCATGGTCGATCTGGTCGGCAGACAGAGCGCCGCTTCGTTCGACGAGGGCTACTTCATAACGATCTATCTGAGCCCGGCCGACTACCATCGCATTCATGCGCCGGCGGCCGGAAAGGTGAGCCGGTTCGGCTATTTTGCCGGAAGCCTGTGGCCCGTCAACAAAATCGGCATGGCGTGCGTAAGCGGGCTGTTCTCCCTCAACGAACGTATCGTGACCCCAATGGAAACGGAGAGAGGGGAGATCGCGGTCGTTAAAGTGGGCGCGACCATGGTGGGCAAAATCTTCCTCGACTACGACAGCCTGACGACCAACGGTAAAAAAAGCACATCGCCGAATATACCCGTGATTCCCGCCAAAAACTACCGAAAGGGCGCCGAAATCGGCCGCTTCCAGTTGGGCAGTACCGTTATCCTACTCTTCCAAAAAAACCAAATCGAACCCGTGAACCTCTTTCGGGGCAGGAAAGTCAAGCTGGGGCAGACCATCGCCCGCTTTGTTTAGCTTAAACCGGTGGTGTGTTATAAAGGAAGTTGTATAGGGCCAGCCCCAATTAATATTGACGAAGCGGTAAAAAGTCGAAAATTGCACGAATTGTCATTCCCGCAATTTTCGACTTTTTACCGCTTCGTCAATATTATCATTTTAGTAATTTGCTCCGACCCTGATAAAACAAATGGGCGGTATTCGTCGAACTTGCTCTATCACTCGAATTACAGGACTATCGGGGAATCGAAATCCATCTTTTCCCCTTTGATGCCAATGGCATAATGCTAAATCGGTAACGGCAAAATCAACTTGAGGGAAAATGCTGAGAAACTACATAGCCACCTATACGAAGACTGGCACCGGGTATATGGGACAGTTGGTGGAATGGCCGGAGGTGATTACCGAAGGTAGGGATATTGAAGAGTGTCGTGCTATGTTGAAAGACGCTTTGAATGAAATGGTGCGAGCCTACCAGCAGTTAAAAAAAGAGATTCCCTTGGGAAATTGTCTGATCGAACAGGTCCCGGTCGAGACCGGGAGGAGCCATGTCGGTTAAAAGGCAAGACCTGGTCAGATATTTCGAGGAGAACGGTTTCTTCCTGCTAAGAGAAGGCGGCAATCACTCCATTTATTGCAACCGGGAAAAAACCATTCCTATCAAACGCCACCGGAGCGTCGACCGGATAACTGCCAATGCTCTTTGCAAACAGGCAGGACTCGAACCAAAATTCTAGGCGTTCAAAAATCGGGCAAGTCGGGTGACAGCATACCTATTCCAAGCTGGTTAAAAGGCTATCCCGGGGTTTCGGGCGACCTGCTTTCCATTTGGAAGAATGCCCGGCCTGCCGTCGGCTCCGCCTTTCGATACGCTGTCCCTCCCCATACTCTCACCCCGCTCTGAAACAGAGCCTCGATTCCCATAGATCGGCCACATCGGTTTCGAGTCGCCGCAACCGAGCTTCCGATTTGCTATCCCCCCTTCCCTTGCATTGGCGGGTTGCATCCGACAGGCCAAACGGAAACAGACGCCGACCGTATAGCAATGTTGCGGTTGACACCATTCATATTCGTATGTAGCCTACGAATATGAA
>CAZLTI010000200.1:3467-5571 GCA_964562335.1 uncultured Pseudomonadota bacterium | reverse complement strand
TGGATGTCCATGGTCTCTATGTGGTCTGCGTCGCCATCCCGGAGGGCCAGGACGAATTCGATCTTCCGTTCGTCGCCCGCCTTCGCCGAGAGACGAGGGAAACAGCGCGGATTTATTTGATCTGGAAGTTGAGCCAGTGACGGTTCGGGCGGGGCCTGGAGAAGTCTTCGCGCATAGTTACTGATCTCGGGAAACGCCGCCCGCGCCTCGGTTTCGCTCTGGTGACAGGCCAGCACTATGGGTGCGCCGGTATTCTTGTCCCTTCCGTACCAGCAGCGGCGCACCTCGTCGAAGCTGTCATCGAATTCATAGTTGCGGTGGCGAAGCGTCCAGAGATGGCGGGCCTTTTCATGCCAGGCTCGTGTATCTACCGCGCCTTCCAATAGGGGCAATCGCGCATCTGACGTGCTTCCGTAGGTTTCCAGTAATTGCGGGTCTCGAAAAGCGCTCACCCGGAATACCACATCCGCGAGAATGCTGGGCGGCTCGCGGCGCTCGTCGCGTTCGTGTTGCCGGCGGCTGATGGCGCCGCCCGCGCTGCCCCAGTTTCGATGGACGCGAAAGTAAAGGACACCCAGGGCAAACAGTACCAGCGCGGAAAGAACAGCAGCGAATGGGGTGAGTGGCTTGGGTGTGTAGGCGCGGAAAGCTTCGAGCTCGAGGAATTCGGCGCCGAGCGAAACCAGGGCCATGACGATGGTGGCCGGGGAAATCCCCAACGCGAGTTGCGTGAGGAATAATCCCACCAATCCCACCATGGTGGCGAACCCCCAAAAGGCGAAGCGCTCGCGGGTGTAGTGTTCCCGCCGCCACCACACGAAAAGGGCGCGTATGGCGAAAAGGGCGATGACGAAAAGCGCCATGGATAGGAGCAAAGGAAGCAGTAAATTGGATAGGGAATTCATGGTTAAAAATGTCCTTTTGTGAGAGCCGATGAGGTGCCGGGTCTGGCGCTAGGGCATCACCCACGAAAAAATGCATCGAATATGGACGGCGGCAGGGAACGACGTGCCGAAACAGTCATGACTGTCTCCATGTCAATCTGTCTGTACCGGTTTTTCGACTTTTTACCGCTTTGTCAAGTTTGCTGTTCGATTTTCGATTTCGACGAGTTCAAACAAGCGGCTTTCGTCCGAAAACCATTGTAGGAGAAACTAAAGTCCGTTATTTTGGGGACCTCTTTGGCTCCGCCGATAGCCGCTGTTTCGCCAACTCCTTACCGTTGAACCTAGCATGATCCGTTCTCTGTCTCCTCCCTTTTCGATACAGTCCAGGAATCGAATCAGAAAAACGGTGATGAGCGATAGCGGGACGGTTGTCTTTCCGACGGATACCTACTACGCGTTGGGATGCTCGGCGGTCTGCTCGGATGCCGTGAGCAGGATCTACCGGTTGAAATCGAGGGAGGCGAATCGGCCGCTCCTTATTCTGATCGATAGCTGGAGGATGTTCCACGCGTATGTCGACTCGATACCGGCCATTCAGCTACGAACAGTCGAAAAACACTGGCCCGGTCCTTTGACTGCCATTTTCAAGACGAACCGAAAGCTGGCACGGGAACTCAATTGCCAAAGCGACGAAGTGGCGATACGCATGACTTCGCATCCGGTAGCCCTGGAGCTCATCTCGATATGCGGCGTTCCCCTGGTTGGAACGAGTGCCAACAGGTCGGGTCGCCCTCCGGTGACGAACGTTGAAGCTGCCATCCGCTGCTTCTCGGCAGAGGTCGATCTCTATATCGACGGCGGCGAAACCAAGGGGGGATTGCCGTCGACCGTTATCCGATTTTTGCAAGGAGGCGGAATTCAAACAGTACGCAAAGGCGCGGTATCCGTCTCCGCTCCGAACGTAGTACCCAAATAAAGACTTGATGAACCGGCAAAAAGTCGATAATTGCGCGGATGACGGGGATGAAAACGCTCTTTTCAAATGGACTTCTCCTTTCATCCCAAAATGTTGGCCCTATGCATATCATGCAGGGAAAGTTCGCTTTGAAAAATTCCTTGCATTAGATATTCTTTCAACCGCTCTCAAGATGCACCTCACCGGCAAACAAATCGTCGAAGGATTGCCTCACTCCGTTATCTGCCGAATAACAGTAGTA
>CAZLTI010000200.1:530-3457 GCA_964562335.1 uncultured Pseudomonadota bacterium | reverse complement strand
CCAGTTTTTTATTTTTTTCATGTTATTCCTGATTTCTGCCTCCTTGAAGGCAGCCTCGTTTTTGTCCCGGGAAAAAGCGAAGATGATTTTCTTAAACCCTTTCTGGATGGCGGCTTCCAACTGGTCGATTCCAAAAGTAAGTACCACGGTGTTCAATCCGCTTCTTTCCACCTGCAGTAAAAAATCGAGTTCCCTTTCAAATGTATAATTCGACTCTTTCATGGTTGATTGGATATACCCTTCCAGAATGCCGATACTGGGGAAATTGGCGACACCGAAGCATTTGTCCCGTTCGAGGATCCTGATGATCTTCCTGTGCATCATGAAATTGTCGTTGGCGAATATGCCGACATAGGTATGGTCGTTTGGCGTTAATTCACCATCCTTCAGGTGGGTCAAAAGCGCCTCGTTCACATTGCGGATCGGCAGGCAGGAAAGGTAAAGGGCGAGTTTGAGCGGCAGCTCCCTGATCGCCGGAGAAATGATATGAATATCGTTCATTACGACTTCGATTCGATATAAAGGTTGGGAATGCTCCCAGGAGGGTTCATGCGTTGCAACTCCGCAGAAAACCATCCGTCAGAATAGATTGTATTTTGCCATTTTGTTGTACAGCGTCTTTCGGGACATATTCAAATAACCGGCTGTCTTTCCCCTGCGAAATCCGTTGGATTTCAATGCTTCCAATATCCACTCCCGCTCCTGGCTCGAAGGGTTGTCGTCTTGGGATATTGGTGACATGGCAGGGACAATGGCCTCCGGCAAAGCGGTCTCGTCGGAGATGGATTCGGGGAAATCCGACTCGGATATATAGGCCGACTCGCATTTAATGGCTGCATGTTCCAGAACGTTTTTCAGTTGTCGAACATTTCCCGGCCAGGGGTAGTTCATCAGTATCTTATAAGCGGGAGCACGCATATCTTTGACCTTCAAATGGTGCCTTTTCCTGATCTCATCCAGCAGATAGCGTGCAAGCAGGGGAATGTCGTCAATTCGTTCTCTCAGCGGCGGGACGTTTATCTCCAGGGCGTTTAACCGATAAAAAATATCTTCGCGAAACTTTCCGGCACCGACCATCTCTCCTAGGTCCTTATTGGTTGCACAGATAATGCGCACGTCAACTTCAATGGGAACATTGCTGCCGACCCGTTCAAAGGTTTTGTCCTCCAGGAAACGTAGTAGTTTTGCCTGAAGATTGAAATCCATCTCCCCAATTTCGTCCAAAAAGACCGTGCTGTTGTGTGCCACCTCGAACCGACCGATGCGAGTTTTGGATGCTCCCGTAAAAGCACCTCTCTCATGGCCGAACAGTTCGCTTTCGAGGAGATTGTACGGGATCGCCGCGCAATTGACGACCTGTAGCTTCTTGTCGGAGCGAGGACTGTTCTTGTGCAGAGCACGGGCGACCAGTTCCTTTCCCGTGCCGTTTTCACCGGTGATCAGCACGGCTATGTTCTTCCCGGCAAATCGTTTGATGGTATCCGCAATCTTAAGAATACCGGGCGAACAGCCGTAAATTCCGAATTGATGTCCCTCCCCGAGAAGGTTGTTTTGCAACGAACTGTATTTTCGCTTTAGAATATGATACTTCTTAAACGACTGGGTCGTATCCCTGAGAACCTGTTCCAACGGTATCCGGTCGATTGTCGAGCCGCCGACATATCCATCGATTTGATTTTTCTCGCATAAATCCACCGCCTCTTCCATCGTCTTGATCGGGCCGCCTTCAATCATGAACAGGGGGGAGTTGCGTTTGTTTTCACAGGCCCGAATAATGGCCGCCGAATGCCCTTGAACCTCTTCGATGGAGTATTGACTCTTGATTCCCATGGATCCGCCTGAATTCCACCCGAAATTCATACAGACGATATCGCTAAAATCGGCGACCATAACCGCCTCCCGACTGAATCCAGCCCCTAACGATTCCACGACTTTCCGGGGATATCCGTCGAGGTGTATGGCGGTGGGAAAGTTTGCAACACCTTGAAATCCAAGACTTTTGATGGTGTCGACGAGTTCGAGCAGATCCGTTTGCGGATCGAAGACCGTCACTCCGACAAAAACGGGGATCTTGACAACCGGTAAAATCTCCGAATAGGCAAAGTCCAAAACGAAGTCGTTGGTGTTTTGAATCGGCAACATGGAAGATACGGAAGAAAACCCCATCACCCGAAGCCTGCCGGCGTTAAGCGCTATGAGAAAATCGGCTCCCCCAACTTCGGCCGCCTTGGCGGTCATTCCGGTTCCGATGGCTGCCCCAAGAAAGAGTTTTCCCGGATCGGTTCGTTCAAACATAAGCGACCGCGTAAAATTGAGTAAAATTGTTAATCTATTCTGCAAAAAGTTACTCGATTTTACATAGTCGGCAAGTAAATGCAAACCGGAAAAACGGCGATCACCCTTTCAAACGTGCCCGGCCCCTCTGGAAACAGGGGATCGATTCCACTGGCATTTTCTTTGCAGTAGACAGGTGCGCGATTTGTCCGGCACCATGCCGTCGGAAAAATCCCGTCGAGTGACAACAACTGTTGAAATTCATGGGGTATGTCTTCCGATTGTCGGATTATTTTGTCGCAAACACCGGATGAAATCCGTTTTCAATTCGCGAAAAACGTTGGTGTTGCCCGATGGTACGGAACCGCGATTGACGCCCGAAAAACAGCGCTCTAGGTGGAAGTCCGGTTTGCAAGTTTTGCTGTCAAACAATGTGGATTGACCATTATGAAGCTTTTCATTCTTACCTTGTTAAACGGACTCACCCTCGCTGCCTTGTATTTTATCGTTGCAAGCGGTTTCAGCCTGGTATTTGGCCTGATGCGCAATGTCAATCTGGCGCATGGCTCGTTGTTTTTGCTGGGCGGCTACATTGGATTTAACATGGCGGAAACCAGCGGGTCGTGGGTTTTGGGGGCAGTGGCCGGATTTGT
>CAZLTI010000200.1:0-415 GCA_964562335.1 uncultured Pseudomonadota bacterium | reverse complement strand
CAGGTGGTGATTTTTCGGAAGATGCAGGGGCAGGATTTACGACAAACACTGGTTACCATTGGAATATCCATTGTTTTGGCGGACCTGATGCTCGCCAATTGGGGTGGAGAGGCGTATCAATTCAATATCCCCGATATGCTGTATGGAGCAACCCGGTTATACGTGGTCAAGTTAAAATACCCGATTTACCGACTATTTGTGCTGGGGCTGGCGGTGGCGATCGGTGTGCTGCTGTCGTTGTTCCTGACCCGGACCCGGGTTGGAATGATGATCCGGGCAGGTGTCGACGATCAGGACATGCTTCAGGCGACCGGAATCAACGTGCAAACGGTATTCGTTCTGACTTTTGCTTTGGGTGCCGGTTTGGCAGGTCTGGCAGGAGTGGTAGGCGGATCGGCGTTGTCGTTGGGACCAG
>CAZLTI010000199.1:0-5581 GCA_964562335.1 uncultured Pseudomonadota bacterium | reverse complement strand
CCCTACAGGGAGGTACTTCACTGCCGCAGGGCCTTGAAGGCCGATCTGATCGTTTTGCAGAGCCATAACGACAAATACGAGCATGTTCTGGGATCCGTAGCGGCAAAGGTTGTCGAACAGGCGAAGGTATCCGTCATGGTGATCAGGTCATAACCTACTCTATCGTCCGTGCAAAGGATCCTCCGAAAACTGCCCAAAAACCTATTCCGTCAATTTGGAGAAATTATTCCCCGTCAATGTTGGCGTGCAACTTTGACGAAGCGGTAAAAAATCCCAGATCCGTCATTCCCGCACCGAATTTGCGATACTTTGAGCAAGGAGCGGGAATTCAATTAAATATAGGGTCGGACCAAGCTATTTAATTGAAATTATGTATAAAATTGTATAAATTAGGCTATTATTGTTCGTTAAAATTGGATTTACTTAACCAAAATACTAACAATTACCAGTTGGCGGGCGAAGTTTTCGACAGATGGGATTTTGCATCTGGCCAAGGCGCACAATCACGGCACCGAAAAGAAAAGGATCATAGGGCAGCAGCTCGGAAGCCGTCCAATCGGCTTGAAAATAGTTCTGCAAAAGTAACGGGAAAGAGATGTACGAGCCTTATCGAGGCGGCAGGGGGAAGGGAAGGTTGCTTTTTCGGAGGTTCCCGAAGCAGGTAGACGGTATCGATTCGTATGCGAAGAACTATAGCACCTCCGGAAAAATCGAAAGCGGGGACAACTTCAAAGGTTTTAGTTCGATTGCCTTTTCGGCACAGCTGCTTTCGCAGAGTCCGCATCCGCAGCAAAGCGTAGAATCGAATCGAATCGTTTTCGAAACTGGCCGCTTCCCGTCCGACTTCGCCTTGGAGACGGAAAAGGCTTGAAAGGGACAGCGACTGGCGCACCGGCCGCAAGAGGTGCATTTGTCCTTTTGAAATGCAACTACGTGACGAACGATAGGCCAGAGCCTCTCTACCCCAAGCGACGAACCGAGTCGCTGCGGAAAGCAACAATCCCGGCAGCAGGCGCAAATCGCACCGTCGATGGAACCGTCGGGGAGAATGGCCAGTTCCGCATTCTGCATCAACCCTTTTTTATGCGCATGGTGCAAAAGTTCTTTGGCCCTCTCTTTGGATATTGCCCAGCCAAGATCGCGATCATTGGAAAACCGCAAGCAGACGTAGTCCGGCTTTTTACATCCCCGTTCTATAGCGCGGCAATTGCAGGGCCATTGAAATATATGGGCTACGCGATCGACGATCGCATAGGCCTCCTCCAGCAGAGCGTATTCCGGCCATACATGGCTTTTATCGCGAATGCCGGAAATCCGCGACTCCCGAATAGACGGCTCGTGTTTGGATTGATAGGACTCCATCTCCCATCGAGTCAGCCTTTTTTTGATATCGGTCGGGATATCCTGCCATCCCTCGAAAAGTGCCCATATTTCAAAACGGGAGTGAAAATCGGCGGGAACCATATTTCCGGTACTGTCGAAATCGATGACTCCCCGCTTGTAGCTGCGATCCAAAAAGTCCCGACTCCATGAAGGTCGACTTGATTCTTCGGCTAGATCGAGCAGCAAGCGAATTTCTTCGATCTCGAAAAATTGGGACAGCCACGGTACCAGAAACTCGGGAAAACCGACAAGGCGGCGGAAGCACGCCATCTCTTCGTTGGATAGAGCGTTCATTTCGATTCGGGTATTGCCGACTCGTTTTAGCAAGAGCCGGATCTTTGTTGAAAAACAGCGCCGGGGAAGCTTCAATCATGCGGGTCCGGTCGCCTTTCGACGAATACCGGACTGCCGGGCAGGCGGTCGCATTACGTATTAGAAGGTATGGAGCCGAATAGACCCTGCAATACTACATCTATGTCTAATTGGCAATACCGTCGCCCGTATGGATTTGCCGGAAAACGGGATTTTTTTGCACCGAAAGAATCGATTGCGCTGCGAACGTACCGCTTGAGTTTTATGCTTCGGTAATACAGGATATTTTAGCGGTTGCTTGTTGCCGCTAGCAAAAAGTAGCAGTTCGACCCTCGCCTAAAAAAGCTTCCATGAGATATTTGCGCTGCCCGCTGCCGTTGATCGTGCTGTTTTTTTCAACGGCTGTTTCGACCAATAACCGACACCATGCGAGGTGACGATGCAAAGAGTTGTGATGGCGTTGGACCAGGGAACGACCAGTTCCCGAACGATTCTTTTCGACGAGAAGGGAAACGTCCTGGCTTCGGCCGGATGCGGTTTCCCATCCTATTTTCCCAGTCCCGGTTGGGTGGAGCAGGATGCGGAAGAGATCTGGAGTTCCCAGAAGAAAACCATGTTGGAGGCCCTCGGCAGAGCAAATTTGGAAATGAAAGAGATCGCCGCGATCGGAATCACGAACCAGCGGGAGACGACAATCGCCTGGAACGGCGAAACCGGCGAGGCCATCGCTCCTGCCATCGTATGGCAGTGCCGGAGAACTGCCGACTACTGCAAAAGCCTGACGGAAGAGGGGTATGAAAGAATGATTCGCCGGAAAACGGGTCTTGTCGCCGACGCTTACTTTTCCGGAACGAAAATGCGTTGGATTCTGAAAAACCGCCCCCTGGCCAAAGAGTTGGCAGAGCAGGGAAAGCTGTGTTTCGGAACGGTCGACAGTTGGCTAATATGGAAACTGACCGGAGGGAAGTCGTTTGTCACCGATGTGTCGAACGCATCGAGAACCCTGGTATACAACATATTCGAAGGAGATTGGGACTGCGAACTGCTGCGGAAACTGGACATTCCCGCCGAAACGCTGCCGGAAGTAAAGGGCAGCAGCGAAACGGTCGGGTATACGAATGCCGCAGAATGGGGAGCGGAAGTTCCGATTGCCGGCGTGGCGGGGGATCAGCAGTCGGCACTGTTCGGCCAGGCCTGTTTCGATCCGGGTATGGCGAAAAACACGTATGGTACGGGATGTTTTCTTCTGTTGAATACCGGAAGCAAGGCGGTATTGTCCCAAAACGGTCTGTTGACGACGGTTGCCTGGAAGATCGGAAACGAGGTTACCTACGCTTTGGAAGGTTCCATATTTGTCGGCGGCTCCCTGATTCAGTGGCTGCGGGATAAATTGGAGCTATTCGCCGATGCTGCCGAAACGGAGGCGATGGCGCTTTCCGTGGCGGATTCCGGAGGACTGTATATCGTACCGGCATTCGTTGGGCTGGGGGCTCCCCACTGGGATTCCTATGCTAGGGGGACGATGATCGGCATCACGCGCAATACCGACAAAAATCATATCGTACGTGCCTCTCTGGAAGCGATCGCGTTTCAGTCCTACGATTTGATACAAGCGATCCAGCAAGATGCCGGCATTGCTCTTGATGTGCTGCGCGTCGATGGAGGCGCCACGGCAAACAATTTTCTCTGTCAGTTTCAAGCCGATGTTTTGGGAGTGGAGGTGAGTCGGCCCCGGATTGTGGAGACTACCGCGATGGGCGCCGCTTTTCTGGCCGGTCTGGCGGTTGGGGTCTGGAAGGACAAGGAGCAAATCAAAACCCTTTGGCAAGAAGAGAGGCGATTCTCGCCCCGGATGAAAAGAGCCGATGCGGGCAAACTCGTCGGCGGTTGGCAAAAAGCGCTGGGGCGCTCCAAAAAGTGGATTTAAAATTTATCCCGATAGGATGAGCCGATGTTTCATCCTCTTGTAAAACTGTGGTTCGAAAAGCATATCGGATCGCCCACGGACATTCAAAACAGGTCGTGGCCGCTGATTGCCGGCGGCGGACATGCCCTGATCGCCGCTCCTACCGGAAGCGGGAAGACTTTGACGGCCTTTCTCTGGGCTCTCAACCAACTGATTGCCGGCCGATATCCTACCGGCTGCACGAGCGTACTGTACGTATCTCCTCTACGAGCGCTCAACAACGATATTCAAAAAAACCTTCTACAGCCGTTGCAGGAGTTAAGGGAGGTGTTTTCCCGGCAGGGGCACTCCTTTCCCTCCATCCGGGTCAAAAAGAGAAGCGCGGATACCGATCAAGCGGACCGCAGACGCATTTTGCGCCATCCGCCGGAAATTCTGATTACGACGCCGGAAAGCCTCAATCTGATGCTCAGCTCTCCCAGCGGCAGATCGCTGTTTTCCGCTCTGTCCACCGTCATCTTGGATGAAATCCACAGCCTGGTGAACAACAAGCGGGGCGTGCATTTGATCACCGCCGTAGACCGCCTGGTGCCGCTTTCGGGAGAGTTTCAAAGAATCGCTCTTTCGGCTACGGTAAAACCGCTCGAACTGACGGGCCGGTTCGTGAGCGGATATCGACTTTCGGGCGATTCCAAACAGCCGCAGTTTATACCCAGACCCGTTTCGATAGTTCAGTCCGACAGCGTCAAAAAATACGAAATATCCGTCGATAGCCCTCCCCCGCAGAATCTTGAAAAAACAGCCGATTCCAACTGGAAGCCACTGGTTGAAACATTTAGGGAGATCGTCAAAAAAAACCGATCCACCCTGATTTTCGCCAACAGCCGCAGTTTGGTCGAAAAGGTTACCTTCAAAATCAATGAAGGCGAAAGAGGGCCGCTCGCCTACGCACATCACGGATCCCTCTCCAAAGAGATCCGTAAGGAGGTCGAGAAGAAACTCAAGATGGGCGAATTAAAGGCTATTGTCGCCACTAGCTCGCTGGAGTTGGGAATTGATATCGGAGCTTTGGATGAAGTGATCCTCATCCAGTCGCCTCCTTCCGTTTCCTCGGCAATTCAGCGGATCGGACGGGCCGGACATCGAGTGGAACGGGCGAGCCGAGGAAGAATTTTCCCGATCCATTCGCAGGATTTCATCGATGCGGCCGTTTTGACAAAGTCGGTCATGGAGCACCGGATCGAAGAGGTTCGCCCGGTTATGTGTCCGTTGGACGTTTTGGCTCAGATTGTGATCTCCATGGTCGGCACCGAGGAGTGGGATTTGGATGCGCTTTTTTGTCGAATAAGAACGAGCTTCGTCTATCGCGATTTGCGGCGAGGACAGTTTGACCTAGTCGTGAACATGCTTGCCGGAAGGTACAGCGCAACCCGCATTAGGGAGCTGAAGGCGAGAGTTTCCGTAGATCGGATCGACAACACGATAAAGGCGAAAAAAGGTGCCTTGCTCAATCTGTATCTATCGGGGGGCACCATTCCAAATCGCGGAAACTACCGCCTAGTCCACCAAAGTACCGATGCGAGAATTGGAGATCTGGATGAGGAATTTGTCTGGGAGGCCCGAGTCGGACAGGTATTTACGCTGGGAACCCAAAACTGGAAAATCGATAGGATCACGCACAGCGACGTATTCGTTTTGCCGGCCGGTCCCAAAACGGTGGCTGCTCCATTTTGGCGGGCAGAAGGGTTCAACCGCGACTTTCATTTCTCCGAACGAATTGCCCTTTTTCTGGAAGAGGCCGATGCGCAATTGGCGGATGGGGAGTATGAAGATAGGCTGAAGCGCAACCATTTTATGGATGGAGTCTCCGCCAAGAGGCTGATCGATTTTCTACAGAGGCAGAAGCAGGCCACTGGTGCCTCCCTTCCGCATCGGCACCATCTTCTTGTGGAATTTTCCAAAGCAGGACCCGATTCCTCT
>CAZLTI010000198.1:0-5640 GCA_964562335.1 uncultured Pseudomonadota bacterium | reverse complement strand
CCTGACAAGCTGTTGTTTAAAGAAGAAACAGTCCTAGAAAACCTCATGCAGCTACTGTCGGATATATGCCCTGAAGCGGTTGAATACGCGCAGGAGATGGCAGCCCTGTTTGATGAAATCAGTGAAGAAGAGCTTGCGGTTGAATATGCCGCTCTATTTATGGGGCCATTTCAGCTCAAAGCACCTCCCTACGCTTCCGTCTACCTGGAAAACAGTCGCAGGGTGATGGGTGATACAACTATGCAAACGCTCCAAAGCTATCGGGAAGCGGGACTGCAATTCGATGGTGAAGGCCCGCCCGACCATATCGCAACTGAACTTGAATTTGTTTCTTTTTTGATCAATGAAAAGATGTCGGCAGAACATCGGGAAGACAACGAAGCGGTTGAGGTTGCCCGGAATCGTCAGAGAGAGTTCATAGCTCAGGTGCTGGGTAAATGGGTATTCGACTTCTGCCACGCCATTGAAGAAAAAGCGGGAATTAAATACTACCGAGCACTGGCTGTGTGTCTGGGCATGTTCATGCGGTGCGAACTTGAAAACGTGATAGTGGATTCGGCATAAACCAGCAACCCATCAATTGCGACTATGATCGGACTATCTATTGTTGACCGGATTATCGAACATCGGGAGGATGTCATCTACTTCGAGCCCTCCAGATGTCTTCGGTCCCGCTTTCGTAAAAGCAGCTGCACAATATGCATGGACAATTGCATCAATAGTGCGATCGCTATTGAT
Organism: uncultured Pseudomonadota bacterium; assembly: GCA_964562335.1. GTDB lineage: Bacteria > SAR324 > SAR324 > XYD2-FULL-50-16 > XYD2-FULL-50-16 > CAZJUM01. Next base: position 4,902 of record CAZLTI010000198.1, on the reverse strand, counting down.
ACTGGCAGGGTCTCGCGTGACGAATCGAAATGCAGTCAATGTATGTTATGCGTTTCCGGTTGTCCTTCAGGTGCCTTCATTTATGATCGGAACTGGTACCGCCAACTGCTTGGGAGACTTAAACACTCCCAGCCGGATCTCATTGCGTGCGATAAATCCATGCCGGTGGATAATCCGTTGAAAATTCCCTGCATTGGATTATTGTCCGAATCAATACTGATAGCTTTGGCAGTAATGTCGGATTCAACGGTTTTCATTGATATATCTCTTTGTCATGGCTGTGAAAACAGCCATGTTCTGGCCAGTTTCCGGAAACGAGTGTCTAACGTAGCGGATATGCTTTCACTCGATATGGATGAGAAGCTCTATCTGGTCAACAGCAGGAAATTGGCTGAAAGTAAGCATCGAGCAGTTGGTCGTCGTGGTTTTTTGGGCGACTTGAAAGGGTTGATATCCAGAAGTATCAAGCGGGAGACGGTATCCCAAAACCACAAGGAACCCATGCTCTTTTCTCAAAAACAGCAAACCATTGATTCAGAGGTTCTGGCATATGCACTGTCCGGAGCTGACAAAAAGCTACAGCTGAAGATTCTTCATAACTATTACTATACCGTTAATCGAAATGAGAAATGCCGTTCATGCGCCGGTTGTTCTGCAATGTGTCCCACCGGGGCACTGAAACTGAAGAAAAAGGATGGCGCCAAACAGCACAGCTTTGAAATTCTAAAATGCAATGGGTGCAGACTTTGCCAGGCGTTCTGCAAACGGCAGGCATTGGTGATATCGCCTTATACCGGTGATATCTCAGATATTATAAATCAACTGGAATATCAATCAAGAGAGTCCAGGGGATGGCAGGTTAATCTCCTGATTGATCGGAAAGTGGTTCTCGAACAGAGGTCCTGTTTTCTGCTTGTTCGCTTTTTTCGTGTGTAAAATTTCAAGACTTTTCGACGGTGAGGGTATTAATGAGAACGCATTTCATGTTTTTCATGTTTATAATCGCCATGTCCTTTATCACTTCCCCGATACATGCCGATAACAGCTTTGTCGGAGCCGGAAAATGCAAGGCCTGCCATAGAAAGGCAAAGGATGGCGAACAATTTAAAATATGGAGTAAAGGTCCCCATGCCAAGGCATTTAAATCACTGGCCACTCCAAAGGCAAAAGAGCTGGCTGCTGTGGTTGGTGTATCCGCCGATCCCCAGAAAGCAAAGGAATGCCTGGTTTGCCACACGCCATCGAAATATGACGGCAGCGGCAATGAACGTTCAAAAAAGATGTTTGGTAAGAAATTCAAGATGGAAAACGGGGTCGGCTGTGAAGCGTGTCATGGCGCCGGTGGCAAATACTGGAAGAAGAAGATAATGAAAAAGATTGCCAAAGAAGGCGGGCCATTAAAGTCCGAGACTGCCAAGAAAATGGGACTGATTCGTCCGGATGAAAAACTGTGCCGAACATGTCATGCACCGCAGGTTGTGATCGCTGGAGTGACATACAGGAACCCGACATATAAGGATTTTATTTACATGGAAAGAGTAAAAGAAATTGCCCACCCGCGTCCGAAAAAATAGGTTCCGTAACTCTGCTTGACTCTTATAAACCGGAGGAAATCATAATGGTTACGGGCTTTGATAGCAATTATTCCGGGTCATTGGGCCGAAACCTCCGTATCGAGATAGAGGCAGCTCCACGACGAAGCCAATTCATGTGGTAGCCAATCCATGTATATCAGACTGTTCGGGCGTCGTTACGGGGAATCCCACGTCCGGCAATATGCTGGAAGATAAAGTTAGCGAACCTCGTTTGGGATCGAAAAAAGGAGGTATTGGTAGCGTATTTTTTCTTGACAAGTGTCGACCATATCGTTTTTCCGAGGTGTTTCAGGAAGGGGAGGAGAGTTTCAGGCTTAGGGTAACGCCCCGTTCCGGGTTGTTCGAGGCCCGTATTTCTCCCCGGTGGGTGCTGACGATCTCTTTGCAGATAGCCAGTCCGAGTCCGGTTCCTCCGGCGCCGGTCGCCGTTCTGCTGCTTTGCACGAATTTGCCGAATACCTGTTCCAATTCGTCTTCCGGAATTCCGACCCCTTCGTCTTTGATTTCCACGACAACTGCCGAATTTGTGCACCGGTCGTCCGTTTGACGGCTGGCAGAGAATCTGCCCGGCTTGATGGAGATCAGGACGGTTTTGTCCTGTGGCGTAAATTCGACGGCATTGGCCAAAAGATGGCGAAAAACCATGGAAATCTTCGATGCGTCGCAAACGGCCAGAGTCGAACCTATCGGTTCCGCATGTTTCAAATGAACCCTCTTTTCGCCGGCGATGAACGCGAATTCGGAGGCGACGCTTCGAACAAGCCGTTTCAAGTCGACCGTCGACATATCGAAATCCATTTTTTCACTCTCCAATTGGGTAAGGGTGAGGACATTTTCGATCAAACGTTTCATATTGTTTCCCACCTTTATAATCCCGGAGAAGTACGGCAGCTGCTTCTCTTTTTTTTCTCGTTCGACTTTCTGTTTGCCCAATTGCGCATTGCCGAGCATTTGATGTAGGGGAGTTCTGAATTCGTGCGACATATTCGCAAGAAATCTCGACTTGGCTCTATTGGCGGATTCCGCCTCTTCCGTTTTCGTTTTTAGTTCGAGAGTGCGCTCTTCGACTTTTTTTTCAAGCAGCCTGTGCGCCGTCTGCAGCTTCTCCTCCGCTAGCTTGCGCTTCGTAATATCCGAGGCAAAGATCAAAATGGAGGGTAATTTGTCCCATTCCATTAGAATGGGTTTGATCTCCAGCCACTTGATTCCGCTTTTGGAAAGAACTCGAATCGGATACATTTCAGGAGCCGGTTCGCCCTGTAGTCTCTTCCTGTGATTTTCCATCACCATCTCCCGGTCCTCTTCATAGATGTGTTTGTCGAAAGGAGAATTTTCCAGCTCCTCTCTTTTACGCCCCATGGTTTCGAGCGATTTCGGATTCGCATAGACCAGCCTGTTTTCCCTGGCTATGAAAATCGACTCATCGGCGTTATGCACGATGGAGCGATATTTTCTCTCGCTTTCAATCAGGGCCGTTTCGGCGGCATGGCGCTCCCTTTCCGTCTTCACTCCCAGCGCGACAATCAAAACCGAAAGAACTACGATAAAAACCGTGAAAAAGTTATAGAATCGCGTCAATTCGCCCGCTATCGTTTCTATCTTTTCGTTGACATCCTCAATGTAAACGCCTGTGCCGACTATCCAGCCCCAAGGTTCGAACAACATCACATAGGACAGTTTGGGAACAATTCTCTCCGGATCGTTTTTCCACTGCCACATGTAGTGCATAAATCCCGCTTTACGCAACGCAACCTGCTTTACGATGTCGACAAACATAGTTTTTCCGCTCAAATCTTTGAAACCCGAGATGTCGGTTCCTTCCAGCTCCGTACGATAGGGGTGCATGATCATTTTCGGGTGCATATCGTTGATCCAAAAGTAATCCAACCCTTCCGGTCCATAACGCAGGGCACGAATGTGAGCCACTGCCCTTTCTTGTGCCTCCTTTAGCTTTATCTGCTTTTCGGCGACTCTCCGTTGGTAGGTATGCAGGATGCTGCTTGTGGAAATGGTCAGTTGCCGGATCATCTCCTTTTTCGATTGCATGAGGCTCTCTTTCATAGTCGGCAAAACGACGAAAAAAAGCGTTCCATAAAAGAGAACTACAATCAGGCAGGCTGGAATCGCCGTCCGTAGGACAATCAGACGCCAGGAAAAGAAATCGTTTCGTTTTTTCATGGGAAGTGCTTCAGGCAAAAAGAGGTGGTGAATTTGTTTGAAACCGGAATTTGCAAACTGCCCGTCACGATGCCCTATAATATCCCAACGAGCGCATTGTTTGGGGAAAGTCGGTAATGATGCCGGAGGCTCCGGCCTCGATAAACCGTATCATATCCTCCCTGCTATTGACATTGTACAGGTTCACCCGTAGGCCTTTTTCGGCGATCTTTCTCAAGTCGCTCTTGCCGATCAGGCCACGATCGATGTTATAGGTGTCGAACGTGAATCGCTCCCTGTTCAGCGGTAGTCTTTCGGGAAATCTCACGAGGGCTTCCACTTTGAAAGAGGGTTTTTGCCTTTGAATCTTCCGCAGCCAGGAGTGGCGAAAGGAAGAGACGACAAATCGATCGGCAGGAAATTGCATGCGATCTATCTCTTCAAGCAATTGATCGACAATGGGAAACTGCCGCAAGGGTTCCGGCTGTTCCTTGATCTCAAGGTTGATTTTCCAGTCGAGCGATCGAGTCAATTCGATTGCTTCGGCCAATGTGGGAACCTTTGCTTCGCGATAGGACTCCAACTCCTCTTTTGAAACGAGACACTCCGCCTGCGGATGCAGGGCGGAATCGAGAAACCAGGATCCCGCATCCAGACTTCTGATCTCCTCCAGCGTGAATGCGGCAAAACACCATGGCTTGCGATCGGGAAAACGGCTGGCTGCGTTTGTGGTGTGCGCAAGCGAGTCGTTGTGAAACAGAATCAGCTGCCCGTCTTTTGTGACGGCAACGTCGGTTTCCCACATATGGGCTCCAAGTTCGTATGCTTTGCGCGCTGCGATCAGGGTATTTTCGGGAGCAATACTGCTGGCTCCTCGGTGTGCGATATTGAAAACCGTTCCATGTTTCATAACCGATCGCTCGGTGTTGCCGCACGGGCGTAGACTGCTTTCGGATCCTCAAAATGACGCTACCATTGGATGGTAAAATAGGCATGCTGTCAATGGATTTAGATGATTTGAAGACAACTTTGCTTGTGGCTTTCTTTCCTTTCGATTATGAAAGGAAGAGTCAAATCATCAAATCGGGAGTTGACCCCTTTGTAATCTCACTCGATCACCCAATCGCATGACGAAAACTTTCCAATTTGG
>CAZLTI010000197.1:0-5767 GCA_964562335.1 uncultured Pseudomonadota bacterium | reverse complement strand
TCGGCAAGTCGGCTGCAAAACGACTCGTTCACCGAGCGAAAAGCCGTAATTGCAGGCTCGCTCTCCGCTGTCTCGAATCGAAATGTATTCGGCTATAACGTCATCCGTTGCATTTCCGCCACGGGAACTTTGGGTTTGACTGAAAGCAGGACTCCCGATTTGACGGATGCGTGAAAATTCCTTTCTCTGGAATTCCCTACCCTGCCTGCCTTTCTTGACGGAGTAAATGGAGCCTGATTAGATGATCTCTCCACGGCACGTTTCCGGCCAACCGTAGCCCCGGAAGTCTCTATGCCGCTTGCATGGCGCTGCCGAAACGGAGGCGTCGCTCCTGTCCAGTCCTATTTTGATCGAAGCATTCGGTCCCCCGGAGTTGCCGGACGGCTCTCCCATTCAGTAAACGGCTCTCCAATCTCGCAAGAGAATGCTTTTATCTCCCATCCAATTCCTCACCATTGCCGCCAAGTCGCTGATCGGCGGAGTTGTCGGGTACTTTACGAACGACCTAGCAATTCAAATGCTGTTCAAAAAAAAGTTCGGCATCGGCGGGGTTGTGGCACGCACCCGATTGGAATTTATCGAAAACGCCACGGATTTGGTGGAAGAGGATGTATTGACGACCAAAGCGCTGCAAGAGGAGATGGAGAAGGAGGGGTTCCGCAAGGCCCTGTCCTGCGCGATAGACGATTTTATCTTCAGGCACTTGCCTGCGGCCATCCCGGCGGAACTGTCCTTCGGCGATCTAAAGGGTGCGGAAAAAAGCTACGACCGGCTTGCGGAAATTCTGTTGGAGTGTATCGAACCGTCCATAACCGAGATCGTCAAGACGCTCGTTACGGAAGTCGAATCGGACGAACTGATTTCCAAAGAGCAGGTCTCGGCGATTGCGCGGAAACTGTCGGAGCTGATTCTGGAGATTTTGCGGACCGAACCGCTCTTCCGTGAGTTCCTGCGGCAGCTGCGCGACGAACTGGGCGAAAGAAAAATTGCGGAAACAGTCGACGGGGAGACGATCGACCGTTTCGCCAAAGCGATTGCCGAACCGGTATCCCAATGCGGAAAGATTTTGGCAGAGCACTTCGACAAAGATCTCGACAGACTTTTTCAACAGCTATCGGAACTGTTGAGGGTGGATTCGCTCTGCGTTCGGATAGCCCGCAGCCTAACCGAAAAGGAGTGGTCGGAGAGAATGGGAAGAGAGGGTTTGGAGCGGCTGATCTCCCTTTTTCTGCAAAAATCGGTCGAGCTGCTGGAGTCGGCTCCGGGAGAGGCGCTTCTTCGAAACCTGTCGCGCAGTTTGATAACGGTATTGAAAAACACGGATCACTCCCTGTTCGATTTGATACCGGACCGGCTTTCGGTCAAGTTCGAGGGATTTATCTATCTCCGTTTGGCAGCGTTGATCAGGGATGTAATTCGTTGGGTGGAGGAAAGACGCTTCGATATCGAAGAGATGATCAACCTTTCGCTTGCGGACCGCAGCTTTGTGGCAAAACTGATTCATAGCATCGGCATCAGTCTGGCCGAAGTATTCAATGTGGTCGACCTCGTAAAGGAGTACATCGACGGAAAAATCGAATTGGATCGGCTGGCCGAGATCATGAGCAGGGAGTTCGTCAAGCTGATGAAAAGGAGTACGCTACGGGAAATCCTCACGAAACTAGAGGCGGAGGGTGCCCTCAAGCAGCCCTCCTTGACGGATGCCATCCGCAAGAGTGCCGTTTCCGCCCTCCGCCATTTGCGCCCCTCCTCTCTGTATCCCTATTTGAAACGCTTCGGAGAGGAGTTTTTCACCCGCAACCGGATAGAGAAACTGCTAAACGAAGCGACATCCGTTTATCTGCCCCGGTATGTGAAACGTCAGTTTCTCTATCGGGAACGCTTTTGGCAGACGGCAGGCAGCGCGGTTTCGCAATCGATAGGGAGGCTGAAGTCTCGAAAAGTCGGAGAGATCGTCGGAAACCGTATCTTCGATCGTAAAGGCGATAAAGCGCAGGCAGTTCCGTTCGCCCTGCCGAAATCCGTAAGAAGGGCATTCGAGCGATATTTGGAGCGGTTTATCGGCCGAAGTACGGAGGGCAAAAGCATCGCCTCGCTCCTGGAATCCGGTGACTCCACCATCCATACCGCACTGCTGGAGAATGCGAAAAAGCTGGCCGTTGAAGATAAGAAAAAGTTCCTGGGACTAAAGCTGATCCCCATCTACCGAAAAACGGCGGGAAAAACGGTCGGTCACGATCTGATTGCGGGCATCCATCGTCTGCTGGTAACGCATCTGCACATTCTGACAAAGGGGAGCATCAAAAAAATCTCCAAAAACAACTTGTCGAGCCTCTCCGCCGACCAACTCTGCACCGTGGTCGAGAATTTCGTGGGAAACGAACTGAAGCCCATTACTCGCTTCGGCGCGGGTCTGGGCCTGATCGCCGGTGCGGGACTGGCCCTCCTTCCCGACATGCAGGTTTTGGGAGCCCGATTGGGGCTTCCCTCTTCCTCTGTATTTTTGGGACTTTCCGCTCTAATGTTCGGCTGTATCGGGTGGGGGACCAACTGGCTGGCCTTGAAAATGATTTTCAGGCCCTACTTCGCCAAACGAATGCTAGGAATGCGGATTCCCTTGACGCCCGGAGTCGTCAGTAGAAACAAGGCCCGGTTCGCCAGAAAAATGGGACAGTTCGTCGACGACCATCTGCTGCAAAAAAACAGCATCGAATCCATGTTTCTGACAAACAGCCAGCAGATCAAATCCTCGATAAGGAACAGCGTCAATCGGGAAAATTTCGGCATTGTCGACCGTCAGCTAAACAGCCACAAATCGAAACTGGCAAGGTGGCTGAGCGAATTCGCAACGGGTCGGTTCGGCTCGCACAACGCCCGATTCGTCTCCCTCATCGATTCGCTGCTGACCCGATATCAAGATCGACTGCCGCTTGGAATTCCCTTTAAAAAACTGGAAGAGGAATCCGATCGGATCATTTCGCAACTGTTCGCCGGGCTGAAAGCGGATATTCCCTCTTGGCTCCTGCAAGAGAGGGTGCAAAAAGAGAGGCTGTCCGAGTTCCTGACGCCATCCCTACTGGCCGCATTCGAATCCTACGTTGCCGGTAAAATATCGAACTGGATCGACCTTCACGGAGAAAAATGCGCAACAAAAGAAAGCCTGGTTCGTTTTATCGAGAGTTTCGATGGACAGTTCCAGCGCTTTGCCGACCGATCCCTCCTTGCTTTGATCGGTCCCGACCGATTCGGGCAGATCAAAACCTGGCTGTTCGCCCGTCTCATACGGCTGTTCGACGATGCCGACGGCAAACCTGCCATTGTCGGGTACCTCTGGAAAATCCTGGAGAGAGAGTTCCATCCCGACAGACGGTTCGAAGAGTTGTACGGCGGCAGGCTGATGAACTTTACGGAGAGAAGTATCGATCGATTGACGCACTATCTTCTCAGATCGGCCCTGGTCTATTTGAAACGCAATCGCCAAAAAATTGCGGAAAACATCTATCGTACCCTGCTGCAGGAGTCCGATTTTCTGACGGCTCAAGCGGTTAGAATGGCCAAAGGCGAACTGTTCGATACGATCGAGGATATTGTCGCGGTTCGTCTTCCGCTGTTCTTCAAGGTTCACGAATCCAGTTTACAGGCTCTTATCCGTAGGCAGGTTTCTGCAATCGGCGCCACGAGAATCGGAACCGTCGGTACGGAACTCGACCGGGGAAAGGTCGAATCTCTGGTAGACCGCTCCCTCTCCAATAGAGAGCTGCTTCGTTTTTCCAGTAAGTTTTTCGGCGAACTCCTGCGGATTCTTTTGCAGGAAAGGTCTCGAACCTATCTTGAGACGGTTGGTATCAACAGTATCGGATCGGTAGCGAAAATTTTTGAAGAGGAGCTGCACCAAACGCAAGAACTGCTGCGGCAGGCACTGACAACGTGCAAGGAGCAGCTGGCGGCAGCACCCGCCCCTCTTGCCGGCAAGGTGCTGATCCATCTCGCTTCCCGCACCGATCTCGCGCAGCTTCGGCAGGGCATTTCCGACAGTCGGCTCCGAAACGCACTGGAGGCGTTGTTGCGGCTGCTGCTGGAATCCGACTCCTCCTTTCGCTTTGCCGATAGGGCATATGCCGAATTCATCGGAAGAATCAAAGCGGGAGAACCTGCCGAACTGATCGAACCGGAGATTTTTAAGAGGGATGTACTACGCTGTGCCGACCGTTTAATGGCAAAAAAGGAAACGCGGGAAAGGGTCGTATCGATACTGTCCGACCTGATCGAGAGCATTCTCCCCCGATTGAACGGCGCCCTCGACATCGACACGAAAAATGCCGTTTTGGACATCACGATCAACGGATTGGACCGCACCCTTCGCAGCCACATCGGCTCTCTGCTGGGAGCCGTCGACCTGAAAAATATTGTCGTGACTCGGATCGACAAAATGCATCCCAGAAAGATCGAAAGAACCTTCAGGAAATTTGCCGGTCGCTATTTCCCCAAACTGATCCACTACGGTTTCCTCTTCGGTCTGCTGTTCGGCTTGATGATGGACGCTTTTTATTCCGCCCTTTTGCATCTGTGGAGGTTGATGTAGCCCGCATTTCCATCACGGGCTTTATATATCGTGTTTAAATGCAAATTCTCTTCTGAATTCCTCCATATTTTTTTTCATCCGACTCCAAGCTTTTTGAAATTCGGTTTTTTTTAGATCGGGATCGTTTTTTATCCTCCCCGCCAACTCTGCCCACCTGGAAGGTTTGATTTTTTTTTCCGCCTTTTGTTGCGTTTTTGCAAGAAGACTTTCAAGCTCGTCGACTGGGATAGTCTCCAGTTTATTCGCAATCTCCGGTTTGAACTCTCTTCGGACTTGCATGGTCAATCTCCCGATAGTTTTCAGCGGCATGACTCGATCATTTATGTAGCCTGTTTTGGATCAAGTAAATTCCAATTTACGCCGAACCAAAACATCGTGATTTTTTTTAAGCGGAAAAGAAAAATATTGATCGAATTTTTGAAGTTTTCCCGGGAAGATCGATTCTGGATTAAGTAAATTCCAATTTACGTTGACCCAAGACATCGTGATACCTCTTTTTTTTGGGAGGCAGAAAAGAAAAATATTGATCGAATTTTTGAAGTTTTCCCGGGAAGATCGATTCTGCAATGTACAAGGTATTTTTTGAATTTATACGATGGTTTTTTCCTTTGCCTTTAGTAGCGGAGTGGAGCATAGCGAAACGGTGCGAAAAAAGTCAGGTGGATGCATTTGTTAGCTGAATGATTGATGTTACTAGACGAAAGAACCTCTGTTCAATGCTGCCTTTGGGTCATACCATACAGCATTTACAAAATTCTGCATTTCAAGAACAAACGCCCAAACTACATCTTTGGCAATGGGGTGCTCATTGTGCTGTTTTCCATTTCTCTAAGAATGGGACGTTTGTTAACCGGCAACCGTTTTGCTTTTCGGAGAAGAAACACATTGTCTATTTCTGTAAGACGACAATCTTCTGGCAACATATCAAGATATTCGACGAGCGCATAGTATTTTGCGATTGGGCAACCCTGTTTTAGACGGCTGGCTGTGCCCGCACATTCCTGAAACATGGTTTTATCATAATTGACCTTAATTTCTGCTGCAAAAACAGACAGATATAATTGACCCGATTTGGTAACAGTATCCTCAAAAGAAGGGTAAGGTGAAAACTTATAATGTATTGTTTTACCTAATGTAAAATCTTGGTCTTTTTCTTTGAGGACAATATCTGGTTTTTGATCAAGT
>CAZLTI010000196.1:0-5796 GCA_964562335.1 uncultured Pseudomonadota bacterium | reverse complement strand
GCGGTAGGCGGTTTTCCTTAGCGGGATGTTCCGCGTAGAGATACCGAGCCTGTATGTGCGGGACCGATGCGGAGTTGGGCGGGCCGGTGGCCTGAAAAAAGAATCCGGCTTCAGGTCGGAATGTTGAAAAGCTATTTCGTTTTTTTCAACCTTGATTCTAAAACTTGAGGTAAGAAAATTAGGAGAGGAAAATGGGAAATTTCATATCTCGTTATTTTGCGGCATTGCTTTTGTCGGCAGCACTATTTGCGGCTAGCTCAATTTCCGGGTTGGCGGAGGATTGTAGCAGCCGGGGCGATCTCGACTTGCGGTATTGCGACGAAAACGGGGATCTGGTGGCGGACACGCCGACCGACCCTTCCCAATGGCTGGATCCCGGTACGTTGATCTTTTCCTATACGCCAGTGGAAGATCCCTCCGTTTACGAAAACGTATTTACCGAATTCATGCAGTATCTGTCGAAAAAGACGGGAAAACGGGTACGGTGGTACGGAGCGGAATCGTATGCCGCACAGGTGGAGGCCATGCGGTCGGGTCGCCTGCATATTGCCGGAATTTCCACGGGTCCGACCGTGTTCGGCGTGAACCTTGCGGGTTATGTGCCGATAGCGATCATGTGCAAGGGCGACGGTACTTTTGGGTATAAACTGCAGCTAATTACCCATAAGGATAGTGACATCAAAAAAGTGAAGGATATGAAAGGCAGAAAAATCGCTCATGTCACCCCCTCCTCCAACTCCGGGAATCAAGCTCCGAGGGCTTTGTTCAAAAACATGGGCGTAACACCCGATGTCGACTATGTGGTGAACTATTCGGGGAAACATGACAATTCGATCATGGGAGTTGCCAACAAGGACTACGATGCGGCGCCGATCGCCTCCAGCGTACTGGACCGTATGGCCGACAAGAGTATTGTGAAAAGGAGCGATCTGCGCATCATTTGGGAATCCGATCCCTTTCCTACCACCTCCTATGGTTATGCCCACAATCTCCATCCCGACCTGCAGCAGAAAATCAGGGATGCCTTTCTAACGTTCGACTGGAAGGGAACGGCCCTGGAGGCGGAGTTCGGCAAGCAGGCCAATAGATTCTGCGGGATAACGTTTAAAAAGGAGTGGAACCCCATTCGGATTATCCAGAAGGAAAACGGTACCGTATACAGTCAAGAGGCCCTTCAGGGGATGAAGGTGAAAAAATCGAAAAAGAAGAAAAAGAAGAAATAGACGGCAATTCAAGATGGAAACAACATGTTGAAAATCGAGGGTCTCTCGAAGGTTTACGATAGGGGAGTTACCGCTTTGGCGGAGGTCGATCTGGAGATCGGCAAACCTCAAGTCGTTTCGATCATAGGATCTTCGGGAGCCGGGAAAAGCACGCTGATTCGGTGCATCAACCGATTGATTGAGCCGACGACGGGAAGCGTAAAGTTGAAGGAGATCGAAGTGACTTTGCTGGGCAGAAAGAAGCTGAGATTGGCCCGCAGGAAAATGGGCATGATTTTCCAGGACTACAATCTGGTGGATCGATTGACGGTGATGGAGAACGTGCTGTCGGGCCGACTGGGCTATGTGAGCTTCTGGCAGGCATATCGCCGCAAGTACCCTCCCGAAGACGTTTCGACGGCCTACGAACTGCTGGATCGGGTTGGTTTGACGGAGTACGCGAATGCTCGGGCCGACGCGCTTTCCGGCGGTCAGCGCCAGCGTGTAGGGATCGCGCGGGCTTTGATGCAGAGTCCGGACCTGTTGCTGGTCGACGAACCTACCGCCAGCCTCGATCCAAAAACCTCCAGGCAGATCATGCGGCTGCTGGTGGAGCTGGCGAAGGAGAGAGGCACCCCGGTGTTGGTGAATATTCACGATGTCGCCTTGGCGAAAACGTTCGCCGATCGCGTGGTCGGACTGGAAAGCGGCAAAGTGGCGTTTGACGGTGCACCGGAGCAGGTTACGGAGCAGGTTCTTACCGACATCTACGGGGAAGAGGATTGGAGCGCTACGATTCGCAAAGTGGAAAACGGCAGGGAACCCGAGGAGGATCTAATGTCCAAAATCGACAAGGAGTCTACGGCGGGATGAGCTATCCGATAAAGTGGCAGCCACCGACAATGATCCGCAGCAAAGTTGTCCGATACGGAATTTTCGTGTTGGTCGTCGGCTATTTTGCCTGGTCCTATCTCTCCCTGAACGTGGATTGGGCCAGGGCTTCAAAAGGCATTCCCAGGGCGGCCGACATTTTCGGCCGAATGTTTCCTCCGAATTTCGATCGCTGGGAACTTCTGCTGCGGGGCGTTTTGGAAAGCGTGCAGATGGCGCTTGCGGCAAGTTTTGCAGGGATGTTGATCGCGATCCCCGTCGGCCTGTGCGCGGCCAACAATCTGGTGCCCAAGCCGATATATTATATGGGTCGGGTTTTTCTTGGTATCAGCCGCACTTTTCACGAGATTATCGTTGCCATTTTCTTCGTCAAGATTTTTGGCTTCGGACCGCTGGCCGGTGTGTTGACGTTGATCGTGGCCACGTTCAGCTTCATCGGCAAAATGATGGCCGAAGACATCGAAAATATGAAACCCGGCAAGCTGGAAGCGGTCAAGGCAACAGGGGCAAGCTTCCCACAGCTTTTGCTGTATGCCGTCCAACCCCATGTCCTTCCCCGCTATATCGGCGTATCGATATATCGTCTGGATGCCAATATCCGCCACTCCACCGTCGTGGGAATCGTTGGCGCCGGCGGAATCGGGCAGACGTTGGCAGCCAGTTTTTCCCGGTACGACTATGGCTTCAGTCTCGCCATATTGATCACGATCGTTTCCTTGGTATTCGCAGGCGAGTTTTTAAGCAGCTGGGTAAGAGGCCGACTGCGATGAACTGGGAGAGTCGGAAACGAAATTACCCGGAAATATGGAAGCGGTTCAGCCCGAAAGATACGCTGGTTCGGTTTGCCTGGTATTTGGGGATCGTGTTTATCGCGGTCTGGTCGGTCGGCAATCTTGAAATTCCCTGGTTTTATTTTCTGGATGCCCATATTCAGGCAGCGGATCTGTTCGAGAGAATGGTCCCACCGGAATGGGGATTTTTCGCCAGTATTGTCGATCCCCTGATCGAGACCCTGCACATTGCGACGCTCGGTACGGTCTTCACGGTGTTTTTGGCATTTCCGATAGCGATCGCCTCCGCACGCAACACAACATTCAATAAAACTACCTGGTTTCTTGGGCGGCTGATTCTGGTAACGTCGCGTTCCGTAAATACGGTCGTTTGGGGACTGCTTTTCGTCGCCATATTCGGGCCCGGCCCGGTAGCCGGGATCTTTTCCGTTGCCGCGCGTTCCATCGGTTTTGTGGGGAAATTGATAGCCGAGGCCATTGAAGAGATCGACCACGGAGCGGTGGAGGCGATCGAATCGACGGGCGCGTCGAAGATGCATGTTTTGCTGATCGGCGTCTTGCCCCAGGTAATGCCCGTGATATTGGGAACGATTATCTATCGCTGGGATATCAATATTAGAGAATCGACCGTGCTGGGATTCGTCGGGGCGGGAGGAATAGGAATCGTTCTGTACTCTTCCATCAATCTGTTCGCCTGGCATGAGGTCTCCGTGATGTTGATTGCCATATTCGGCATTGTAATCGTGAGCGAATATCTATCCATCAGCGTGCGGAAGCGCATCACTTGAGAAACGTCCGAAAGGCTTTCGATTTTATCGAATTCCGCGCAAATCTCTACCGGAAGCCTGCAGTTTTCTTACTTTAACGCAAATTCGGAAACCATACTCGGAGTCGTATTTTTGGGATTCTGCGGTTTCCTTTTTTCATTTTGTACGGCCCTATCGTGAAACCTTTCGAACTGTTGGGAAGCTCTTTCGATTGCAGATGCGGCAGACGCCATACGGTGCCGACCGGACGCCTGCACTACGGACCGGAGGCGTACGATCTTCTATTGGAGACCGCAGGGTCGATAACCGCCGGCAGGAAGTTCCTGATTATAGCGGACGAAAGAACCGAAGTAGTGGCGGGAAAAGCCGTTGCGGAAGTACTGCAAAAAAGCGGCGCCAAGGTACGCAAATGCGTTGTTCCCGACCGTGGAAAGGAGTCTCCGATGGCGGATGACGCGACGAGAGACTGGATACTGGACCGAACTGCCGATGCGGATCTGCTTTTTGCCGTCGGCAGCGGCGTGATAAACGATTTGACGAAATGGGTAGCCTTTTTGAAAAAAAGGCCTTTTGTAACCGTCGCAACGGCGGCATCCATGAACGGGTACGCCTCTGCAAACGTTGCGGCGACAGTCGGCGGATTGAAGGTCCTGTTTCCCGCTAAAGCTTGCCATGCCGTTTTTGCCCACCCGGAAACTATCGTCGGCGCTCCCGCCGAATTGAGCACGGCAGGATTGGGGGATGTGCTGGCCAAATCGGTGAGCTCCGCCGACTGGAAGCTGAACAGGTTGCTGTTCGACGACTATTACTGTCAGTTTTCCGTCGATCTGCTGAAAGATATCGAACCCGTCTACCTGGAGAATCCGACCGGAATGAAAGAGAAGGACCCTGCCGCTTTCAAAGCGCTCTTTCAAGCGCTTTTTCTATCGGGCATAGCCATGACGATCACGGGAACATCGGCACCGGCTTCCGGCGGCGAACATTTGATTTCCCATACGTTGGATATGCTGGCGATCAGGGACGGCGCGGCGCACGACCTTCATGGTCGGCAGGTAGGCGTGGCGTCGATACTTATGGCAGCCCTGTACGAAAGGGCGATGCGTATCGACCGACCGACCTTTGGCCCGGTCCCGCGAAATGTCGACGGAAAATTCTGGGGAACTTTGTCCCCGGTAGTCGAAAAGGAATATGCGAAGAAGCGGCCCAAGATGGAGCGGGCGCGCAGTTTCCTGTCGAATGCCAAAAATTGGGAAATGGTCAAATCGCAGATCGAACCCGGACTAATTCCGGCGGAAAAGCTGAAGAGTTGTCTGGCTTCGGCAGGAGCCGCGCACTGCTTTTGGCACCTTAAGGACAACGAAACCGAGCTGCATAGAGAGAAAATGGTTTCCGTCGTCAATCGTGCCAATCAAATGCGGGAGAGATTTACCATTTTGGATCTGGCCGTAATGATGGGTCTGATCCCCGGCGAAACGGAAGAGCTGGTCGACAAATGGATAACGAATTAAGGAGTTCCGCAAACGTGAACGTGAACGCTGCACGAGCGAATGGATGCCTATGACGAATAGAGCGAACGAAAGGAGGGTTTTGCGCTGCCCCTGGGTAGACCTGTCGAAGCTGGACTACGTGGCCTACCACGACGAAGAGTGGGGCGTACCGCTCCATGACGACCGCCTTATATTCGAGCATTTGGCACTGGAGGCCGCCCAAGCGGGATTGAGCTGGTATACCGTACTGAAAAAAAGAGAGAACTACCGCAAGGCGTTCGACCGTTTCGATCCGAAAAAGATAGCCCGTTATGGAACAAAGCGTGTGGAGGAGCTACTGGGCAATGCGGGGATCATCCGCAACCGGCTGAAGATCAACGCTACCATCCACAATGCCCAACGCTTTCTGGAGGTACAGCGGGAATTCGGCAGTTTTGACGCCTACATCTGGCAATTCGTCGGCGGCAAGCCTCAGGTCAACCGGATCGATAAGATGAGCGACTATCGCGCCACCAGCCCGGAGTCCGATGCGCTTAGCAAAGATCTCAAGCGAAGGGGATTTAAGTTTGTGGGGTCCACCATCTGCTATGCCCATATGCAGGCATCCGGCATGGTCAACGACCATTCGGCCGACTGCTTTCGCCGACAGGAGATTATC
>CAZLTI010000195.1:0-5801 GCA_964562335.1 uncultured Pseudomonadota bacterium | reverse complement strand
CTCTTTATTCGTTTTCCGCTTTCCAATATCACGGCATTCGCCTATTTTGCCAGTTTGGTCACGCCTGTGCCGGCACAGATTACAATCAGCCTGATGAAAAGTCTGAAGAACGAAGTGATCTGCCAGAGCGATTCGATCAAGGATCTGATCCCCTTTGGGACGGTTTCTTTTGAAGTCGCCATCAAACGCGCATTGTACAACGAAAGACGGGATCGTATCCATACCCGGTGGTCGGATGACTACCCGCGCGGTTACAATCTGCTGCCGAAACTGAACCAATTGGAGTTTCCACCGGAGTATGCCTACACCACCGAATTGACGACGGAAAAAAGTCTCGGTTCCCTCTACGATTCCGTCTGCCAAATAGGGGGAAAGGAGGGGTATTTCGACAATACCTGGATTTGGAATCTAAGAGGCCTGCTGGACCGGATTCTCATGGGCGTCGGCGGAGCACGGGGGCGGAGGAGCCTCCGTGAATTGCGGGTCAACGACGTAATTGGCTTTTGGCGCGTCGAGACTCTTCAACGAAATCGGTTGGTGCTGTTGAGGGCCGAAATGAAGCTGCCGGGACGGGGCTGGCTTAAATTCAAAATGCAACCGGAATCCGACCGCAATCGTCTTTCGGTGACCGCCCATTTTCAACCGAATGGTCTCTTCGGAAGAATCTACTGGTACGCACTTCTCCCTATACACAACATAATCATCCGTAACTTGGCGATTCAGATAGAGAAGAGGTCGCTCCCTGAAAGCGGTACAGAGCAATAGCCGCCGAAACGGCTCCTTTGGTGGCTTTTCGGAAGTTTTTGGGCCGTTCGATCTACCGTAGAAAATCGTCGTCGATTGCCGAATTCATGCCCTGCCGATGAATTTCCTCCATCAGTTTCTCCGGCTGGCTGACGAAAAGCCTCGATGGAGTGTCCGAATCCGTTTTGACGGACCGCTTCGCCGACAGCAGATTCAAATGATGCCAGCGATCTATGTAGTAACGCAAAATGTCGGGAAGCTCTTTGAAGATCGTGCTGTCCGGGTAGGGATCCAAAAAGGAGGATTTGCGAAGATTTTCCGAGGATAGCGTCTGGGTTTGATAGAACCGTTCCAAAAACATCATCTCCGCCGGCATTCGGCTCGCCACGCCGACGGCACGCAACAGGCCCAGTAGTCGGCTCATCATTCCTCTGGCGACCAATGCTGACGAATAGGGGATATAGATTTTCCTGGGTTTGGGTACCTTTAGAAACTTTTTTACGGCCAAAATCAAGTCCGAAAGTACGACGGGTTCGGGATCGACCAAATGGTACACCTTGCCCGAATACTCGGAACGATTCCGTATTACGTGGTCGACGAAGAAAGGGACTTTGCGGGCGTTGCTGTAGGAGTGCTTAACTTTAGGTTTGGTCATCATAAACGGCATCGTCTGATTTGCCACCGCAAAAAACAGGTGGGTGATTCCCTGGATCTTGTGGTCGTGCCGACCGTAGACAATGGCCAGTCGAATCGTCGTATAGTCGAGCCCTTCGGTCTTCGCCAATCGCCGAAGAGTCTGGTCCGCCATCAATTTGGATTTGGCGTAGTTGGATAGGTTTGCCTTTAGCGGAAGCTGATCGGTTTCTTCGATGTTCTCCCCGGCCGGCAGCGTGGCGCCCGAACTGAAATGGATGTAGGGAATTCTACGGGCCGCTGCGATCTTCGCAAGATTTATACTTCCTAAATAGTTGATTTCGAGGGCCAACTGCGGATCCGAGTCGATTGCCGTGATTGCGGAATTGATAATGAAATTCGGGTTGGCATCCTGGACGTACTGCTTTATGTCCTCGAAACTTCTCAGACTCAGCTTTTTGCTGTTAGGGGCCAGCAGCCTGATTTTGTTCCGCAGCCGTTTTTTGTAGTAATAGGTAATCCCGCCTCCAATCAAGCCGGAGCCGCCAATCAAAATCCCCCGTTTTTTGGACTTGCCCGATTTACGGGTGGAATCTTTCATGAGTTTTCGTTATTCGATGTTCTCGCGGCACTTTTTCAGCTGCTTTTTGTAGATGGTGCGAATAGTCTTCAGGTCGCGATTGTAGATTCCGCTTTTGAAGTCGGGAAAACTCCATACGAACGGCTGATAATCCCCTTTTTCATAGTAGAGTATCATGTCGGCCCAGACCTGATTTCCCAAATAGATCTTGTTGCTGCGCGCCTTGCGGGATGCAAGCATCAATTTGAATATGTCCAAATAACCGATATCCAGATTGACGGTACGGTTTCCCCCGCTGCTCAGCCGCTCCTCTATATGTTGCGTTACAGTCTTGGCCTCCATTAGACAACCGGGATCTATCAGGGTTTCGAACGACAGCAGAAAACGTTTCAGACCGCTTCCCATCTCCCTTTTGTAGTAGTCGGTTTCCACAAACGGGAAGCGGCGTCCTTGAAAATCAATAGCGGAAAAGGCGTCGGACAGCATTTTCAGCGCACGATCAAGGCTGTCCCCATTTCGGTAGAGAACCGCCGCAACCTGCTTTACCAGATCGATAGATGGCGTGGGCATAGGTCGGACCTAAATGAATTTGTAGTAGTGAACTCCCGGCCGAAGTCCACTGCCGGTTAAGATTTTCTCTAAGGTCGCCTTTCCTGTCGCATCTCCGACAGCCAGCAGAAAAAAAGCATTCCGGTTCCGCCAAAAAAAGGCATCGGCATCTTGAAGCGATATGTCATGTATCGGCACTCCCATGTTTTTTCCCTTTTTTGCGTTGTCCCGGTTTTGTACGAAACCATCGATTTTCATTCCCTCCCTTTGTAACGCCTCTACTAACTGTCTGGCCGACGGTCCGTTCCCGACAATCAGCAGCCTTCTCCCCTGCAGGCGGAAGTGCTTAGCAAAATAGAAGGCCTTAGCCCGGTACATTGCCTTGGGTTTGCACCGGCTGTCCGTTCTCGCCACCCGATTCGGATGGTCCCGTTTCAGCAAAAGAACTTCGGGTAGTTTGGCAAACGTGGCCTTTTGCAGCAGCGCTTTCAGCAGGAGATCGTAATCCTCTGCCCAGGGACGGTCGGAATAGCCGTTCAGCGTTCGAAAGTATTCGTTCCGCAGAAAAAAGGTGGGGTGCATAATGGGAGACTCGGCAAATATCTCCTGTTTGATTCTTTCGTCGGTAATCAGGGAGTTGCTCCAGTCCTGGTAGCGCAGCTGCCCGGAAGTCGGCACCCCTTCCCTGCGAAAAAGGGAGATCCGGCAACCCAGAATATCGACCTTTGGGTTTCGCTTCATGTAGTCCAATTGCCGCTCCAGGCGTTCGGGGTTCATGATGTCGTCGGCGTCCATACGAGCGATCCAAAAACCCCGGCACCGCTTCAAACCATAGTTCAATGCCGCGACAACGCCGCGATTTTCGGCGAAAGAGTAGGGGCGGATTCGTCTGTCTTCGCCAGCGCGTCGCTTCAGCAGATGCGATGTCCCGTCCGTCGACCCGTCGTCGACCGCGACCACCTCGTAATTCCGATGGGTTTGGCTTTCTATGCTGTCGAAACAGTCCCCCAATAGGGAAGCGGAGTTATAGACAGGGAGCAAAATGGAGATACTCGGATCCATTGGGGTCAAGTTCGGGTCGATGGAGAGGGGAATCGACAAAAACGTCCGACAGACGTCAATCGATGCTGTTCTTCCTATACTTACGGGATCGATATTCCTTTTGAAGGCTGTCGACAACATCCTGTACTTTTCGGGCGCCGAGGACTCTATTTCCGGCACGGACGGTCACCGTCCCCTCTATGATTTCGCGGTCGCCGACGACCAGAATGTAGTTTACCTGATCCAACTGGGCCAAACGAACCTTCTTGTTGACGGACTCCGCCGTCAGGTCGGTTTCCGCTCTCAAGCCCGCTTTGGCGAAAAAACCGCAAACACGTTCCGCATATTCGTTGTGCCTGTCCGTTATTGCCAAAATGCGTACCTGTCTGGGGGAAAGCCACATCGGAAACTTTCCGGCAAAATGCTCGATCAATATACCGAAAAAACGTTCGAACGATCCGTAAATCGTGCGATGGATCATAACGGGGCGTCGCTTGCTCCCCTCCGGCGTGACATAGGATAGATCGAATCGTTCCGGAAGCTGCATGTCCAACTGAATGGTGCCGCACTGCCAGGTGCGCCCGATGGCGTCCTTGATGTGCAGATCGATTTTCGGGCCGTAGAAGGAGCCGTCCCCCTCATTGACGACATATTCGTAGCCCCCCTCCTCCAAAGCATCCCGCAGTCCATTGGTGGCCACTTCCCATTCCTCGTCGGTTCCGATCGCTTTTTCCGGTTTCGTCGAAAGCTCCAGATGATAGGAGAGATCGAACTGCCCATATATTTTGTCGGATAGTTCCAGCACGTTCCGAATTTCCGACTTAATCTGCTTCGGGGTCATAAATATGTGCGCATCGTCCTGATGGAAACAGCGCACCCGAAACAGGCCCGATAGTGCGCCGCTCAGTTCGTGCCGATGCACAAGTCCGATCTCTCCTATCCTCAGCGGTAGTTGGCGGTAGGAGTACTGATCCTCCTTGAAATACAGCATTCCGCCAGGACAGTTCATCGGTTTGATGGCATAGGCCTCGTCGTCGATTGCGGACAAATACATGTTTTCCCGATAGTTGTCCCAATGGCCGGACCGCTGCCACAAATCCCGGTTCAGCAAAATGGGCGTTTTAATCTGCCGATATCCCGCCTCTTTATGACACTCCTCCCAATATCGAACCAACTCCTCCCAAACGACCATGCCGTTGGGATGAAAGAACGGCATGCCGGGTGCCTCCGTATGGAAGGAGATCAGCTTCTGCCGTTTTCCCACCACTCTGTGATCCCGTTTGGCCGCCTCTTCCAAAAATTTGAGGTGCTGGGAGAGCATCTTTCGGTCGGGAAAAGAGATGCCGTAGACGCGTGTCAACCGATCCCTTTCGGCATCCCCCCTCCAGAAGGCAGCCGAAGTTTTCAGCACCTTGAACGCCCGAATTGCGCCCGTATGCGGGACATGGGGACCACGACAGAGATCGAGAAACTCTCCCTGCCGATAGGCGCTGAGTCCCTCCTCCAACCGTTCGATCATCTCCACTTTGTATTTGTTTTCGCCGAATTCCGCCAATGCCTCCTCTCTTGTCGCATACTCCACCTTCTCCGGGACGGTCCGCTCCCTTACGATATTTCGCATCTCCTCTTCCACTTTGGGAAAATCCGTTTCCGAAATTTCCAGTTCGGCGAAATCGTAGTAGAAACCTTTCTCGATAGCGGGGCCAATAGTCGGCTTGGCTTTGGGAAAGAGGCGCTTTATCGCCTGAGCCAGCAGATGTGCCGAGGAGTGCCAGAAAACCTCCTTTCCCTCCCTGTCTTCAAACGTGAATATCCGCACCTCGTCGCCATCTTTCAGCGTCGTGCCGAGTTCTTTCAATTCTCCGTTGACTTCGGCGACAAGAGCGTTCCCATTCAGTTGTCTTTTGATTTTTCCGGCCAAATCGAAGACGCTGCTTCCCTCCGGAAGCTCCCGCTTCGATCCGTCGGGCAGACGTATATTCATTGTCGATTCCCCAAAAGTGATCGGATGACTGTCCGCTTCCTGCGGAAACGTCCTCCGATCCGTGTAGCGATGTGATGTGCGGCTATGGAGAGAGTTCGGAAAGGCAGTTCCGTCGTTACCGCTTCACCTACCAAGTCGTACAAAAAAAGGCAACCAGTGTCCCGTGAGATTTTTGCCGACCACTCCGCAAATCCCTTTAGGGAATCCCCGAAAAAACTATAGAGTCGTTCCCTTTGATTTTTCTGCCAAGACTTCGTATAGTCCTTTTGA
>CAZLTI010000194.1:0-5809 GCA_964562335.1 uncultured Pseudomonadota bacterium | reverse complement strand
TGCCGACGAGAATCTCATCTTTCGAAACTAGGTAGATATCCCCTCCGTTTTCGACGATGGCTTCGATTGCACCATTTCGTACGGCGGCTTCGGCAGCCAATTGAGCCGTTGCTCCGGCAACGCAGGCCATGGGACCGATACCCGTTTTTTGCGAGGCGCAGTGCATCTTTCTAACGATCTCCGGCGGATCGGACTGCAGTTCGATCGGCTCCAAGGAATCCAGAAATTCCGGATGCCGTCCGATATATTCGATCAGCACTCTGCGCTGGAATCGGATCTCTCTTTTGATGGCGTCGGTACGGGAAGAGCAGATGCGGTAATTGGCACCCTTCAACGAATAGGATATGTATCTACGCATTGAGGTTGTCGCGTCCGTACAAAAAGATGGAGGTACAGGCTCCATAGGGACAGTTTTTGATGCAGCTCAGACATTCGATGCAGATGTTACTATTGAAGCTTACCTCCATGGTTTTCCTATCTTCGACGAACAGCGCGTCGGTAGGACAGTGCGATAGGCAGTTTCCGCAATGCACGCAGGCGTTGCCGTCCCACTGCAATCCCTTGTTGGTTTCGTTGACGTGGATGTTCAGATCCTTGATGTATTTCAACCCCTTTTGGATATCTCTTTTTTGACCGATCAAATCGAGCACCATATGCCCCTCCTCTTCCGGTGTGATTCGCGCTCTAATCAGATTGACGGTCAAGCTGTAATATTTGATCAATTCGTTGATGATCGGTTTGTCCGATTCCGTCTTGGGAAAAACGAGCAGCACACGTTTGGTGATCATAGTTATTGCCCTTTGATCTTAAGAGGTTTCATGCTTTGAATGCGGGGCAGAGGTCGGATGGGTTGCGTCAGCAAAAAATCGCCGTCGGTTATCTCCTCCTTCAGGATGTTCGCTATCGCAAGTGCCTTTTTGTAAGAAGAGAGAGAGCTTACTTCGACCTTTTTCCCCTTTATTGTGACCTCTCCCGATTTCAGCTGCTCGTAACTCAACCTGCAAATCACTTTTCCCGTCCGCTGCGGATAGTCGTGGCTGTAGTCGACGACGGGAGCCTTTATGTCGCGGTCCCGCACGCAGGTCTGCTTGAGAACCTCTTCGCTCAGAATCGGGATGGGAATTCCGACACCGATCGATACCGAAGTTCCATACCCTCTGAGACTGACACCGCGTACAAACTCCGCATTCATCTCTTTCATATTTCCGGTCAAAGCCAGAGTTCCCGCACCCTCCGTGGGAATTCCCCTGGTGTTCCTCTTGCAGGTCGGGCCGTGCTGGGTACCTTCCGCGTAAATGTGCCCTTTGGCACCGGCCAACCAGACTTGGGTACCGATGCCGATCGTTTTGTACTGCGGGTCGTTCAGCAGGGGAGACAGTTGACCGGCCGAACAATAGGTCAGGTTTTTCATATTGGGCTTCAGTTGTCCCAAATA
Organism: uncultured Pseudomonadota bacterium; assembly: GCA_964562335.1. GTDB lineage: Bacteria > SAR324 > SAR324 > XYD2-FULL-50-16 > XYD2-FULL-50-16 > CAZJUM01. The sequence continues at coordinate 4,374 of CAZLTI010000194.1, read as the reverse complement.
GGTGTAGAGCGGCCTTTCCGAACAGTTGATAGCTACATTGTAGTTTTGATAGCAGTTTCTAGGATTCACCATAATCGCCTGGTTGAGGTCCTTTATGGTAAAGTAGGTGCGCAGTTCCCGGTTGGGGTAGTCCTGGGTACCGTAGGACAATGCGAAAAGCTGCAGCTTTTCTCCTGCCACCAACTTTTCCATTACATGACCGCCGCCAAATCGAAACTCCCCCGGAAAATACATGTTTGCAGGATCGTTGTGCCTCAATTGGGTAGCACCGACATAAAGATCGACGGCCGCAATTCCGGAATAGGCCAAAACGTCGTCGATCCATGCTTCCGTCATGCGGATTTTCGGCTTGCTGTGACCGAAGTTCAAAAAACATCCCGAAGAGCACATGGGTCCAAATGTGGCCGTAGTCACTACATCGACTTCGTCTGCTGCTTTGGCGATCCCCTTTTTTTCCACATAACCGACAATTTCCTCAGCCGTCAATACAACTGCCTTTTTCGCTTCTATCTTCCGATTGATCTGTTCGTATGTTTTCATCCCTTGCCATTAGAAGATGTTGTGCCGAAGAGGCAGACCGCCACGCGAAGTTACGTTTCGGATGGATCGGATGGATGGAACCCGCAAAAAGGAATTTTATGGATGTAAAACTGAAATTAGGAGCGATTTTGCAAGCGGTTTTTCCGAGACGTTCGGTCGACCGCTAAAAATCCGTTGAAAGAGTAAAACGAAAGAGTAAAACGGCCTATTGTCGACAGTTCAAGCAGTCTTTCGAAGGCGAAGACCGCAGTCCCATAAAAAGTCGAAAAATTGCACGAGTTGTCATTCCGCAAAAGCGGGAATGACGGTTTGGGGATTTCTTACCGTTTCATCATATGTAAGGAAAAACCGGAAATTTTATCTGAAACTTCTTGTAGGATTTGCGCTACTTGCTTTTCTTGTAATTTGAAACGATTTACTCGCACTGAAACAGCGAATAAATCGACGGTAGGGAAATTACATTATAGGGTCTCTACTTGATTCTATTTGAATCCGTAACAACCCATCAAAATTATCTCTTCTTCGTCAAGTCCGGTTTCGTCGAAGGGAAGGGGCCGGCGACGGCCTACTCTCCCGCGCGATTCCCGCGCAGTACCATCGGCGCTGGAGGACTTTACTGCTGTGTTCGACATGGATACAGGTGTGGCCCCTCCGCCATAGCCGCCGAACCCCCAACTTTAACGAATCCCGACTCCCGTCCCGAATTCCCCTGCCGTTATGCCCGGCCGCACCGCTCCGGACCGACCCGGACCCCCCCATAGGCAGGGCCGCCAGGCCGTTAGTACCGGTAGGCTGCGCGCGTCGCCGCGCATGCACCCCCGGCCTATCCGCCAGTTCGTCTTACTGGGGCCTTCGGGGAGATCGCATCTCCCGGGAAATCTCTCTCGGGGACGGCTTCCCGCTTAGATGCCTTCAGCGGTTATCCGCTCCGGACTTAGCTACCCTGCCGTGCCGCTGGCGCGACAACAGGAACACCATCGGTCCGTCCGCCCCGGTCCTCTCGTACTGGAGGCGGATCCCCTCGAATCTCCGGCGCCCGCGGCAGATAGGGACCGAACTGTCTCACGACGTTCTGAACCCAGCTCGCGTACCGCTTTAAATGGCGAACAGCCATACCCTTGGGACCTGCTCCAGCCCCAGGATGCGATGAGCCGACATCGAGGTGCCAAACCTCCCCGTCGATGTGAACTCTCGGGGGAGATAAGCCTGTTATCCCCGGAGTACCTTTTATCCGTTGAGCGATGGCCCTTCCATGCGGAACCACCGGATCGCTAAGGCCTACTTTCGTACCTGCGCGCGGCGTCCCGCTCGCAGTCAAGCTCCCTTGAGCCTTTGCACTCCAAGGCTGGTTTCCGATCAGCCCGAGGGAACCTTCGCGCGCCTCCGTTACGCTTTGGGAGGCGACCGCCCCAGTCAAACCGCCCGCCAGACACTGTCCCCGGTCCCGAAGGGGACCCGGGTTAGAATCCCGGAACGCCGAGGGTGGTATCTCAAAGGCGACTCCGCTCCGGCCGGAGCCGGAACTTCGAAGTCTCCCACCTATTCTGCGCGCGACGCGCCAAAACCCAATGCCAAGCTGCAGTAAAGGTTCACGGGGTCTTTCCGTCTTGCCGCGGGTAGACGGTATCTTCACCGCCTCTTCAGTTTCGCCGAGGACCGCGTCGAGACAGCGCCCAGATCGTTGCTCCATTCGTGCGGGTCGGAACTTACCCGACAAGGAATTTCGCTACCTTAGGACCGTTATAGTTACGGCCGCCGTTTACCGGGGCTTCGGTTCGCCGCTTCGGCTCGCGCCTGACAACTCCCCTTGACCTTCCGGCACCGGGCAGGAGTCACGCCATATACTTCCGCTCGCGCGTTCGCATGGCGCTGTGTTTTTGGTAAACAGTCGCCTGGGCCTCTCTTCTGCGGCCGGCCTCGGCTCGCCCCGCGAGGGGGTCCACCTGACGCCGGCAGTCCTTCTCCCGAAGTTACGGACTCGATTTGCAGAGTTCCTTGACGCGGTCTGTCTCGGGCGCCTGGGAATGCTCTTCCCGCCCACCTGTGTCGGTTTGAGGTACGGTTCGCGCGCGCCTGAAGCTTAGAGGCTTTTCTCGGCGGCGTAGGATCGGCCGCTTGGGGGCCGAAAGGCCCGCGTCGTCGGATCTCGGCGCCTGTGGAGGGACGGATTTGCCGGTCCCTCCCGCCTACCTCCTTGAACCTGCCGTACCAGAGGCAGGACGGCCTACCTTTCCGCGTCGCCCCGTCGCAGCGCGCGCAAGTACCGGAATGTTGACCGGTTTCCCTTCGGCTGCGCCCTTCGGCCTCGCCTTAGGGGCCGACTGACCCGCAGATGACTAGCATGGCTGCGGAAACCTTGGGCTTTCGGCGAACGGGTTTCCCGCCCGTTTTAACGCTACTCGTGCCAACATAATCGCTTCCATGGCGTCCACGCACCCTCGCGGGAGCGCTTCGATCCCCATGGAACGCTCCCCTACCATTCCGGCACGCCGGAATCCGCGGCTTCGGCGGAACGCTTGAGCCCCGCTACATTTTCGGCGCGGGCGCGCTGGACCAGTGAGCTGTTACGCTTTCTTTAAAGGATGGCTGCCTCTGGGCCAACCTCCTGGCTGTATCGGCATTCCCACATCCTTTGCCACTTAGCGTCCACTTGGGGGCCTTGGCCGGCGGTCTGGGCTGTTTCCCTCTCGACCGCGGAACTTCTCTCCCGCAGTCTGACTGCCGCGCGCCGCTCGCCGGCATTCGGAGTCCGGTTGGGTTTGGCAGGCCGGTGGGCCCCCTAGTCCATCCGGTGCTCTACCTCCGGCGGCGCTGCGCGACGCCATACCTAAATATGTTTCGGGGAGAACCAGCCATCTCCGGGTTTGATTGGCCTTTCACCCCTATCCCCGCCTCGTCCGAGCGCGTTGCAAGGCGCACCGGTTCGGTCCTCCACTTGGTCCTACCCAAGCTTCGACCTGGACGGGGATAGATCACCCGGTTTCGGGTCTGCTTCCGGCGACTCCGGACGCCCTCTTCGGACTCGCTTTCGCTGCGGCTCCGTCCTCGACTTAACCTCGCCGCCGACAGCAACTCGTTGGCTCATTATGCAAAAGGCACGCGGTCACCCCCCGGGCCTCGGCCCGGAGGGCTCCCACCGCTTGCGGGCGCAGGGTTTCAGGTTCTGTTTCACTCCTCTTTCCGAGGTTCTTTTCGCCTTTCCCTCACGGTACTGGTGCGCTATCGGTCTTCGGGGAATATTTAGCCTTGGATGATGGTCCACCCGGATTCGGACAGGATTTCTCGTGTCCCGTCCTACTCAGGAACTCCTCCGGCCGCGCGCCACGACTTCGGCTACAGGGCCGTTGCCTTCTGCGGCGGACCTTTCCAGATCCTTCGCCTGACGCCGCGCGAAGCCTCGCGAGGCTCCTACTACCCCCGGCCCCGAAGGGCCGGGTTTGGGCTGTTCCGCTTTCGCTCGCCGCTACCGGCGGAATCTCGGTTGATTTCCTCTCCTGCGGGTACTGGGATGGTTCGGTTCCCCGCGTTCGCCTCCGGAGGCTATGGATTCGCCGCCGGATGGCGGGGCATTCCCCCGCCGGGTTCCCCCATTCGGAAATCCCGGAGTCGATGACCGCTCGCGTCTCGTCCGGGCTTATCGCAGCCGTCCGCGTCCTTCCTCGCTTCCCGAAGCCTAGGCATCCGCCCTGCGCCCATATCCGCCCTGCCGAAAGGGGGTCCGCGCGCCCAGGGGCGCGACGGACGGCCCGAAGCGGCAGCGGCCGGGACAAAAAAAAACAAGACGGGAATCGGATTCGTACGTCAACGAACGGCGCCCCCCTTTGGGGGCGCGCG
>CAZLTI010000193.1:0-5825 GCA_964562335.1 uncultured Pseudomonadota bacterium | reverse complement strand
CAGAGAGGAGGGAGATTTCATTTTTGACATTTGATGAACCGAAAAAAAGTCGAGCAACGCACTCAGTTCGTCCGCCAGCATATGTGCGGTCAATCCGTTGAATCCCCAGGTGACCCATTCGTTTTCCGTTATTCCGAACAGATCCCGCCGATCCAATAGTGCGATATGAACATAGCTTTCCATCTGTTGAAACAGTTTCGCAAGCTCCCGATACCCTTTCCAGCGATAGGCGTTGGCCGTCAGCACAATCGGATTCAGTCGATGTTCCTTTGCTTGAGCGAGAGCCTGTTTCAATGCATGGCGGTCGTCTTTCGGTACAGGAAAACGTAATGATATCAAATCCTTTCGGTCGCTTAAAACTTCGGAGACGACATTCCATCTCCTTTTGGCATCGAGATCGGGAGACTCTTCATTCGACAACTCTATCAGCATCAGCCCCCTGGAATCTTCGGGAAGGGGAGACTGTCGGATTTTTTGCAGGGAAGCCCGGTGTATCGACTTCATCCCGGCAAAAGCCTTCTCCCTGTCGAACGAGGCCGGTTTACCCGGATATTTTTCGAGTAATTGTTTAATGCGCGTCAAACTTCGGTCCGCCCTTTCCGCCAGTTCGCTTGTGGAGCGGACGGCTTTTTCATACGCCTCTTTTAGTGCGATCTGAAACGGGTAGCTTCTTTTTTGGCTGTAGGAGCTGATCCACAGATCGATTCCCGCCTCCAATCCCAGCGAGACGATCTCTTCCGGCCTGTAATCCGCGCTGAGACCGGCCATCTCGACGCAGTCCGCTACTACGAGCCTATCGAAGCCCATACGCTTTCGGAGCAGCTCCTCCACGATTTTGGATGACAGACTGGCCGGATGTCTCCTGTCGAGTGCCCTGTATTTCAGGTGCGAGACCATAACGGAGGGAACGCCGGCGGCAATTGCCTCTCGAAACGGACACAAATCCGTCCGTTCCATTTCATCCAGTTGGTACTCCACCTCGCCTTGGGCAAAGTGGGTGTCGACCGCCGTTCGCCCCTGGCCGGGGAAATGCTTCGCGCAGGTTCCGATTCCCGATCGGGCATATTCCGTAATGGTCCGGCTGCCGTATTCCGCCACTTTTTGCGGATCGGAGGAAAAGGCTCGCGTCCCGATAGCTCCGCTTTCGGCGGATCGAAAGAGATCCAATACCGGAGCAAAGTTGAGATTGATCCCAAGAGAAGCCAGCAGTTGCGCCTGTATCCGGCACGACTCCTCGACGGCATCGAAATTCCGAAGCAGGCCCAGGGCGTAGGCCGAAGGCGAAACAGGCGTATCGTGCGGGAACCGCGATACCAGACCGCCCTCGTGGTCGATCGCAACGATCGGGTTGCCCAATAGGTCTCTGATAGCGTCAATCAGTTCGCGGACCTGGATTAACGAGGCGATGTTTCGTCTGAACAACACAATTCCCGCAGGTCCGATTTCCAGTAGATGCTCTTTTAACGAGCTATTGAGCGACTGGCCTTCGAATCCGACAATCAAGGGTGTTACACGATTCATCGTCTATTTCGCCTCATTGGATAAAGCTTGCCCGAACCCGACATTCCGGCTGCAAACGAACGATGCCAACGACGCATTAAACTGGCATGCTGTCACCCGATATATGACTTGGCAAGATGAAATTTGTTGTCTTTTGACGCAGTATCGCCGTTTGCCGGGAATTTCGAGGTTCCCTCAAGGACCCCCCTTTTCTTTCTCTCCTCCCTGTGATAGAAGGGCGGTTCGAAAGTGCTTGACCGCCACTGCACGCGCAACGCCCGAAATTTCTCCCCCAATCGACCGACCGTCCCCGATCAAGAGATGCACAGCCTGCAGAGCACCCGAAAGATCGGCGATCCCCAATCCTTCTACGAAGCCAACCTGGAGACCGTCCACGCCATCGTGGATCGCCACTGCCGAAAAAAGGGAATCGGAAGGGAGGAGCGGGAGGGCATCAAGGCGGAACTGCACTTGGCCTGGGCCGCAAACGGCTTTCGGAAGCTGCGGAACTTTCGCGGAGAGAGCCATTGCAGTCGCCTGACCTACCTGAAGACCATCGTGGCCTCCACCGTCATCGATATCGTCCGCAAGGAGGGAGGCACCAGAGTGCGGAAGTCGAAGCGTATCGCCCGCCTGGGACCGGCCGCCGAACTGCTCCATAAGCTGCTGCATCAATGCCGAATGCCCTTTGACGAGGCCTGCCGCCATATTCGAGAGGAGGAGTCCATCCTCCCCAAACCCTCCCGCCAGGAGTTGGAACGCCTGGCCTTGGAGCTGGAGCGACATGGAAAGGGCAGGCGCAGGATCGATTTCGTTCCGTCCGAGACCGCCTTGGCAAACGCGCAGAGCGACGATCGGCCGGAAAGCGTACTGGAGAACAAACGGCTGACCCGAAAGATGGAGCGTATCGTCCGCATCATGCGCGACTATGCAGGCGGCCTCTCCGACGAAGAGTACGCCATCGTGCAGCTCCGCTTTCTGGAGGATGCGGCCGTCTCCAGAATCGCCAGAATGCTGGGGAAGGGTAGGGCGGAGGTGGATACCGCTCTGAAAAGAATCCTGGCGGAGCTGGAGTCGCTCCTGGCGGAGGCGGGATACGGCAGAAGCGAGGTCGAGGAGCTTTTTGGACAAATGGGTGGGTTGAAGACGGAGGCCTCCCTCTTTCTGCTCCTGCTGCCCTTCCGCACCGGAAGCCGATGTATGTGAGATTCGCGGCGCGGATCGCCTCTTGTTGGCGGCGGTCGCGAAATTTTTGAAAAAAAACCATTTGTCCGTCCAACACCAATGGAAGACGATCGATCAGTCGTCGACCTGCGGACACCGTACGAATGCGATTCTATGGACAAACTGGGGAAAATACTGGCGCAGCGTCTGCCGCTGCGGCGAAAAAGGGGAAACTGCCTCCCGGAGGAGCGGCTGGCCGTTTTTGCCGGGGGCCATGCGGAAACGCAGGAGCGGGTCGAAATCCTCTCCCACGTTGCCTCCTGCCGGAGATGCCGCGAAATAACGGGCGCGGCACTGGCGGAGGAACCGCCTGCGCTCCGCTTTCCGGGTCGGCTGAAAAGGGGGGGCTTCGCCACCGTCGCCCTGCCGTTGCTGGCCGCGAGCCTCTTTTTGGCGGTCTGGCTGGGGCAGCCGCACAGGCCGCCGTCGTTGGAGGGAATCATCGCCTCGCTGACCGCATGGGAAAAACCGGAAGTTCTGAACCGCCACAACGCGGCAAAGGATTACGCCCTGCCCATCTACGGCTTTAACGGCGGATTGCCGGTGGAGCGGGCCGCCTTTCTGGCCGGAACGCTGGCCGCCGGCCTGGAGATGGCGGTGCGGGCCAAGGACGGAGAAAAGGCGCTGCGTTTCGCTGCCGCCCTGTCCGGAGTGGCGCCAGCGGTGACCGCAAACCAAGATTTGCAGTCGGCCGTGCGGAACTGCCGCCGGAAGATCGGCAGGGGACAGTTTCCCGATCTATCCGAATTGAATCGGCATCTGATCGCCGCCGCCCAAGGGGAGGGCACGGATTTCTATTTTCTGTTCGGCGCCTGGGCGAGAGCTGCGGAGCTGGCGGCAAAATCCCGCCGCAAGCCGTTTTTCCAAAAAAAGACCGTTGCCTTCTATCGGGAAAAATCCCAGGAAAAAGGGCTGCCCGTAGGGGTCGGCCGCAATCTCTCCCGGATTCTGCGGGCCGTGGAAAAGGAGTCGTGGGATGTGGAGGACTACCGGAGGGTGGCCGGACTCTTCGGCGAAATTCTGGAAATCCTGACATGAAACGGCATCCGAACAACCACGTTATCCCGAACCGAAATCGGAACCTATGAAAACAGCTATCGCTCTGCTCCTGTCGCTCTGTCTCGCTTCGGCGCTCTTGGCGGAAACCGACGCCAAAGCCCGCTCCCAATGGTGGATAAAAAACCACCGCCAGGCCGAGGCATGGCGGAACCCCGGTATAGCGGTCGCCAGATCCGTTCTGCGCAAGCTGTGGCAGGCCTCCCTTCCCAACGGCATTCGGCAGCCGCGCCTGATCGTTCTTTCCCGTGCGGCGGAAAAGTGGAGCGATTCGTGGGCTTTCGCGCTGCCCGACGGCTCCATCGTGCTGGTGGAGAGCCTGCTCGATCTGGTCTTCGAGCAGGGCAGCGCAGCGGAAACTTCGAGCCGCGCCACCCTGGCCTTCATCCTCTCCCACGAACTGGCACATTTGATCCACCGCGACCACGCCAGGCTGGGCATCTCCCTGCTGTTTCAGCCGCTGCCGGGACAGCAAGAGGCCGACTCGGTCCGGGAGGCGGAGTTCGACGCCGACCGCAGAGGCATGCTGATTTTGACCGCCGCCGGATACGATCCCCGAGCGGTGTTCCGGCACGAAGGGGAGAATTTCCTGATCGAATACGAACGCAAGGTGAGAAAGAGAATCAGAATCGTGGGGGAGGCGCAGACGGGCAGCCATCCCGTGGTGTCCAGCCGCTCCTCCGAGCTGCGGCGGCGATTGGCGGAATTTGCCGGAACCGTCGACAGGTTCCGCCAGGGTGTCGACCGCTACCGGGAGGGCAGGTTCGATAAGGCGGCGCAAGCCTTCCGCAGCTTTCTGGCCGTTTTTCCCGGTCGGGAGGTGCACAACAATATCGCAGCGGCCAGCCTCAACGCCGCCGTTTGGCAGACGGGCGGATGCAGTGGAATCGCATACCGATTGCACCCCTCCTTCGTTTTGGAGCTGGAGACCCTGGCCGCCAAGCTGGTCTACGAAAGATCGCGGGAAAGAGCCTGCCGCAGGGGAGAAACCTACCGGCGGGCGCTACAATCGGCGAAACGGCATCTGCAGCTGGCCCTGCAAAAGGATACCCACTACTGGCCGGCGAAAATCAACCTGTCGTCCCTTTTTTTGCTGGAGGGAGATACGGCTGCCGCCAGCCGCCTGCTGGAGGGGCTGGAGGTGCCGGAAGGCGCCGGGGAGTACCTGGCCAACAACCGGCTTCTGGCCGACTTTCTGGCCGATCCGCAACGGTCGCGCCCCACCCCTCTTCCATCTTCCCGGCAGCCGCTGTCGCCGGGAAGAAACACCCGGATCGACTCCAATCGGGAGGCAATTCGCAACTGGCTCGCCTCCCAAGGTCGGGATCGGAAAGGCGCCCCCACAGTCGAAGTTCATATTGTCGAATAGAGTTATCGTTTGAAACGTCCCTTCGGGACACAGCAGAGAGATCGCCATGCAAAACGGCCCAGCCAAGCTCCTCGTCGCCGCCTCTTTTTTTCTCTTCCCCCTTTGCGGCTTTGCCCAGGTGAGGATTCTGGCGGACGACGAGTTCGATCGCATCAACGTGCGCACGCCCCAGGCCATCCAGTTGAAACTGGAGCAGATGCAGGGGTCCAAGGATTTCGAGCGTATCTACGATTTCAAGCCCGGCAGCCGATTTCGCCGTTTTTCGAAACCGGTGGGGAGACTGAAGGTCAAAGCGCGGGACCGGGAGGGGCGCACGGGAACGATGCTGTGCACGGCTTCCGTCGTTTCCGCGGAATACATCATCACCAACTACCACTGCATTCCAGGCCTGATGGGAACGCAGGTTCTGGCCGCCAAGCTGGAACTGGGATATCTGAACGAGTTCGACACCTCCTCCGTGCGGGAGTTCAAGGTGGCGAGCGAACCGACCGAAGCCGACGGGGAGCTGGACTACGCCATCGTCAGGGTGTTCGGCAATCCCTCCCTCTCACACGGCGTCATCCGCATCGGGCGGGAAGCGGTAGAGGAGCGGGATGCGATCTTCCTCATCCATCACCCGGAGGGATCTCCACTGATCCTTTCCAGAAAGCAGTGCTACGTGACCAAGGCGGAGAGC
>CAZLTI010000192.1:0-5835 GCA_964562335.1 uncultured Pseudomonadota bacterium | reverse complement strand
ACGGATAGCAAAAACGGAGGAGACGGTTCCGGGGGAAAAGGAGACCGAAAAAAAGGAACAGGAGGATAGCAGACCGAAAGAGACAAAAACGGAACAGGATAGGAAGACGGAGGATAGCGGACCGAAAGAGACGAAAACGGCGGAACGGGAAAAAAACGGACAGGAGGCGGATATCAAAGACCAAACCGGATCGAGTACGGAACCCCAATCGAAAAAGCAAACGGAATAAACCGAAATGCGCAGCTTGATTTTTATGCACAAACGGAATAGGTAGCGAACTAGCCGTTAAAGGTGTGCCTGCGCGTTGGAGCGGCACTTCCAACGGCCGCGAACGGTGCGACGTAAGCCGAAAGACCTATCGGTATAAACTGGAGAATTGTTCATGTCATTACGGGTGTTTGAACTGGCGAAAGAACTGAATACTCCCACGAAAGAGCTGATCGAAAGGATCGGCAGGCTGGGCATCAAAATCCAAGGAAACTTTTCCGTTCTGGAGGACGATCAAATTTTAAAAATCAAAACGGACTTTTTGGAACCCGCAAGCCGTATCAAAGAGTCCATTGTCTCCGGTGCAGAAGGAACCAAAAGGGTCAGACGCAGAATCATTTCCGCCAAAAAGGCGGCCACGGGAAAAAGGATCCGAAAATCTCTGAATATCGCGGACGAATCCCCGCAAAAGGTTTTGCCGGTCCGCGATGAAGCGGAAGATGCCGAATCCCCCGGCAAACCGGAAGCCGGAAGTGTAAGCGGCAAAGAAGAGATAGAGACGGCAACCGCAAGGAGAAAAGCCGCAAAAGAGCCAGTCCAGGACGAAGAAAGGGAAACGGCGAAAAATAGAAAAGGGGCAGCGAAGAGGACGATCAAGGAGAAAAGGAAATCCCGGGAGCCGGATCCGGGAAAAGCGGCGGAGTCGACCGCCGTAGAAAGGGGGCGGGAAGATGCAGCAAAAATTTCGGCTGCCGAAGATGCAGGTACACTACTCGCCGGAAGAAAAAGGGGCAAGACCGACAAAACGAAAGTCCTGGAAAAAGCGGAGCCACGGAAAGGGGCAAGTAGGAAACCTGGAGAAAAAGAGCCTGCGGACAGGGAGGCAACCGAGAAAACGAAAAAAGGGAGCCGAAAAAAGCAGGTTTCCAAACCGCAAAGCGTGCCGGATCCCGAAATTACAGACGAACTTACCGCGAAAAAGAAAAAGGAGAGGGTTTTCGGCAAGGCCAAAAAGAAGGAACGCTTCGTCATGGAGGGGTACGAGAGCTTTAAGGACGAGGAACCCTCCGCATTCGCCGGAAAAAGGAAATTCAAAAAATTCAGGAGAAAAGGTGGGAAGACGCCTTCCGCCAAGCCGGAAAGGGCCAAACACGTGTTTAACCCCAGAAAAAAGGATCTGGTTGTCGGCGAGTTGATCACTGTCGGCGATTTGGCAAAGCTGATCGGGATCCGCGTTCCGGAAATCATCAAGACGCTTATGTCTTTGGATATCATGGCCACCATTACGCAGTCGATAGACGGGGAGACGGCGGCACTGGTGGCCGAAGAGCACAATATCGAAGTAAAGGTCGATAACTCCTCCATCGAGGACACGTTCAACCTGGAGCAGGACGATGCGGAAAATCTAGTCGAAAGACCGCCCGTAGTTACGATCATGGGACATGTCGACCATGGAAAAACGAAACTGTTGGACACGATCCGAAGTGCCAATGTGGTCGACGGAGAGGCTGGCGGCATAACCCAGCACATAGGCGCCTATCACGTAGACACGAAGGAGGGAAAGGTTACGTTTCTCGATACGCCGGGACACGCCGCCTTTACGGCAATGCGCGCACGCGGAGCCAACGTTACCGACATCGTTGTTTTAGTGGTTGCGGCCGACGACGGACTCCAGCCGCAGACTGTGGAGGCCATCCATCATGCGAAGGCGGCCAATGTTTCGATTATCGTCGCGATCAACAAATGCGACAAACCCGAAGCCAACCCCGACCGCGTCGTTCAACAGCTCTTGGAGCATGAACTGGTGGCGGAGGAGCTTGGCGGCAACATTCCCATGATTCAACTCTCCGCAAAAACCGGGGAAGGGATTCCAAAGCTGATGGAAATGACCCATCTTCAGGCTGAAATGATGGAGCTGCGCGCCGATCCGAATCGTCTCTCCCAGGGGGTGGTTATCGAGTCCCGGCTGGACAAGGGGCGAGGAAACGTTGCTACGGTTCTTATACAGACCGGCACCTTGAGAGTCGGGGACAACTGCGTTGTTGGCACGGAATACGGAAAAATCCGAGCCATGTGGAACGACCGGGGGAAAAAGGTGGCGGAGGCGACGCCGGCAATGCCTGTCGAAATAGTCGGGTTGAGCGGAATGCCGAAAGCCGGCGATAAGCTCAACGTGGGCAAAGACGAGAAACAGATTCGTCAAATTTCATATCTGCGAACCGAAAAAGAAAAAGAGCAGAGACAGGTAGTTCGGCCCAAAAAAACGCTGGAAAATCTATTCGACTCCGTAGGCAAAGAGGAAAAGTCGACTTTGTCGCTAATCATCAAAGCGGATGTCATCGGCTCAGCCGAAGCGATTGCCGATTCGCTGTCTACGCTTGGAAACGAAGAGGTCTCCGTAAAAATCGTACACAGTGCCGTCGGCGGCATATCCAGTACCGACGTTTCGCTGGCGTCCGCGAGCAACGCCATTGTCCTCGGTTTCAATACGAGACCGGACTCGACGGCGAAAAGACTGGCAAAGGAGGACAATATAGAGATCAGGCTGTACAGCGTGATCTACGAAGCGATCGACGATGTAAAAAAAGCACTGGAAGGCATGCTGAAGCCTATCGTTAGAGAAGAACTGCAAGGGAGAGCAAAAGTTCTGGATGTCTTCAACATTCCCAAAGTAGGATTCATTGCCGGTTCCAAAGTCGTCGAAGGCAAAATTGTCCGCAACACTCCAATTCGCGTTCTTCGGGACAATGTCGTGATTCACAATGGGCGTCTTTCCTCGTTAAAACGGTTCAAGGACGATGCGAAAGAGGTGATGACCGGTTTTGAGTGCGGCATCGGAATCGAAGCCTACAAAGATATTCGGATAGGCGATGAAATCGAGTCCTATAGCCGCACCGAGACTACGGCAAAATTATAGTTGCCTCCACACCGATTTCATCGAATCGAAGGGACGGATCATTGGCGAAAATTTCGAAAAGCAGAAGAAATGAACTGATCAAGATCAAGCTGTCGGCGATTCTCCAAAAGTCCGCAAGCGACCCAAGATTTGAGGGGGTGACCGTCGTAAACGTGAAACTGGCACCCGACTTCTCCACGGCGGTCATCTACTATTCGATCTACCATTCCCATGTAGATATCGACGACCTAACGGAATTATTAAACGGAGCGGCCGGTTTCTTCCAGTCCAAACTGGCGAAAGCCCTGCAGACGAAAACCGTTCCCAAACTCACCTTCGTTTACGATTCCGGATTCGACTATTCGGACAACATCGAATCCATATTGAAGAGGATGAAAAAGGAATCGGCGCCTTGAAACCCTTCCCCAAGTCTACCGCTTCTTCTCCCTCTTTTCGATCGATCCGAATGCGAAAATAAGTGGGACGTTTCTCCGAAATGCCAATCTCGTTTTGCCGACTCCAAAAATAGCCGCGTGGATAAATTTCGGCGATTCAACGAAAATTGGTCGAAACTTGTCCACGTTGCTATCTAAATAATCGCCAATATATTGAACGCAGGATTGGACGCAATAGAGCATTGACAAAAAAACGGCATTTAGAGGCACTGTTGAGCATGGATCGATTGGGAAAAAAAACATACCATACCATCAGAGTACCGTATGATCCAAAAAGAGACGAGGTATGGAAAGCAATTGCGGAAGATATCATGAACCGATTTTCCGTAAACAAAAAGTGTATTGTCGATCTCGGATGCGGTTATGGAGAGTTTATCCGTAACGTTCGTGCTGCCAAAAGAATTGGAATCGATATACATCCCGATATGGCAAATTTTATGGACGAAGGCATCGAGTTTCACAACAGACATGTCCTTGATATGGATTTTTTGGAAGACAATAGTGTCGATATGTTTTTTGCCTCGAATTTAATTGAACACCTAAACAAAGACGATGCCAGAAAACTGTTCGCGACTATTTTCGAAAAGTTAGCAAATCATGGAAGATTCATAGTACTTCAGCCAAATTTTCGACTCTGTTATAAAAATTATTTCGACGACTATACGCACGAGTCGATTTATACGGACGAATCGTTATGCGATTTTTTGCAATCCTGCAATTACTCCATTGTTTTTAGAAAAGCCGGATATCTGCCATTTTCGATGAAAAGCAGACTTCCTCGAAGCTACTGGATGACAAAACTTTTTTTAAAACTAAAAAGCCCGTTATTGGGAAAACAGATGCTTGTTGTTGCAAAAAAGGAGTTATAATAGCTGACTACGCTCCATACGGCAAATCGGGAGCAGTTGACATTTTCAAGCGGGTTGACGTTGGACCTACGCCGAGTTTAGGATTCCTATCAAATGCATAGTTCGGGACGGTCCCAAACGGAAACCAAACGCCTCCTACATAAGATCGAAGTTGACTGCAAGTTCGCTTGCAACAAATAGGACGGCACATCGACCTACAATATCGTGGACTATAGGCACAGATACATCGACGGCACTTTATGCTCCTTTCCACCGGGAAAGGCGGTCTGCGTAGGACGGAATTACGCCGATCATATACGGGAGCTTCAAAACGAGACACCCGACAGCCCGTTGCTGTTCTTAAAACCGGCAGCAGCATTTCAGACCCTGCAGGAGCCGATTCGTCTGCCCTGCCACGGGAAGGTATGCCATCATGAAGTCGAAATCGCCCTGTTGATCGGAAAGCGCCTGCAAAAAGCGACAGCGTCGAAGGCAAACGACTCCATCGCCGGGTATGCAATAGCGCTGGATTTAACTCTGAGGGATGTGCAGCAAAAATGTAGACAAAAGGGACATCCGTGGGAAATTGCCAAAGGATTCGACGGCTCCTGTCCCATTTCCCCTTTTGTCTCTCCAGACCGTTTTGGATCCGCAAACGACATTCCATTTCGGCTGTCGGTCAACGGGACAGTCAGACAGACCGGCAATTCCGACCGAATGATCGCCGGTTTTACGGAACTGCTGATATACGCTTCCAGCATATTTACGCTGGTGCCGGGTGACGTTCTGCTGACCGGAACTCCTGCTGGCGTCGATTCTTTGAAATCGGGCGACCGACTCGAACTGGAGCTAAAGGGAGAATATCTATTCGAAACATATGTTTCTTGAAGTTTTCCTATATATTTCGGAATCTGCCGATTCATCAATTTTGATGAATCGGTAAAAAGTCCCAGAACCGTCATTCCCGCGAAGGCGGGAATCTGTAGTCAACTGGTTTTATTAGATTCCCGTTCTTTGCTCAAAGTATCGCAAATTCAGTGCGGGAATGACAATTCGTGTAATTTTTGACTTTTTACGGCTATAGTTCAAATAGGGTCGGACCAGTTTATTATATTGATATAAATAAGTTTAATATGCAATATTAGGCTATTTTTTTGTTTAAAATGCAATTTTATCCCTATTTTTTGAAGTTTAACTAGTTTCCGTAAAATCGTCCGTCTGATTCGGTCTCAACAGCCGGGGTAAGGTTTCAAGTGGTTCAGCAAATCGCAAGAATGACGAAGCGGTAAAAAAAACCAGAACCGTCATTCCCGTTCTTTGCTCAAAGTATCGCAAATTCAGTGCGGGAATCCAATAAAACCAGTTGATTATAGATTCCCGTTCTTTGCTCAGAGTATCGCAAATTCAGTGCGGGAATGACAGAAGCAAG
>CAZLTI010000191.1:0-5856 GCA_964562335.1 uncultured Pseudomonadota bacterium | reverse complement strand
CATTTCAGAAATAACCGCCGGATTTGATTTGGTACGACGGATTGTCAAGATTGCTTCTTCGATATTGAAGATAGGCACGTCTATGGAACCCAAGCAGCACAAACCGGTCGTTTCCACTATGCTGCAGGCGGTCGTATTCTCTCTGGTCTCCTCCAGCTTCACGACCGTATACATCGTTCAACCCGTACTGCCCGCTTTGCGCAAGGAGTTTGGCGTCGATGCCCGAATGGCGTCGTTCACCGTTTCCGCCGTCATATTGGGAATCGCTCTCTCCAATCTTCCGGTGGGACGCCTGGCAGACCGCTATCCGGTAAAACCGATCATCGGGCTGGGCGGACTGGTCGTTTCCCTCTTTGGTCTCTTTTGTTCCCTTACCTATAATATCGAGCTTCTTATTCTTTTTCGCTTTGTGCAGGGACTGTTTTTCCCGGCACTTACGACCTGCCTGGCAGCCTATCTGGCACGAAGCCTACCCAAGGAGAGGCTCAACACGATTATGGGATCCTACGTGTCGGCTACGGTAATCGGAGGTCTGGGAGGCCGATTGCTGGGAGGCTGGATCCATCCGCCGCTGCACTGGCGCTATGCCTTTATAACGGCTTCGGCGTTGGTCGCTCTCGCAACGATAGCGACACTGATCTATCTGCCGAAAGAGAGAAGAGACAAACCTGCCGGAGATGCGGAAATGGGGTTTTTCGCCCTAGTTTCTCAACCTGGACTTCTGCGGATCTATTTCATATCGTTCGGCGCTTTCTTCCTATTTTCCGCACTGTTCAACTATCTTCCCTTCCACCTGTCCGGCGAAGCCTTTCAAGCTTCGACAAATACAATCACGGTGATGTATCTGGCCTATCTCGTCGGAATCGTCATCGCACCGATATCCGGCAGGCTGAGCAATCGATGGGGCAACGGGACCATGATCGCCTTTGGAACCTTGCTTTTCGCTGTTTCGATGGGACTGACGCACATCGTCAGTCTGTTAGCGATCGGCATCGGTCTGACCGGAATTTGCGCCGGTTTCTTTACGATTCACGCCGCCGCTGCCGGCAGCATGAACAGAAAATTGCACTCCAGTCGCGGAAGAGCCAACGCCCTTTATATTCTTTTCTACTACGCCGGCGGAACCTGCGGAATCACAATCTGCGGTTTTGCCTATCAAAAAGTCGGCTGGGGAGGCGTTACCGGCATCGGCTTTGCCATGCTGACCGCCATTCTAGTTTTGGGACTTTTCAAAAGGAGATAATCCCAAATAACCGGAGTGGACACGAAACTTCCTCCGGAACGGAGGAGAAGCTTTTCCGAATATTCAAGTTGACCGGAAGATATCCCCTACGATATTTCTGTTTCTTTCGACAGTAACGAAATTCGAGAACTCCATAACGAGGTGGCCGATGAAGAAACTGATTTTGATCCCGTTGACGTTGTGTTTGGTTTCCCTTCAGACCGCAATGGCGCAAACGTATCGCATTTCGGTGAACCAATTTGTCGAGCATCCCGCTTTGGACTCGGTGCTCAAGGGATTCAAGGACTACATGAAGGAAGCCAATGTTCAAATTGACTATAACGTGCACAATGCCCAGGCCAATATGGGAACCGCCACGCAAATCGGTCAGCAAATCGTAGGGGAAAAGGCGGACTTGATCATGGCCATTGCTACGCCGTCGGCTCAAGCCTGCGCCAGAGCGCTGGAGAAGGCGCCAAGCGAACTGAAAAGACCTTTGCTGTTTACAGCGGTTACCGATCCGGTAGCTGCGGGGTTGGTGGACAACCTGAACCAGCCGGGCGGTTATATAACCGGCGTATCCGATCTTCTGCCTTTGAAGAAGCATCTGGAGATGCTGATCGCCTTCCTGCCCAACATAGAAAAGCTGGGCGTTATGTACAATGCGGGAGAGGCAAACTCGAAAGTGCTGGTGAAAACGCTGAAGGAACTGAGCCAAAATTACGGAATCAAAGTGATCGACGCCACGGCTTCGAAAACCAGCGACGTCTATCAGGCTGCCAAAAGTCTCGTAGGCAAAGTGGATGCCGTTTTCATTCCCACGGACAATACCATCGTTTCCGGATTGGAAGCGGCCATAAAGGTCGGAACGCAGTACAGGATGCCGATCTTCGCGGGAGATGTGGACTCGGTAAGACGGGGATCCGTAGCCGCCATGGGATTCGACTACTACAAGCACGGACGCCAGACGGGCGCCATGGCCTTGAAAATTCTCCAGGGAGCCGACACCGCCCAAATACCCGTCGAATTTCAAAAGGAGCTGGAATTGCACATCAACACAAAATATGCCGAATTGATGGGTGTGACGCCTCCTCAGTCTCTTTTGAAGAAAGCCGATAAAATATATGGCAATTGAGTAGAGGAACCTCCGAACAGCATTAAGGGACTCTTCCATCCGGGGGTGCGGTTCTCCAACCGATGCCGGTGCCTGCCTCGCAGAAACCGTACCCCGAATTGGCTAGGCTATAGCGTAGCAAAATATCGGGTTTTGTAGAGATTCCATACGACGATTCATTCGACACAGGATCGCCAATGACGTTTTATGCGGCTCTAGGGGCCGTAGAGCAGGGATTCGCCTACGGCATAATGGTTATTGGCGTCTATCTGACCTTCCGAATTTTGGATTTTCCGGACCTTACGGTCGATGGCAGTCTGCCTCTCGGAGCTTCGGTCTCGGCAGTGGCGATTACGGGTGGAATCAACCCCTTTTTATCTCTTCTGTTTGCGGTTGCGGCAGGTTTTTTGGCCGGAGCCGTCACAGCCATTTTGAACACCAAATTCAAAATCCTGCATCTCCTGGCCTCCATTTTGACCATGATCGCGCTCTACTCCGTCAATATTCGCATTATGGGCGGACCCAACGTCGCAATGCTCGGAGTTGAGACAGTTTTCGATCCCTGGATCGCCATTGGGGTTCCGGGACATTTGGCAGGTCTTTTGGTATTCGGGCTGTTCGCCGTTATCGTGGCGGTTTTGGTCGTCTGGTTTTTGAGTACCGAACTGGGACAGGCGGTTTTGGCAACCGGCGACAATCCTCGGATGATTACGAGTCAGGGGGTCAATACCCACACCATCATCGTTTTGGGAGTGGGTCTCTCCAACGGCCTGGTCGCTTTGAGCGGAGCGTTGGTGGCGCAGAACCAGGGAGCCGCCGACGTGGGGATGGGGATCGGAACCATCGTTGCAGGGCTGGCTTCCGTAATCGTCGGGGAGACGGTTTTCGGCAGCCGCAGCATCTTGCGGGCAATCGTAGCCGCTTTGCTGGGTTCGGTCGTGTATCGGCTGGCTATTGCTTTGGCCTTGGGGTTGGATATGGGAGAGTTTCGGTTTAGTCCCAGCGACCTCAACCTGATCACCGCGATCCTGGTGATTCTGGCTCTTATCTCGCCTCACATAAAAAGAAAACTAATTCGACAATGATCGCTATCGAAGGCGGGACGAAATACTTCTGCAGGGGCGGCGTCAATCAAGCCGTTGCTCTGGAAGACATCGATCTTCACATCGAAGAGGGGGAGTTTGTCACCGTAATCGGCTCCAACGGGGCAGGAAAATCGACGCTGCTGAACGGCATTGCCGGCAGTCTTTTTTTCGATGCGGGATCGATTCGAATTGGCGGAAGGGAGGTGACCCGTTGGCCGGAGTATAAAAGAGCCAAATTGATCTCCCGAGTCTTCCAAGACCCTCTGCTGGGCACCTGCCCTTCGGCTACGATCGAACAGAACATGGCCCTTGCCTATCGGCGGGGAAAAAGGCGGGGTCTGAGGATCGGAGTAAGGGGTAGGGATCGCACGTTTTTTCGAGAGCAGTTGCGGAAGCTCGGTCTGGGTTTGGAAGATCGGCTGTCGGATCGGGTCGGCCTGCTGTCCGGCGGTCAGAGGCAGGCCATGACCATGCTGATGGCGACTATGCTGCGACCCGAAGTGATGCTTCTGGACGAGCATGTCGCGGCTCTGGATCCGAAAACCGCCAATCAGATTTTGTCTCTCACGATCGCCATAGTGGAAACGAAAAAACTCACGACCTTAATGGTCACTCACAACATGAAGCAGGCCATCGCTTTGGGCAGCCGCCTGATTATGCTGCATCAAGGGAGACTGATATTCGATATCAGGGGGAAGGAAAAAAAAGGCCTGACAGTCAACGACCTGCTCAAAAAATTCTACAACACCCAGGGAGAGGAACTTGCGGTCGACTCCCTTCTGCTGACGTAACCCCCGCCGTTTTCCGCTCTTCTCAGCCAAGTCACGCCGAAATCGTCCCCCTTTTCTCCGTCTACTTTCTCCCTGCAACAAACGCCATACCGTTTTCTTCGTTCTTTTGCCACGGATGATATTCACATTTTATCAACCGTCTGCTACCCTTTTTTCGTTTTGGTTGCCGGGCAAAGGTCCGTCCGGATCGGAACGCGCCGTAGTAGGCCGATCTCAAACTGAAAGACGAAGCCTACGGGCCAAACTGTAAAACGGCATGCGGTAGTTTGGTACCGCTATCGATACAAAACGATTACAGAACAGAACGATGCTTCGTAGCGTATTTCGAGAAAAAATCAAAAAAATTTTGGCCAAGGTCGATATAGAGATCGATGGAGATCGTCCATGGGACATGCAAATTCACAATGAAGGGGTCTATTCCCAAATTTTCCTTAAGGGATCGGTCGGGCTGGGGGAAGCCTATATGAAAGGCTGGTGGGACTGCGAAAAGCTGGACGAATTCTTCTTCCGAGTTTTAAGAGGTCGGCTGCAGAACAGTGTCGGAACGCTTTCCCGGTTTCTAAACGGCGTAAAGGCGAGACTGCTCAATGCCCAAAAAATTTCGCGTGCGTTTCAGGTAGGGGAACGCCACTACGATCTCGGCAATTCTCTCTACCGTTGTATGTTGGACCAACGGATGATATACAGCTGCGGATATTGGGAAACCGCCTCCACCCTGGAAGAAGCGCAAGAGGCAAAGTTGGATTTGATCTGCAGAAAGCTAAGGCTGGAATCCGGCATGAGGATATTGGATATCGGCTGCGGCTGGGGTGGAACCGCCAAATACATTGCCGAACGCTACAATGCGGAAATCGTCGGAATCACCGTTTCCAAACAACAGGCAGCCTACGCAAAGGAGCTGTGCAGCGGTCTGCCCGTGGATATCCGATTGCAGGATTACCGAAAAATCGACGAGCCTTTCGACAGAATCGTTTCCGTCGGAATGTTCGAACACGTGGGCCAAAAAAACTATAGAACCTATATGCGGACGGCTAGAAAATGTTTGAAGGAGGATGGTCTGTTTTTGCTCCATACGATCGGCGGAAACAAATCCATTTCGCGGACCGACTCGTGGATCGAACGCTATATCTTTCCCAACTCCAAAATTCCTTCGGCCATGCAGATTTCAAAGGCGTTCGACGGACTTTTCGTGCTGGAGGACTGGCACAACTTCGGCTACGACTACGACCCGACCCTGATGAACTGGTATCGCAACTTTCACAATAGTTGGGAAAAAGTAAGGGACGGGTACGACGATCGGTTCTATCGAATGTGGAAATACTATCTCCTTTCCTGCGCCGGTTCGTTCCGGGCCAGAATCAACCAGCTTTGGCAGATTGTTCTCTCCCCCAAAGGAACGTTGGGAAGCCGCCGCATCCCGACATACTTCGCCGAAAGAAGCTGACGCCCACTGCATTGCCTCCAGATAACCCCCGCCTACAAGTTATTGGGGTCGGACCAAGTTAACTAATTGTTTTATAATGTATAATATGAAAAAATTGGAGAATTTATATCATTAAAATACTATTTTTCACCTAATTTATTAAAGTTTGACGAAGCAGTAAAAAGTCCCAGAACCGTCATTCCCGCGAAGGCGGGAATCTG
>CAZLTI010000190.1:0-5971 GCA_964562335.1 uncultured Pseudomonadota bacterium | reverse complement strand
TATCAGGGGAGCAGTGCAGGGGGTCGGATTTCGACCCTTTGTCTATAAACTGGCAACTTCCATGGGCCTGACGGGGTGGATTGTCAACTCTTCCGCAGGTGTGTTCATAGAAGTCGAAGGGCAGGTCGACAAACTCCGAGAGTTTTTGCCGAGGGTAGAATCCGAAAAACCCACCCACGCCTATATTCAAAGCCTCGAGTCCTCTTTCCTCGATCCAAAGGGGTTTCAAACGTTCGAAATCGGAAATAGTGTCGATACGGGCAAGAAAACCGCGCTGGTACTGCCGGATATTGCGACCTGTCCGCAATGCCTGAAAGAGCTCTTCGATCCCAAAAACAGGCGTTACCGCTATCCGTTTACCAACTGTACGCTTTGCGGTCCCCGGTATACGATTATCGAATCCTTACCCTACGACAGGCTGGCAACGTCGATGAAAGGGTTCTCCATGTGTTCGGAATGTCGAAAGGAGTATGAAGATCCAAAAAACAGGAGATTTCATGCCCAACCCAACGCCTGCCCAGTTTGCGGTCCAGAGGTGTATGCCTGTGCCGGTGAGGGGTCGACAGTCGCGGAGGGTCCTTCGGCCATCTCGGTGGTGGTGGAGAAGCTGAAAGCGGGAAAGATAGCTGCCGTCAAGGGGCTGGGAGGTTTTCATCTGATGGTCGATGCCGGCAATGCATCCGCTATCAAGAGGCTAAGAGAACGGAAAAGGAGAAGTGAAAAACCGTTTGCGGTGATGATCGAAACCATTCGAATGGTGCAAGAGGATTGCGACGTAGATGCCCTGGAACGAAGATTGTTGCTCTCTTCGGAAAGTCCGATCGTTCTTTTGAACCGAAGGGACCGATTAGGAGCCTCCCGGATCTCTTCGGATGTTGCCCCCGGAAATCCAACCTTGGGTGCGATGCTGCCCTATACTCCTTTGCATCATATTTTGATGCGTCTTTTCAACGCTCCTTTGGTAGCTACCAGCGGCAATCTCTCCGACGAACCAATCTGTATAGAGGGAAGGGAGGCATTCAAACGATTGAAACATATTGCGGACGTTTTCCTTCTCCATAACAGACCCATTTTACGCCATGTAGACGATTCCGTCGTCAGAGTTGTTGCCGGTCGCGAATTGGTCATTAGGCGATCCAGGGGATATGCACCGCTACCCGTACACCTGGCCGCCAGCGGAAAACCGAAACTTGCGGTGGGGGCGCATCAAAAAAACACGGTCGCTTTCCAAATCGGAAAAAACGCGATCGTCAGCCAACATATCGGAGATCTGGAGACGGAGCAGGCCTACAAAGCGTTCGAGAGTTCCATAGACAGTTTGCGGGATCTGTTTGAAGTAAAACCCGAATCCATCATCAGGGATATCCACCGGGACTATCTCTCTTCCCAGTATGCCGAAGAACAAACGATCCATAAGCAAACCGTTCAACACCATCATGCCCACATTGCATCCTGTATGGCGGAAAACCATCTAACCGGCTCCGTTTTGGGAGTATCGTGGGACGGAACGGGAGCCGGCAGGGACGGAACAATCTGGGGCGGGGAATTTTTGCGGGGAACAGAAAAACAGATGGAAAGGATAAGCCACTTCCGCCTGTTCAAACTACCCGGCGGAGAGCAGGCGGTAAAGGAGCCGAGAAGATCCGCTCTTGGACTGCTGTTTGAGATATTCGGGGAGGATCTGATTCGTCTCGTTCATCTGCCGACTGTTTCGGCCTTTTCGGCGGACGAGTTGCAATTGGTCGTGCAAATGATGAAAGCCGATTATCATTCTCCCCGGACAAGCAGCGCGGGAAGGCTGTTCGACGCGGTATCGTCGCTCATAGGAATCAGGCAGATCGCCACCTTCGAAGGGCAGGGCGCCATGGAGCTGGAGCACCGTATCTCCGAAAAAGAGGTTGGAGAGGTCTATCCCTTTGCAGTATCGGACTTTATCGATTGGGAGCCCACGATCAAAAGAATCCTCGAAGATCTGCGTCTGGGAATCGAACCCTCCATCATTGCAAAAAAGTTTCACAACACCCTTGTTGAAACGATCATCAAAATAGCGAGTTCTACGAACGAGAAACGGGTGGTTTTATCGGGAGGCTGCTTCCAGAATCGGTATCTCGTTGAAAGAACCGTTGCAAGACTCAAACAGGAGGGTTTCCACCCATACTGGCACCAAAGAATCCCTCCCAACGATGGCGGAATTGCCTTGGGACAACTGTATGCTACTATATAGCGTAAAAAATGAGTTTTAAGACATAATTTTGCCTATTATTTACATAATAATTAAATAATATTAATATGATAACTTGGTCCGACCCTGTTTTTTTCTGATTTTACTCCTTGGTTTTGCTCGGAACCCTGCCATTTGCACTCCGGTTCGATTGTCTGTAAAATATCCATCATATTGAAATATTCTAACCCAAAAGCTATCAGGAGACCGACCATGCAAGTGCAGAGGGATTTCAAATCCGAAATTGCGGAGAAGCTGGAAACCATCCCGATCGACGAACTTGAAAGGCTTCTTTCTAAAACGCAGCGAAAAAGGGAAAAAACTTCCAACCCTTCCAAGTGGGTGGAAATGATAGAGAGAATCGAGGCAATGAACATCCCGCATGATATTGGAGAGCATATTCGGAAAACCTCGCGAGAATTTCGAGAGAATTTTTGCTTCCGCCACGACTGATCAGCGGCGATTCCATCTACAAAGACATCCAATCCATAAATTCGGATTTCAGGCACGAAGACTGGACCGCCTGAACCTTCTTAAAACGCTAAACCAATTCCGTCTGTTTGCCTTCCGGAGGATCAATTTCAATTTGATCGCCACACCTGCCGAAATGAGCCGTGATATTTCCTCCGATTCCCCGTGCGGCAATCGTTTCCTTGACTTCGGCCAAGGTTTGACCGCGCAATAGGGGGCAGACTAAATCAACGTGCCTTTATCGGAGTAGCCAAAATGAAACTAAACGAAGTGCTAAAACGTTACGAGGATAAAGCTTTGGTATCGGGACTGGCGCGAAAAATAGAGGAAATCGTATCGAACCTCGGCGAGACGAGGCTAATGCATGTTTGCGGTACGCATGAGCACGAGATCGTCAAGTATGGCATAAGGCAACTGCTACCCAAACAGTTGACCATTATTCCCGGTCCCGGCTGTCCCGTTTGTATCTGTCCGGTCGAATCGATCGATAGGGCGGTTACTCTTTCCTACCGGCCGAACACAACGGTTTTAACATTCGGCGATATGCTAAGAGTTCCGGCAACCAGGGACTCGTTGGAAGATGCGCGCAAAAACGGCGGCTCCGTAAAAATGGTATACGGCCCGATGGAAGCCGTAAAAATGGCCAAAGAACATCCCACGCAGCAGTATGTTTTCTTCTCCGTCGGTTTTGAAACGACAACCGTTGGAACTGCCGGGATTATTCGGCACGGGGTTCCCGACAATCTGCTTTTTCTCATCGCCAACCGATATATTCCTCCGGTGTTTAAGCTGCTAATGGAGGTGCACGATCGTAAGTCGATCCAGGGATTTTTGTTGGCCGGCCACGCCGCAACCATAACGGGTATTGTGCCCTATCGATATATGGAAAGGGAGTACCGACTACCGGCAGTCGTTGCGGGATTCACACCGGTAGACATCCTGACGGCTATCTATCGGGTACTGACGATGGTTCGCGCCAAGCAAGCCAAAGTCGTAAACGCATACTCCAGGGTGGTGAAAGACGAAGGGAACACCAAAGCGACGAAACTGATGAGCGACGTTTTCGATCTGGTGCCCGGAGTATGGCGAGGTATCGATATTGTCGAAGGAACGGCCTATTCGTTGAAAAGCGGATTCGAGCATCTGGATGCCGAGAAACGGTTGGATTGCGATCCTCCCTACGAATCCAGGCCCACACCTCCCGGCTGCCAATGCCACCGTATCATGCTTGGAGAGATTCTTCCGAACGAATGTAAAATGTTCAAAACGAAATGTTCTCCCGACAATCCCCACGGTCCCTGTATGGTTTCCCTCGAAGGTACGTGCCATACCTGGTTTCACGGCTTTCAGGATATCGACCTGTGATGAGCCGGTAAAAACTCCCAAAACCGTCATTCCCGCGAAGGCGGGAATCTGTAGTCAACTGGTTTTATTAGATTCCCGCTTTCGCGGGAATGACAATTCGTGCAATTTTTCGACTTTTTACTAGTTCATCAATGTTAATTGGTTGCTCCTAAAAAAAGGAACAATCCATTGAGATATTTTAGGAAAACTTGTAGAGTGAGGAAATTTTACAAACCGAATAGAGAGGGATAAAGTCAAAAATCCGATCAATATGAACAACCATTCTGTATTGGCGCTGTTTGTCCTCTTGTTTGTATTCGCGAGCTCGATTGGAATGCGTGTCTACGCGAAGGAGGGGGACAAGGCGACAGAGATTGCACTGTCAAGACGTCACATGGTGACGGGATTGAATTCCAAATTCAACTTTTCCGGAATGACGTTTAAAAAGTATATAGCACACATGCGGAAAGTGATTGCCAAGACTCGGGTCGATATTAACGAAAGCAACAAAAAAAGAATTTTGGACGCCAACAGCCCCTATGAATGGACGCCTGAAAGTCAAGCCTGTCCGAAAAATAGGAACGGAAAACATCGAAACGGCATTCTGATGATTCATGGGCTGACGGATTCGCCGTTTGCACTGCACGATATCGCCGGAATATTTCTGGAAAGATGTTATTTGGTGCGAGGGATTCTACTGCCGGGACACGGAACCGTCCCCGGAGACCTGCTGGAAGTTTCGCACAAGGAGTGGTTGAAAGCGACCAAATACGGAATCGATTCGTTGAGATCGGAGGTGGAGAATATCTTTCTTGGCGGGTTCTCTACCGGCGGCGCGCTATCGTTGTACTACGCACTCAAAAAGGAGCCGATCCGGGCTCTGATCCTGTTCTCGCCCGCAATAAAGATAGAAACCGATGCCGCATTTTTGTCTGGCTGGGCAAACAAACTCACTTGGATTTCCGACGAGACGAAGTGGCTGAACAAAAAAAAGGACGAGGATTATACCAAATACGAGTCCTTCCCGCTCAATGCGGCTGCGGAAATATACAAGCTCACGGACACGGTGAACGGAATATCCAGGTCGAGGAAGGTGGACATGCCGATGTTTGTCGTCGTCAGCGAAGACGATACGACGATTTCCTCCGAAGCAACCGTTGCCTTCTTTCAAGGGCAGTCGAACGGAAACAGCCGGCTGATTTTGTTTTCCAATAGCACCGCCCGCCACGAAGACAAGAGAATTACCCTCTTTTCCCCGAAGCACGAGCATTTAAACGTGATAAGCCAGTCGCATCTTTCGCTCACCTACGATATGCGCAACGTTCATTACGGAATCGGCGGCGACTATAGAAACTGCCTTCACTACGGCTATGAGGACGAAAGATACGAAAAATGCAAATCCGGTTCGGATATCCTGTGGGGCGAAAACAGCGAAGAGAATATTGCCGAAGGCATAGTTGCCAGAATTTCTTTCAACCCCGATTTTGCCTATATGCGAGATCGGTTGAATCAATTTTTAAATCGGGTGGAAACGCCGTGATGTATCTTCGAATCGGGATAGCTATACGTATGGTATGAGGGACCAGACCGGAGCCGTATTGTGTATTGGGGTCGGACCAAATTAATATATTGATTTTATTTATTTTTTGTTGTAAATATTATATTTTTTTGTGCTTAAAATACCATTTTTATGTATATTTTTCTCATTTAACATTTTGGTGAGATCAATTGTGCAAGAGCAAACCAAATTTTCAAACCGAAATAGGTGCGGCAGATTGTCCGACGGCGGCGCAAGTGGGAGTTTCTGTCGAGACTTATGACAGTGGATTCGATTCAAAAAAAACCTCTTAAACTTATATTTTTAGACAAAAAATATAAGTTTAAGAGAAATTATGACCATAATATATAATAAAATATAATATAATCAATTTATTA
>CAZLTI010000189.1:0-5991 GCA_964562335.1 uncultured Pseudomonadota bacterium | reverse complement strand
CTGCATCGTCTTATTTAATGGGCTGTCTGATAATGGTTTTCCACTTCTCCGGATGAGCTTTTCTAATGTCGCTTAGATAAATCTCATGATGTGTGCCGGAAAACTTGAATCCGTTTTCTTCAATGTATGTATGAACCTTTTCAATGGTAGGACCCTCCTCCGAAAACGGGCCAAGCCGATGCTTTGTAAAGATGCTTCAGTTCTTTTTTGTAGTCGATCTTTTCCATCGATCTCCTCCACGGAGTGTATTTTTAAGAAATCCAACGCCCGGAGTCGAGCGGAATTCGAGGTTAAACGGCTCCCATCCGGTGTAAACAACGACGATAATGTTCGGGCGTGCGATCATGGGGACCCGAAGAAGTTGCAAAAAAGGCACGATTCATGATTTCCCTTTCCTTGCGCATCTTTTTCTCCCGGTCCGAACAATCGACAAAACCAGCCGGCCGTAATGAAGTTTCTTCCGTTCCTCTTCGCCGCGTTGCTTGCTCCCATCCTGTCGACACACGCCCAGCAGCCCGATAGCCAGGAAAGCGATTTCATCGCGGAACTGGAAAATGCGATCAAAATACCGAAATACAAATGGGAACAGCAATATTACGGCACGCTTAACGGAGAGACAAGCCTGATATTCGCCCATGAGACTCCGCTTTCCAAACTGGCGTTCGCCGACATAGACGACGATGGCGATATGGATACGTTTATGGGGCATAAAAACGGAGAAATCGCCTTTTACGAAAACGTCGGTTCCGCCGACAACCCAAAATACCTCCTGATCACGCAGCAATACAAGGCCATTTTCGAAACCGGTCGCCAGGGAAAGAGGGTGCAGGTGAGAGATGTCATAAACGTCAAAGGCAGATCCGCACCCTTTCTGATCGATATCGACTATGACGGAGATTTGGACCTGTTCGTCGGCTCGGAAGGCGGCAGCATCTGGCATTTTGACAATGTCGGCAACAATCTCGTTCCGGTCTTCAAGCTGGTTGCGACCTCATACCAGGGCCTCTCCCCGGGCAGAAACACCGTACCGCTTTTTGCCGATATCAATCTAAAACGGAAATTCGACCTGTTGGTAGGAACGGAGAATGGAGAGGTCTGGCTGTACTACAACGAAGGTACCAGAAAGAGAGCCGACTTTCAGACTCGACCGCCCGTCATGATCGCCGACTTGGGTTTGGAGACCCATGCCGCTCCCGGATTGGTAGACTGGGACGACGACGGCGACCTCGATCTGGTTGTCGGACAAAACAACGGAACGCTAACTCTGTTTCGCAACGCAGGCGATCGATTCTTCCCGCTATTCGAGTTTGCGGAGGAAAATTTCCAGCAAATTGACATAGGAGGCGAGTCGGCACCCTACTTCATCGATATGGATGGCGACAACGACAACGATTTGGTCCTTGGCAGCGCCAACCCGACGGTCTTTCTGTACGAGAACAGATTTCACAACAAAAAGAGGGTATTGTGGAACCGCAGTACAAACCTGTTCAAGTTCCATAAGCTGATTGTCGCCGGTCGCCGCTCCAGCATGACGATGGGCGATTTGGACGACGACGGAGACCTGGATATGATAACCGGCGAAGAGAGAGGAAATCTGAACTACTACCGGAACCAAGGTACGGCGAAAAAGCCCGACTGGGTGCTTGTTACCGAAGAGCTTCTATTTGCCACCGGCATGAAAAAAAGTGCTCCCGAACTCGGAGACATCGACGGAGACGGCGACCTGGACCTGCTGGTCGGCGGGCAACAGGGGCATATCTCGTTTGTCGAGAATACGGGGGACAGGAACAATCCGAAATGGGAGCTTAGGGACAAGACCTTTTTCCAGATCGACGTGGGATCGAACAGCGTTCCGAGACTAAGGGACATCGACAACGACGGCGACCCGGATCTTATCGTCGGCAACTGGGTCGGAACAATCAACCTATACCTGAACCACGGAAGCGGAAGCGATCCCTCCTTCATTTTGGAGTCTACCCGCTATTCGGCAGCCAAAGTGACCAACAACTCCGTACCGGCATTTTTCGATTGGAACGAGGACAACTTCTCCGATCTCGTACTGGGGGGAGCGGAGGGAAGACTGTCCCTTATGATTTCTCCCGGAGGTCCGTCCGCCTTTACTTCGCACTGGAGTACGAATAACGAGGTTCTTTATGCCTTCGACGTTTTCTCTCTAAGCCACCCGATCATGAGGGACTACAACGGAGACAATCAAACGGATCTCATTATCGGAAATTCGAACGGAGACTTTCTCCTGTTTCTCAATAAAGGGAAGGAGGGGTCCGAAGATCAAAAGGCCATATCCATCGACAACACCGTCGAACAGGAAGGATCGCTTGTCGTCGAAGATTTGGAGCTGTCCGAAGAGTTAAGCATCGAACAGGTGCTGGCAACCGGCGCAAGTGCAGACGACGAGGAGATATACGAAGAGGAGACCCCTCCATTCGACGAAAAGCCGGCAAAGCCGAATGTCGATCCCCTATTTGTCAGAATCGAAAAGCCGCTCGTTTTCAACAGAGACATACGCCGTTCGGCACCAAGTTTCGGGGATTTGGATCACGACGGCGACTACGATCTTGTCGTCGGTTCGGAGAGCGGCAAGATCCACTACTACAGGAATGTGGGAGACGAAACCTTCTGGGAGTTCAAGCCGATCATTGTCGATCTACCGAACGTCAAAAACGTTCGAAACGCGACCCCCACCCTTTTCGACATCGATCACGACAGCGATCTGGACATTCTCATGGGAACGAAATCGGGGAAATTGCACCTATTCGAAAACCGAGGTTCCGCAGAGAACTTCAGGTTTCTGGAGGATTCGGGTATATTCGCTAAGCTGTGGCTGAGAGGCGATTCCAAACCCTCCGTCGTCGATCTCGACAAAGACGAAATTCCCGATCTTATTGTGGGAAACTTTTTGGGCAAACTGGTCCACATTCAAAACGATTTCGGCACCTTTTCCATCAGACGCAGAGATTACAAGAATATCGACGTCGATATCGGATCGGCTCCCCATTTTGCCGATCTGAACAATAGCGGACACCTCGAACTGATCGTCGGATCGGACGAAGGCAACATCCATTTTTTCAGAAACGGCCAGCCCGACTATGCCGGGGATTGGGTGCGGATACCGAACTACGGCGAAAACCTGACCTATCCCAGGAGCACCGTTCCCGTTGCCGTCGATCTGGACCGCGACGGCGATTTGGAGTTGGTCGTCGGCAGCGAATCGGGAGCGGTGATTCTGTATCGAAACGATGCGATCATGAAAGAGAGAATCGAAGAGCCACCCTACGAAACTGCGGAGTGAAGCAACATGAGCGAAAGGTATTTCCGCCTGCGGCCTGCAGGCATTCTCCTCCCCTTGGTTATGGCCTTTTTCGGAGCCGCAATTGTCGCCGCCTGCCTTCTTGGCGGCCGGAATGCGCTCGCAAAGAGTCGGAAGTTCCCTCTCGAAGTCGAAAAGATCACCATCGGAGAGGATACCATAAATATCAAGTCCACCCAACTGATTGAGGTGGCGATCAAAAATCGTTCCCGAAACGATATCTATGCCGTCGTCAAACTACAAATCACATTGCCCAATCACAACATGATCTCCTTCGGCGGCAAAAAAATCAGAGCAAAGGCGCAAACCGTCAGCCGAGTGCTTTTTCCCTACTGGATCGGAAGGAAAAGAGCGGGAGAACACTCGGTAGGAGCGAAGGTTTTTTCGTCAAAGGGGAAGCTGCTTGCCAAAAGCAACAGGCAGCAGGCACAGCACTTTTTGGCTAGGGATCCCTCGAAAAAGCATCAGCCGCCAAGACTAAGGGGCAGAAAAAAGGCCAAAAAACCCGAAAAGAAGACAAAGGCTGTCAAGAGGAAAGCGGCCCCGGTCCAGTTCGATCCTCCGGACCTGCTGTGGAAGGAGGCGAAGTTCATCAACAAAACCTCCGTTCTGCGGGGAGAATCCGCCAATGTCAGACTGCAGATTCATAACGACGGAGGAGACATCGCAACAGACGTGGAATACTCCGTTTTCTGGTATTTCGTGCCGAGATCAAAAAGAAAGACGAGGTTTCATCACGATATCTTTAGGGCGATAGCTCCGGGAGAAAAAAAGATCATAGAGATACCGCTGACGATACCGGACAGGGAACAGATGGGAAAATACCGGGTTCTGGCCGTGGTCGACGAAACAAACAAGATCAAGGAGAAGGACGAAACCAACAACCGAATCTCCACTCAAAAGGACATCGTTTTTAGCGACATCGCATTGACATCGCCGGAGGAGGGCCATTCGTTTGCGGAACACGGGCTGTTCGCTTTCGAGTGGAGAAGTATAAAATACAATCAGTTCAGGGTGGAGATTTCGGCGGACCCCTCCTTTTTGTCGGAGGAGAACATGTTTCGCATGCCCAAAGGAGGAGAGGGTAGAGGAGACTGGACATCCTCCACCAGCATCAAACCGCTGGAAGGGGAAATGATGCCGGGACTGGCGCTGGGACTGCTGGAAAGCAACGGTACGGATCACCTATACTGGCGAGTGGCGGCAAGGAATCCGAACGGAAAAAGCGCAGTGTCGGAAGCAAGGAGATTTTTTATTACGCTGAAACCGAAACGGAGCGCCGAATAGAGCGGACAAACCTATTGCAAACGGTCCGGCTGGGCGAGGATATCCTTTTTGGCGATCAGAAAATAGACCTTGCCGAAACTCCTCATCGCTCCGGCAGCCGTTTCCGCCGACTTTCCGTTTCCCCAAAACAGATCAACCCTTCCGGCTCCCCTGATCGCCCCCCCGGTATCCTGATTCAGGACAAATCTGGAAAACGGTTTCATTTCCGCCACGTTCCACTTTTCGTCGAACCCTGGCACTTCCGTCTCGATATACCCCAAAGCGGCTTTCGGAAATACAAACGCGTCCGAGGCGATCGATCGCAAAGGCGTCAGCGGTACGTTGATATTCCCCCGCGGAGCCTCTCTTTTTTTCTCCAATTTCAGGAACGTGTAGCTTTCGTTGTGGCTCAGGATTTCGTCCCTCTCGCCCGGATGGTCGGCCAGATACTTCCGTATGCTTTTCATCGAAACATCTTCCAGCTCCATTTTTCCCCTGTCCACAAGCAGTTTTCCGATGCTGGAGTATCCTCTTCCGTTGGAGCCGTTGTAGCTCAATTTCACGCGATCCCCATTGGTAAGCTCCAGCATGCCGGAACCCTGAATCTGCAGGAAAAAAAGATCGACCGGATCCCTCATCCAGGCGATTTCGAAACCGCGACCGGCTAACGCTTTTTCGAACATGATCTCCCTGCGGCTATAGTAGGGGACCACCCCTCCCCTCTTGTCGTACCGCGCAATAATCGTCCTTTGTCTGAGGCTGCTGCGAAACCGGCCGAGATCGAGCGCGATCAAATCTTTAGGAGGACCGTAGACCGGTACGCTGTACTCCTTTGTTCTTTTTAGACTCCCTTTGAAGATCGGCTCGTAGTACCCCGTGAAAAGCACTTTGTTCTTTTCGTTGAAGGGAGATTCGAACAGATGGAAATACTCCTCCAGCTTCTCGACGAATTCCCGTTCGTTTCGGTATCTATTCAGCAGCCGCTTAAACAGATTCATCGACAGAGCAACCTCTTTCGCCGTATACGCAGTGCTGCCATATGCGAACTTTCTTCCGGGAGAAATTCTGTTTAGATAGTCCAGCGACCGTTCGATCGCATGCAGCAGGCTCTTCCTGGAGGAGTCGTCTCGCGCAATGATCCCACTATACGGAGCTTCGACCAGAACCATATTCCCGGACGAAAGCGGCGACCGTTTTTTCGGGGGTACGGTGACGATCTTCGTCCGTGTCGTACAGTCGAGAAATAAAATCGTTACAATCAAAAAAAGCGCAAAAAGTCTCATCTGTCGATTCCGTTATTGGACAATTCCATCATGCCGTTCCGAAAGTCCTCTTTCATGTATGATGAACCGGTAAAAAGTCGAAAATTGCACGAATTGTCATTCCCGCGAAGGCGG
>CAZLTI010000188.1:471-6055 GCA_964562335.1 uncultured Pseudomonadota bacterium | reverse complement strand
GTTTCTACCACTGCGCACGCGCATGCGGACTGCAGACCGCCAGTTTGGCAGACGCCATCAACCAGATCGACGACGTTCCGGGAAAGGACTTCAAAGTGCTTTCCGTCAGTTTCGACGAAGCGGAGACGCCCGAACACGCCAAGACGATGAAAAAGAACTATCTCAATCTCGTGCGCAGAGAGGGGATAGAGGATCACTGGAGGTTTTTGACCGGCGACAAAAGCAATATAGAGCGCATCACGAAAGCGACCGGCTACCATTTTCAAAAAAACAAACACCACGACTTTTCGCATCCCAACGTTTTGATCGCGATTGCGAAGGAGGGAAAAATCACGCGGTATCTCTACGGTCTCGACGTCAAGCCCTTCGATATCGGCATGGCGATAGCGGAAGCCAAGCGCGGACTGCTGGGGATATCGGTCAAAAAGGCGCTCTCCTACTGTTTCGACTACGATCCCGAAAAAAAGAGATATGTCTTTCGCCTTTTTCGCGTAGTCGCCTTTGTGACGATCGTCGCTCTTATTTCGTTTTACTTCCTCTTTTTGCGGAAAAAAAACCGGTAACGACCCCTAACCACAGGAAACGTCATGACCGAGGTACGCTCCTTCTACGAAACGCCCGCGCCGGCAAAGTACTCCGGAATCCTGAGCTGGCTGATCACCACCGACCATAAGCGGATCGCCCTGCTCTATCTCTACTCCGTGATCTTCTGGTTTCTCTTCGCAATGGGGCTGGGTTTTCTGATCCGCCTGGAACTGATGTTCATAGGCGAGACGATCTTCGAGGCGGACACCTACAACGCCGTGTTTACCCTGCATGGCGTAATCATGATCTTTCTGTTCGTCATCCCGGCCATCCCGGCCATATTCGGCAACTTCGTGCTGCCCATCCAAATCGGAGCGAATGACGTTTTTTTTCCGAAAATCAACCTGCTCTCCTGGTATCTGTACATACTGGGCAGCCTTTTGGCCGTCCTCTCCCTCTTTGCCGACGGACCGCCGGATACGGGATGGACCTTCTACGTACCCTTCAGCGTCTCTTCGAAAACCAACGTATCCATCACGATCATGGCCGCCTTCGTTTTGGGCTTCTCCTCCATGCTGACGGCGATAAACTTCATGACGACCATTCACCGTATGCGCGACAAAAATATGGGATGGATGCAGATGCCGCTATTTCCCTGGTCTCTCTACGCTACGGCATGGGTGCAGCTGCTGGCCACTCCCATTGTGGCGATTACGCTGGTGCTGGTCCTTTTCGAGCGCTGGTTCGACATCGGCCTGTTCGATCCAGAGCGCGGGGGCGATCCGATCCTGTACCAACATCTATTTTGGATGTATTCCCATCCGGCGGTCTATATCATGATTCTGCCGGGCATGGGGATTATTTCCGAGATCATTCCGGTGTTTTCCCGCAAATCCATCTTCGGATACAAAGCCATCGTATTTTCCAGCCTGATGATCGCGGTCGCCGGTTCGCTGGTCTGGGCCCACCACATGTATACCAGCGGAATGAGCGACACGGCGGTTTTCGTTTTTTCCCTGCTGACGTTCATTGTCGCCATTCCCAGCGCCATCAAGGTATTTAGCTGGCTTTCGACCATGTACAAGGGATCGATCCAGTTGTCTCCGCCGCTGTTTTTTGCCCTCTGCTTCGTCTATCTGTTTTCCGTCGGCGGGCTCACCGGTCTGATACTGGGTGCCGTGGGAACCGACATCTACGTCCACGACACCCATTTTGTGGTGGCGCACTTTCACTTCACCATGTTCGGCGGTACCGGGTTCGCCTTCTTTGCGGGTCTGCACTACTGGTGGCCGAAAATTTTCGGACGCATGTACAACTTCAAGGCGGCCTACTGGTCCGCGATCCTGATCACGGTGGGTTTCATGTTTCACTACGTCCCGATGTTCATTGTCGGACTCCAGGGAATGCCGAGGAGATACCACGACTATCTGCCTCAATACGAACAGGGCAACTTTCTGGCGGGATTCGGCGGTTTCGTGATGGTCTTCGGGCTAGTGCTGATGGTCGTCAATCTGCTCCACTCGGCCAGACGCGGAGAAGCTGCCGAAAGCAATCCCTGGGGCGGCACCACGCTGGAATGGACGGTTCCCTCGCCCCCGCCTTTGCACAACTTCGTAGAGGAGCCGAAAGTGCCGAACTACCCATACGACTTTTCGAAGTTTTTCCCTGGGTTGCGCAAAGAAACCACTCAATCGTAAGCCAAAATGAAAACATCCATCGACAAGGGCGGGATCAAACTCGGAATGTGGCTTTTCCTCTATACGGAAATTATGCTGTTCGGCGGTCTGTTCGTTCTGTACGCCTCCTACTACTCCAAATACACCGAAGATTTTATTTCCGGGGGGAAGCAGCTGGACACCGTGCTGGGAACGCTCAATACGATCATACTGCTGACCAGCAGCTTTGCCGTGGCGGCCTCGCTGACGGCGGTCCGAAGAGGATCGACGAAAACGGCATACGCGGCGGTGGCGGCGACTATCGGGTGCGCAATTCTGTTTTTGATCAACAAATATTTCGAGTGGGGACACAAATTCGAACTTGGCGTCTACCCCAGTTCCGACAAATTGCGGGAGGGGCCTATCGGAGAGAACATGTTTTTCGGTCTGTACTACGTAATCACCGGACTGCATGGACTGCATGTCGTGATCGGCATGTCCCTTTTGATTGCCACGCTCGGTTTTATGGCAAAGAAAAAAATCACGGCGGACCGTTTCGCCCTGTTGGAAAACTCGGCACTCTATTGGCACTTGGTCGACCTGATCTGGATTTTCATTTTCCCGCTTTTCTATTTGATCGTATGAGAACCGGATCCTGCCGCTTCCCCCGGAGGCAACGCGCGAACGGTGCGGGAGAGTAGGGGCAGCGGCCCACAGATGCAGAAAAACAGGCTCCGCAAAAATTCAAGGAGGTAGCGCTTGAACTCAAATCGACATACGCACGAACTGACCTATTCGAAACTGCTGGTTGTTCTGCTCTATCTGTTTGCCCTGACCGGGATCACGGTGGTTGCATCCGGTTTCGACTTCGGCGCTCTCAACATTTGGGTGGCGCTGACGATCGCTTCGGTGAAATCGGCTTTGGTACTGCTGTTTTTTATGCATTTGAAATACGAAAGCGGGCTGCTGAAACTCACATTTGCGATCACAATCTTTTCATTGGCCATCGTCATTGCGTTGATTTTCTGGGACGTGGCGTATCGGTGAGGCTACCATGGGAGACAATTTGAATCCTGTCGAACAGATCGATCAGGCTTTTTTGTATATTGCGGGCTTCTCTTTCGTGCTGCTGCTGCTGATTACGGCGACCATGGCATACTTCGTCTTTCGCTACCGTCGCAGCGCGCATCCGGTCTCCGCCGACATACGAGGAAACTGGAAGCTGGAGTTCGTTTGGATCGTCATTCCCACCATCGTCGCCCTAAGCATGTTCTGGGTGGGGTGGAGCTCCTACACGGGTCTCAGGAACGTTCCGGCCGGAGCGCTGGAGATCGACGTTATCGGACAGAAGTACGCCTGGCTCTTCGTCTATCCGAACGAAAAGGAGGCCGTCAACGAATTTGTCGTCCCGCTCGGCAAACCCGTCAAACTGAACATCACATCCGACGACGTGCTGCACAGCTTTTTCCTGCCCGCCTACCGCATCAAAGTGGATGCCGTCGGCGGAATGGAGACCTTCGCGTGGTTTATGGCGGACAGACTGGGAGAGTACGACGTCCATTGCGCCGAATACTGCGGGACGGGCCATGCGGAAATGAATGCCAAGCTGAAAATCGTCGACCCGCCTCTCTATGCGGCTTGGCTGGAATCCGATGAGGACGAGGATGAAGAGGATGAGGATGAGGATGAGGATGAAGAGGATGAGGATGAAGAGGACGAAAGCTACTGAAACGCTCGCGCCTTGAAGCGCCGGACGACCGGTATGTTTGTTACGCTACCCCGTAACCGTTTCCCGACGGCAGCGGCCTACGCCAGTCTAGTGAAACTGCAGCTTTGCCTGTTCGTCGCACTCTCCGGTTTTTGGGGGTATGTATTGTACCGACCGCAATTCACGCGGCAGGCGGTCTTTACCACCCTGTCCATACTCTCTTTGGCCTGCGGTGCGGCAGTATGGAACAACGTCCAGGATCGGCAGTTCGACCGACGGTTCTCCCGCACGCGGAAACGTCCCCTTCCTGCGGGAAGAGTTTCGGTGCCTGCCGCAAAAGGCATAGCCGCCATCCATATCGCCTTCGGCCTGTTCGGCTTGGGATGGAGCGCAGCCAATGCGCTCCCGCTTCTGCTCGGAGTGGCGAGTCTCGTTCTCTATAACGGCATATACACCCCCCTGAAAAAAAGAACCGTTCTCTCGATTTTCCCCGGAGCCGTCTGCGGCATGCTTCCGCCCTACATCGGCTGGCTGGCTGCCGGCGGTTCGGGATTTACTCCCGTCATTGGGAGCGTTATGCTGATCGTCGGATTGTGGCAATTTCCCCATTTTTGGCTCGTCCTGGTTAGAAACGATACGGAATTCTCCAAACTGCCGCATACAAACATGCTGCAGCTCTTCTCTCCGAAACAGCTGCGCCAAATTCAAACCGTATGGGTGGGGGCGATAGTTGCGGCCATCGCCTGTCTGCCGCTGGTCTATCGCTTTCGCTACGAACCGATTTTTTGGGCCGTTTACGCACTGGGGCTCTTCGCTCTTTCGGTTTTCTTGGGCTCCTCCTTTCGCCGGACCGCTTGGAGCGGACTGCATTTTTTGCTTCTTAACGCTCTCCTTCTGGCACTGATGGCCGGAATGATCTGCGATAGACTTCTTTAAAAACGGAATCATGATTGTCGCATTGGATGGGCCTGCCGGTTCCGGGAAGAGCACGGTTGCCAAACATCTGTCGCAGCGCTTGGGGATCGGATATATCGATTCGGGGGCGATCTACAGGACCATGGCACTGTTCGGGATGAGGCGGTTCGGCGGCTGCCTCGGCAACGAGAGGAAAATCGCCGAGTTTTTCAGGGGGCGTCCCCAGGAACTGGGAATCGTCTACGAAAACGACTCGCAAAAAATGGTTCTGCAGGGAGAGGAGGTAGCGGCAGAAATCCGCACGCCCGAAGTGACCGGACAGGTAAGGCACATCGCCGATAGTGTCGAGTGCCGCGAAATTGCCAATGGCATGCTGAGAAGACTGTCGGCGAAGCTCTCCTTTGTGATCGACGGAAGGGATATCGGTACGACCGTCTTCCCCAACGCCCCCTTTAAATTCTATCTGGACGCAAGAGCCGAAATTCGAGCGGCAAGGCGCGCCAAAGATTTCGGTCTGCCGGAGGAGGGCGAAGCGTTTAGACATCTTTTGAGGGATATGCGAACCAGAGATGCCGAAGATGCGGCAAGGAAAGTCGGACCGCTGGCCGTTGCGGCGGATGCCGTCGTGATCGACACCTCCGATCTGGATATCGACGGAGTGGTCGACAGAATAGGGAAGGAGATGAAACGTTGCGACAGGGAGAGCCTTTAGAAAATCTCCAGCGGAAGCTCCCAGAACCGTCATTCCCGCAAAGGCGGGAATCTATAATCAACTTGCTTT
>CAZLTI010000188.1:0-461 GCA_964562335.1 uncultured Pseudomonadota bacterium | reverse complement strand
ATTTTCGAACCTGCGGCCGCATATGGTCACATGGGACGAACGCCGTATCGTAAGGAGGTCACTTTCTATAAAAGCGAAAACGGCGATGTAGAAGGAGAAAGGAGAGTGGTGGATTTTTTCGCCTGGGAAAAACTGGACTATTTGGATCGAATTCGGGCGGAATTTTTGCTGTCCTAACTTTGATGTATCGGTACTTCTGTCATTCCCGCAAAGAACGGGAATCTGTAGTCAACTGGTTTTATTGGATTCCCGTTCTTTGCTCAGAGTATCGCAAATTCAGTGCGGGAATGACGATCCGCGCAATTTTCGACTTTTATCGCTTCGTCATCCTTTTATTATAGAGACGCTAATTAATCCTAGGCCGAATCAATCCGTACCCTGCTTGAGTATGAGGCTGTCCGAGGATTCGACATGACGAGTTTCAGCTTCGGAAGCAAATCCGAACACTCTCTTGATGTCCT
>CAZLTI010000187.1:0-6091 GCA_964562335.1 uncultured Pseudomonadota bacterium | reverse complement strand
CGCCGTCGAAATCTCCGGGAAAACCAGGCGCTGCTCCGGGCCAAATCGGCCAAAACCATCAAAAACAGGCGGTTCGGGCAGTTAAAAAAAGAGATCGAAAGAGACGACTTCTATCAAGAGCTTGGCGCCATCCTGTCAGAGTTTCTGTCCAACAGGCTCGACTTGGGGGGCGGAGAACTCACGGCGGCCGACATTCGGAATCTGGGATCGACGGGAAAAATTCCGGCGGAGATTGCGGAGCGGATCGGAAACCGATTGGAAGAGTGCGACCGCTATCGATTCACCGGCCATCAAGGTACGAGAGAGGAGAGGGAGGAGTACTATCGGAGTTTTGCCGCTTTGCTAAAGAGGCTGGAGGGACAAATCTAACGGACATTTCGATCCTTTTCCCATCGATTGAAATCGGGTAACTCCCAGTCGTCTCTACCGCCTCTTTTTTCGCAGTCGGAAACGGAGCAGCCGCCACAGCGGCTGGCGGGTTTGGTAAAGAAACGAATCACTACCCAACAGCAAAATCCCGCCAACAAAGTTAGAATTACGATATCGCCAATCGACATGCCCCCTCGTTTTCTGGAATGGGTAGGGAACCTCCGAAAAAACCCTCTGCTTTGCTGTGCGATAGTCAATGAGGGTTGCCGCCTCGAAAGCGGGCGACATTGATCTCTCCCAATTTCGCCATTTTCGGGATGGACAGCTCCTTCGGTATGTTCCGAAAAATCCTAAACTCCTATTTGCAACAGACTTCCAGTCTGAAAAATCAGAAAGGATACGATCCAGGCCAGACTCATCCCATACATGATCGCTATGACAAACAACTTCCACGATCCGAATTCGTGCCTAATGGCGATTCCGGTTACGATACACGGCATGTAAAGCAGGACGAACGCCATAAACGAGTAGGCGCTCAGGGGGGTAAACTCCTGGCGGACGACGCTGCGGAGCGACCTGCTCTCTTTCGTCTCCTCCATCGTTATACTTGCGATCCCCACCGTCGAAACCAGATTCCCGGCCGCTTCCCTGCAGGCGGCAAAGAAGGAAACGACGATTTGCCGTATCTCCCGGACAACCGGCAGGGTCTGCTCCGCCGTCGACTCCTCCCGTCTATCGGCAAAGACCTCCCCCATGGTGCTGATGACGATCTCCTTGGCTACAATGCCGGTAATCAGCGAAGACGTGGCTTCCCACGTTCCGAAACCCAGAGGCTTGAAAATGGGAGAAACCGCCTGTGCCGCCCGCCCCATATAGGACTGTTTTTTGTGTTCCACTCCCCAGGGCATATTCAGCGCGAACCAGACAATTACCGACATAACCAGAATCGTAGTGCCCGCCTTGATGATAAAGTGCTTGGTTTTTTCCCAGGTATGGATCATCAGGTTGTTCAGAGAGGGCATGCGGTAGGGCGGCAGCTCCATGATGAAAATGGGGGCTTCGTCTCTGAACATCGTTTTTCGGAAGGCGAATCCGACGGCGACCGCCAAAAAGATCCCCATCAGGTAGATCGACAGCAGTATCTCGCCGGAGTGGTTTTTAAAAAAAAC
This sequence comes from uncultured Pseudomonadota bacterium, assembly GCA_964562335.1. Classification (GTDB taxonomy): domain Bacteria; phylum SAR324; class SAR324; order XYD2-FULL-50-16; family XYD2-FULL-50-16; genus CAZJUM01. The sequence goes on along the minus strand of CAZLTI010000187.1, from coordinate 4,553 downwards.
GCCGATAAACAGGATATATACCGGTAGCCTGGCACCGCAGGTCATCAGCGGGAGCAGCAGCGTCGTCAACGCCCTGTCCTTCGAGTTTTCCAGCGTTCGCGTCGCATAGACGCCCGGAACGTTGCAGCCGAATCCCAGCAGCATCGGAATGAACGACTTGCCGTGCATCCCGATGATATGCATATAGCGGTCCATCACGAACGCCGCCCTGGCCATGTATCCGCAACCCTCCAAAAAGGTAATGAAAAACATCATGGTGGCGATGACGGGAACAAACACCAGTACGAATCCAACCCCTCCGATGATTCCCTCCATCAAAAGAGAGACGATCCAGTCGGAGACCTGCATCGCATTCAGACCGACGGCGACCCAACGCGCCAAGGGACCGGTGAAAACCGAATCGATCCAGTCCACAAAAGGGGTGGAGAGATCGAAGGTAAGCTTGAACATGAGCCAAATGATCGCCAGAAATATGGGAACGGAGACATACCGGCCAAGTACGATCCGGTCGATGCGCTCGGTGATCTCTATCTTCCTTTTGCTGGCACGCTTTACGACCTCTTTCGTCAGGCCGAATGCCTGCGCGTACCGCATATCGGACATCAGGGAGGCTATGTCCCTGTCGTGAGCCTCCTTCAGGTGTTCGATGGCCCGATTGGCGGGAAATGTCTCCAGCTGCAAACCGAGACTCTCGACGGCGTGGGTATCCTCCTCGACCACTTTGTAGGCCAGCCAGGTCAAAGGAACTTTCGCCGCGATCGTCGGATGTTTCCGTTTCAGGTGGGCGACGATCGCCTCTTTTGCCGCGTCGAGATCTTCGCTGTAGCGAAGGAGTGTTTTCCGCCGGAGAGGAGGCCACGTCGCACACCGCCTTGAGAAGTTCGGAAATTCCGGACTTTTTGACCGCCACCGTGGGAACGACCCTCACGCCCATGATTTTCTCGATCGCCTTGATATCGATGCGATACCCCTTTTTTTCCGCTTCGTCGTACATATTCAACGCAATTACGGTGGGGATGCCAAGCTCCAGCAGCTGTACCGTCAAATAGAGATTGCGCTCCAGGTTTGTCGCATCGACAACGTTAATCAGTACATCCGGCCTCTCCTGCACCAGGTAGTTTATGGCGACGACCTCCTCTTCCGTATAGGGGTTTAAACTGTAGGTTCCGGGAAGATCCATCAATTGGATTTTGCGGTCGAAAGCCTCGATGACGGCCTCCTTTTTCTCCACGGTGACTCCGCTCCAATTGCCGACCTTAAGTTTCGATCCGGCCAGAGCATTGATCAACGTCGACTTTCCGGAATTTGGATTCCCTGTAACTGCAACTTTAAAAGGAGATTCTGTTATAGCGGACATCGTTCTATTTGGATTGGGTTTCGTTTCCTTCCCATTCGACCGCTCGACTATTCGGTAGTCCGGCCGGCGAGCGGGAGAAGCATCGACGGAATCCGGTTACGCTGGCGCCGATACGCTCTGCAGGTCCGTTGGACGCTCCACCATGATTTTGCATGCCAGTCCCCGACCGACGGCAATTCGACTTTCGTCGATTTTGATCAGAATCGGACCTCCCTTTCCCTTTTGCAGCATCTCCACCCTCTTGCCCGTCCGCAAACCAAGATCCTCCGCTCTGCCGTACCTGCTCTTGCAGCGGCTGCCGCTGCCCTCCGGGCGCGACCGGCTCCATCTGGAGATTTGCACAATCCTGCCCTCCTCCCCGACATTCAGCATATTTAGTGGCATCATTATTTCCCCTTTGCATTTGTCCATACGATAAATCGGTAGCGAACCGAAAGCGAGCTTGGTATTCGTATATGCGAATTATTTTATTGTCAAGTACCAATTGTTTTTTTGTCGCAGAAATCCAAAGAGTCCCCGAAAGATATCGACGGTGCGGAGCGTCGTTTCCGATCGCTCGTTGCGTTTTCGTTTCGGCGTATCGAAAAGGAGCAGGTATACATGTGTGCGACTGGTTCGGCAACTGCGCGAAGTATTGTTAAATTTGTCAATTTATGTCGATTTTGTCATTTTTTGTCGTTTCAAGTATCGTTCAATTGTTTGATATTATGGGCAAAATAAATTTGGTCTCCCTATTGCAGCCATTTCGCCGGACCAGCGTTTGTCCGCTGTCTTGACAGCCCCGTCCGGAAAGACTTTGCAACCCGTGACGTTCGATCCGTTTTCGGAGGTTTCTTAAAATTTCATTCGGTACATTCGAGGAGCACAAAAGAAAAAACGCGATAGGAGACTCTTATGACAACGATAAGGCAGAAGATTGCAAACAGCATCGCATCTCGCGGAAGGGCAAAAAACTACGTTCCCGCACCATCCGAATCCATCACGGAGATTTTCGGGGAAAAGGTATTCAACGAATTCGTAATGCGGGACCGACTACCGAAGGAGATATATCGGCAGTTGAAGTCCGTGATCCGCAAGAATTCGCCACTGGACCCTGCGGTTGCCGAAATCGTTGCAAGCACGATGAAGAATTGGGCCATCGAGCACGGGGCAACGCACTTTACGCATTGGTTTCATCCCCTGACGGGAAGCACGGCGGAAAAGCACGACGCCTTTCTCGTACCGAAGACTGACGGCCAGGCGCTTCTTCAGTTTACGGGAAAAGATCTGATCAAGGGCGAGCCGGATGCCTCCTCCTTTCCCTCCGGAGGAATTCGGGGCACCTTCGAGGCACGGGGATATACGGCCTGGGATCCAACTTCGCCTGCCTTTATCCGGCAGACAATCCAGGGCGCTACGCTTTGCATTCCTACGGCATTCTGTTCCTATACCGGGGAGGCGCTGGACAAAAAAACGCCGCTGTTGAGATCGCAGGAGGTGCTATCGAAATATACCGTGGAGATTCTTGAGCTGTTGGGAGAGCGTTCGGTCGAATTTGTCAACGTCGCTATCGGTCTTGAGCAGGAGTACTTTCTGGTGGATATGGAGTACTACAACCAGAGGCCGGATCTCGTTGCCTGCGGCAGAACGCTTTTCGGAGCCGAATCTCACAAGGGGCAGGCACTGGACGACCACTATTTCGGAGCGATCAAAAAGAGGGTCCTCCACTTTATGCAGGATGCCGAGCAGAGTTTGTACCGGCTTGGCATTCCGGTAAAAACACGACATAACGAGGTCGCTCCCGGTCAGTATGAAATCGCTCCCGTGTTCGAAAACGCAAATCTTGCGATCGACCACAACATGCTGCTGATGGAGGTGATGGCAGAGGTTGCGGCCAAGCACAAATTGAAGTTTCTGGTACACGAAAAACCCTTCGCCGGTCTGAACGGAAGCGGGAAGCACTGCAACTGGTCGCTGATCGATTCCAACGGCAACAATCTGCTGGATCCGGGTGAAAATCCGCAAACCAACATCCTGTTTCTGACGGTGCTGACCGCCTGTCTGCGCGGGCTCGACAAATACGCCAAACAGATCAGGGGAGCGGTCGGCTTTGCCGGCAACGACCATCGGCTGGGTGCCAACGAGGCCCCTCCCGCGATCCTGTCCGCCTATCTGGGCGACGATTTGAATGCTATCGTGGAGAGCATTGTCGAGGGAAATTTCCTGCCGGACGCGACCGAATCCGGGACGATCGATTCGGGAACTCAAACCATTTTACAGCTCCCCAAAGACACAACCGACCGCAACCGGACATCGCCATTCGCCTTTACCGGAAACAAGTTCGAGTTCAGGGCTTTGGGGGGGTCGCAACACGCCGCCGGTCCGGTGTACGTTCTCAACACGGTTCTGGCGGAGTCGATGGACTACTTGGCTACGGAAATCAAAAAGCGGATCTCCGGGGGGGCGGATGTCGAAAAGGCGGCCAGAGAGGTTCTGCGGGAAACTCTGACCGAGCACAAACGTATTGTTTTTAACGGCGACAACTACTCGAAGGAGTGGGAGGAGGAGGCGGAAAAGCGCGGGTTGCCGAATCTGAAAACGACGCCGGACGCGGCGGGATACAAAATAGACGAGGAGGCCTGCCTCCTTTACGAGAAATACAACGTTCTGACCAGAAACGAGGCTCATTCCAGATACAACGTCAAACTGGAGACCTACATCCTGACGCTCGATATCGAACAGAGGGCCACATACGATATTGCGATGACGCTTATTCTGCCTGCAGCAGTCGAGTATCAGTCCCTGCTTGCCCATTCAGTGGAGAAATCCTCCGGACTGCTTGGCGGTGCTCTTCCCCGTCAAATGGATCACCTGAAAGCCCTCTCCTTCGCGATCGAGGATCTGATTGCAGGAAACGCCAAGCTGAGATCGGTGATGGAAAGCGCTCCCGAAGAGGATTTGGCGAACCAGGCCGATTACTACAAATCGTCCGTTATTCCCGCCATGGAGGGGGTCAGAAAGGCTGCCGACCAGTTGGAGCAAATGGTCGACGACAAATTATGGCCACTACCCAAATATAGGGAGATGCTTCTTCTCTCGTAACTTCCTTTATTTCTCGACCGCAGCGTTCGATTCGGCCTTCGAGCCGACTCGAATGCGTCGTCTGTTTGAATCGCACTATATTTTTTGCCTCGTTATGAAAAAGATAGAACTGATC
>CAZLTI010000186.1:0-6140 GCA_964562335.1 uncultured Pseudomonadota bacterium | reverse complement strand
AACCAGTTGACTACAGATTCCCGCCTTCGCGGGAATGACGGTTCTGGGACTTTTTGCCAGTTCATCATAATATAAAAAAATAAAACGGATATGCCCCAACTTCAAGCATTAATTGGGAATTTTCGGAAACGGCGCCCTCTCGTCAACATTGTTCTTGATGGATTCGGTCTGGGAAAGCAGGATCGTTCGGACGGCGTTTTTCTGGCCAATACCCCGTTTTTTGACGGCATGCGCAGGAAATACGCCAACACCGTTTTGGCCGCGCACGGGAAACATGTCGGACTGCCGGGAGAGAAGGATCTCGGAGGATCGGAAGTGGGGCACTTGACGATGGGGGCGGGAATAATTGTCGACCAAGGCTCTACCATTATCAACGATGCAATTCAGGACGGCACCTTTTACGAACGGCCGGTGCTTCGGGAATGCATGCAGTCGGCACGGAAGGGGGCTTTGCACTTGATCGGACTGTTGTCCGACGGCAACGTACACAGCCACCTCTCCCATTTTATCGCGGTTATCGAACATGCCGCGCGTCGGAATGTCAGCCGGTGTTATGTCCATGCACTTCTGGACGGTCGGGATGTCGGGATTCAGACTGCCGACATCTACATTCGAAAACTGCTGGAGATATTCCATAAAGTTATGGTCGAGCATCCCGATTGGGACTACGGAATCGCTTCGGCCGGGGGTAGGGAATGCATCACCATGGATCGGGATCAAAATTGGGACAAAGTGAAAGCGGGATGGGACACCCATGTCAAGGGGCTTTCCCAAAACAATTTCGGCTCCGCTTTGGAGGCGATCGAACATTTTCGCCAAAAGAGGCCGGATCTCATCGATCAGGATTGTCCCCAATTCAACGTCTACAATAGGGAGGGAAGGATCCCCACCATCAAAGATGGCGACACCGTATTATTTATGAATTTCCGCGCAGACCGCGCTATTGAGATCACTAGAGCGTTTGTAGAGGAAAATTTCAACGAGTTCGACAGGGGAAAGCGGCCGGATGTCTATTTTGCCGGGATGACGGTTTACGACGAGGACAACAACATTCCGGAAAACAGAATCATAGGCAGTCCCGTGGTCGAGCTTCCGTTTGGAAAACGAATACTGGAGCTGGGGCTTCACCAGTTCAGGCTGGCGGAAACGCAAAAATACGCCCATGTGACCTTCTTTTTTAATGGCGGCTACCGAAACCCTCTGGATGCGGATAGGGAAACCTACTGTTTGATCGATTCCGATAAAGTCGCCTCCTTTGCGGAGGCACCGAAAATGAAAGCCGCCGAAATAGGCAAAAAGGCGGTGGAATTCATACGATCGGGAAGATACGATTTTGGCCTGATCAATTTCGCCAATGCCGATATGGTGGGGCACACGGGAGATATGAAGGCTACCATCAAGGCCGTCGAGGCCGTTGACGCGGCATTGGAAACGATATGCGACGCCGTTGCGGAGAGGGGGGGGGTCGCATTGGTTACGGCGGATCACGGCAATGCGGACGAGATGTTGATATACGACAAAAAAGGCAGGGAGGAGATCTGCACGAAGCATTCGATCAATCCCGTGCCCCTGGTCGTTTTCGATCCGAAGTATGACGGCAGCTATCGATTGAAAGAAAATAGAGAGGGCGAGCGTTTGAATTTGTCGATGATTGCCGCCACCAATTTCATTTTGTTGGGATTGCCCGTACCGGCGGGTTTGAATGGACACCTTTTCGAACTGCCGTAACCCCACTCCCGGCTTTCGGGGAACCTTCGGAAGATCCGATATTCTGTCCTGCCTCGGTCCGTTTGAATAGGATTCCGGCGAAGTAGGCGCAAGTGTTGCGTCGAAACGGGTTTTCCCGCGGCGGACCGATTTCTAGAGTGCACCTATCTCAGGATCATCCCTACCGACAACCGATGAAAAGCATAAGACTAAAGGATATCGCGGAGTATCTAAACGCCGAACTTCTCGGAAACGGCGATGAGAACATCACCGGGATGAATGGAATTTTGGAGGCAGCCAAGGGCGATATCACCTTCCTGGCGAATGTCAAATATGCCGACAGGCTGCCCTCTTGTCGGGCATCCGCCATCATCGTGGAGAGGGACGTTTTCGTTCCCGAAAAGAACTTGATTCGAACGGAAAATCCAAGGCTGGCTTTTGCGCGGTTGATCCGCCTGTTTGTTCCGGAAAAAAGGGAATCCGGCGAAATTTCGGAATACGCTTTTCTGTCCTCCTCCAGTCGAATCGGAGAGGGTACGACAATCTATCCGGGGGTCTACGTCGGCGAAAGCGTTCGAATTGGCGATAGTACCGTCGTGTATCCGGGAACCTTTATCGGCGACAACGTAACGATCGGCGACAATTGCAGGATTTATGCGAACGTTTCGGTGCACCACAATTGCAGGATCGGCAACAACGTAATCTTGAACGCAAACTGCGTAATCGGCAGCGAAGGATTCGGATTCGAACGAGACGGGGAGCGACACTATAAGATTCCCCAAATCGGTGGCGTCGTCATTGAGGACGATGTCGAAGTCGGAGCGCTTTGCGCGATCGACAGGGGCACCGTAAAGGATACCGTCGTCGGCAAATGCACAAAGTTGGACAACCTCGTGCATGTTGCGCACAATTGCCAAATTGGAGAAAACAACTTGCTGTTGGGGCATTCGGCTCTGGCAGGAACGGTGAAAACGGGAAGGAACGTCTATGTCGCCGGGCATTCGGGCTGCCTGGATCATATCACCCTGGCGGACAGGGTCCAAATCGGCAGTTTCTCCGTCGTAACCAACAATATCAAGGAGGAGGGTCGCTATTTCGGATATCCGGCACGGCCCCAATCGGCATGGCAAAAAGGTTCCGCCATGTTCTACAAGACCGACGACCTGCGAAAAAGAATCAAGGAACTGGAAAAAAGAACGAAACAGTTGGAGGAACGACTGACCGAAAAAACCCTTTCCGACGAAAGGAACGATTAAGGTGGTGCAATCTCCCTCGCGTCCGCATCCGGAAGCCTATACTCGCCGTTGTAGAGAAAATAGAAGACCCCGCCCAGCAGATAGACGGCGAGCTGCAGAATAATGTACAGATTGAATATATCCGCGCCGCCGGAAATCCCGCCAAACTGGTACAGGGTGTCGAATGCCGCATGGCCGATGCCTACGCCGCCGGGAGCGATGGGGATTGCTACCGTAATCAGACCGATGGGCATAATGAACATTTGCGTTGCGACTGCGATATTCTGCACGCCCATCATTCTTGCGATCATAAAAAAAAGGACGGAAATGATCGTATGGACTCCGATGGATAGAAGCAGCGTGCCGAGCAGGGTGCCTTTATGATTCTGGTAGGTTTTGAAGGTGTCGTAGACTTTTAGCAGGAAGGCGCTGTTCGGAAGCTTTTCCAACAGTTTGACAAACGGGTCGTTCCCCCTATCGAACCGGAGCAGTACGATTCCATAAAAGAAAACGGTGACGGCAAACAAAACGGCTACGGCTGTCGCCAAAGGTTGAAGGCCCGGTTGGGCTGCTATCAGCGGCCAGTTGAACAGCAGGGCCACAAACGCCATAACGATAAGACCGAACATCCCCGTAAACCGGTCGATTACCAGCGTGGTGAAGGCTTTGGTCTTTTCTCCCTTTCTGTTCGCTTTGACAATGTAGAAACCCTTGACGAAATCCCCGCTGACGCTTCCCGGCAGAGTCGTATTGAAGAAATTGCCGATCCAGGTCAAATGGAAGGCGCGCCCTATCGGTACCCGTATCCCCAGCGCCCTCAGCAGCATCCACCATCGTAGCGCCGTGATCGGAACGACGACCAGTACCAGCAAAAGAAGAGTCGAAACGAGAAAAGCGGGATGATGCCAAAACAGAACCAAACGCGTCAGATTGAGCTTTCCGCTTTGCAGAAGGTAGTACAGTATTCCCACCGTAACGGCCAGCTTGACGAGAAAACGCGCTCTCTTTTTCCATTTCGCTTGCATCTATCAGCCGCTTTTTTGAGAGGAGAGGTCGGATAGGCGTAACGGACCGGAAATGCGGTCCAGTTCGTTTTGCGTAATCCTATTTTCGCTTCGTTTCGACTGCCACTGCCGAATGCCGACCGAATAGTTCCGAATGATCTCGGCGGGATTCGCATTGGATTTGTCGAACAGTCTCGTTTGGTTGAGGACGAAGAAATCGAATGCCTGCGACTCCTCCCTTACCAGCTTGACGATCCCGGTGAGGTCGAATCGGCTCTGCGAATACAGCTCCATAAGAAGGGCGACCAACTGAAACGACGGGAGCTTTTCGATTCTTTTCAGGACGTAGTTTTCGATGACTTTGTAAAAAGTTTCCGCCTTGCTTTCGTCGCCCTCCTTGCGTCCCTTCATTTTCAGGTAGCACTGGTGAATGAGCGCAAACGATACGAAATAGGACCATCCCCGTTCGATTCGACTCAGCAGATCTCTATTGGCCGGATCTCTACCTGCTGCCAAAACGGGAATCCGAGCCGCCACTTGGCAGCCGAGCAGAACATCCAACAAGGTGTCCCTCCTGAGTTTCAGCCAGGAGACGAGCGATCGCATTCTGGCGAAGTCGGGGGTTTTGGGCAGAAAAATCGCGTCGCTGGCTTTCATCCTGTCGATTGTCGAGACAAATCGAAAGGTGGCTTCGAACAGCTTTTGATAGATGGAATTGCGGTAGCAGTTGGCGATCCTTCTTATTTGATCGTTGGGAGGCAACCTATCGGCGGCGCCCAGCAAACGGTTGCGCCACATCCAAAGAGGGAAGGTGTTTCGTTCGTTCTTTTGCTTTTTCGTCAGTTTCGCCCCTTCGATCAAAAACAGCTTGACCAACCCTCTTTTTTTTAGACGCAGCATCAACTCGCGCAGTGTGCTCTGTTTCAGGGAGGCCGTGCCGTGGACAATGGGATTCGACGAAGAAACCTCGGCCAAAAAATCGTACGTATCGATCACTTCTCCAGTATAGTTGGCAACGAAGCTCAGCTTTTCCGCCAACGTATTGAAAATGGTCCACTGCTCCGTTTGCACCAGGTGATGAAAGCCTCTTCTTTCGTGGGGCAGGATCAGGGCTGTCTGTTCGAGCAGACTGAAAAAACGGGAGGTGGCGCTTTGGAAAAACTGTTTGGGCGACTCGATGGCGGAATCGATCGTTTTATCGAAGATTTTGTCTAGAAGCCGAATGTAGTGCTCGTCTGCGTTCTCCTTTTTTTTGATCAGCTCTTTGAAAAACTCCTTTTTCCCCAATTCGGTCGATTTGGGACCGTGTATGCAGTATTTTCTGCTGATGGAGGTGAACTCCGACTCGTAATCCTCGGTGAACCGATCGTACAACTTACAGAATCGGGCCTTTTCCTCCAGCAAAAAGGAGATTTTCTCTTGAGAAAGTCCGAGCGATCCGAAAGCGGGTTTGTTGGGGAGGCATTCGTGAAAAAAAAGCTTTCCGAATAGTTTGGAGCAAAGCAGGCGAACGGTTTTGATGACAACTTCGCTGCTCGTTATTCTCCCCGGAACAATCAGTTGAACGGTCGGTATGCCGCTTTGCCACTCTATTTTGGCGGAAGGTAGCGGAATTTTGCCTTCCGTAGGACGCCCTCTCTCTTTTTGCCATGCCGAGCTGGTAAAAAAGGCGATTTGCGCCGAGGTCGTCAATGTCAACCGGTGCATATCGGCATAATGGACAGCCTCCCGTACCAGGGTTTGAATCGCCTTTCGAGACTTCGTGTCGAACTCCCCGAAAAACGTCACGGGAATGTCGCTGGAACCGCTTCCTTTCGATCTGTCGAACAAATCCAGTTTCTCTTGAAACTCCTTTTTGTAAGCAGGATCGAACCGTGCCTCCACGAAATCTTCGCTCATGGAGGAGAATGTGGTTTTGGGAATGCCGGTATTTTTTTTCACGCGTGAATCCGGGGAAACGGCAACAGTTTGATCGTCCGAGATTTTTTTTTCGCCAATGTCACGTCGGCGCGACACGAACCCTATCGTCGGAGTAGCGGAACGGATATCTCTTTACTTGATTTTCCGCCGCAAATCAACGGCAAGGAGTGGCAAAGCGTCGCTTTCGATACGAAATATAACGAAGCGGTAAAAAGTCGAAAAATTGCACAAATTGTCATTCCCGCGAAGGCGGGAATCTAATAAAACCAGTTGA
>CAZLTI010000185.1:0-6188 GCA_964562335.1 uncultured Pseudomonadota bacterium | reverse complement strand
AAAGATTTCGATTTCATCATCGACAGGGTCCGGTCGGATTCCGGTTCTGCGGGAATCGAGCGGCAGAGGCGCTCGATCGAGCGAACGCTGGAACTTGGCTCCAAGATTGGAAACCCGATCAAGCGGGATCTGTTTCTATCCAAAGTGGCGAGCGCCTTTCACGTGCAAAAGAGCAGTATCGCCGCTCTGCGCGGCAGAGCCGCACCGCCCGCCCGGAACGAACTCCAGGTAGCGGGAGGCAAAAACGACAGCCGGAACGGTCCGGAGGAGAATTTGATCCGCTACCTGATCAAACAGGTCCGGTCCATGGAAAAAGTCAGAAGATTCGTTTGCGCCGACGATTTCGACAACAGAGAGCTTGGCGCCCTATACGAAAGGCTGACCCGACTGAGCGACGAAGAGTTTCGCACACTCAAGCTGTTGGACTTTCCCAACCTGTACGTTGAACACAGCTCCCTACTGATGTCGCTTATGCAGACCGGCAAGGTGCCAAGAACCGACGCATTTTCCGAAAAAGTTTTGGATGAGATTATTTTGCGGTTCAAGCGGCAGCAAATCGCCCGTCTGCTCCACCATGCGAATCAGGCCGAAAACGAAACCGAGGAGCGCAGAAGAGTAAACAGGATCAGAGAGTTGCGTAGCAGTATCGACCATTTGAACCATAGAAACAAAAAACAGTCAGCGCTATAGCCGGTCGGGAGATTTATGAAAAAGCAGAAAGGGGAAGACAAAAAAACAATCAAGGGGAAAAAACCGACTCCCAGCGAAATGGAGAGAATCGTCAAATCCCTGACGGCCAAGGGAAAAGCCAAGGGATTCGTCACCGAAGCCGAAATCGGGGAGAGCTTTCCGTTTAAAGCCACCAAGAGGGAGCTGAACGCCATCTACGACTATTTGGCCGAAAAAAACATCGAGGTGGTCGACTCCACCAAGTACCTGAAAATGGACAAGTTGAACAAAGACATCATGAGTCAGACGTTCACATACGACGACGATGACGACGCAGTGGAGGAGGAGGAAGAGGAGAGCAAGGAGAGCAAATCCGCACTCGAGCAGAGTTCGGACGATCCCGTGAGAATGTATCTGCGCGAAATGGGGTCCATCAAACTGCTGACGAGAGAGGGAGAGGTCGACATTGCCAAGAAGATCGAAAAGGGGCAGCACGAGATGCTGGACATTCTTCTGCGCTCGGAGCTGATCGTAAACTACCTGTTCGATTTGGGAAAGAAATTGAAAGCCGGAAAGGCAAGGGCGAGGGATATCGTCTCCGGCATCGACGACGACGATCAGGTGATAGAGGAGGAGTCTCAGGCGGCTCGACAGGTCTTGGATAAGCTCAAGTCGGCAAAGAAGGTGTTCGACGAGCGGAATAGGATAAAGAAGAAGTTCGACGCGGCGAAGGACTCCAAAAAGCGCGAGGAGATGAAGAAGGACGCGGAGGAGATAAAATATTTGCTGCTCAATACCTTGAGAACCATAAACTTCAATACGAAGCAGATCGATGCGATGTTCAACGAGATGCTCCACCACAACGACAAGATCGACCTGACGTTCAATCAGCTCTCCCGCTATCAGAGAGATTTGCATGCCCCGGTTCCGAAGGTGGAGGCAATTGTCTCCCGATGGAACGAAAAACGTCCGGAAGATTTCGAGAAAATCGAGAAGGATATCAAGAGCCTGACGCGGCACAGCTACCGTGTCGCGCGGCGCATCCTGGAAAAGGTGCAGGCCGGAGGGCGGCGTATCGACAAGATGATATCGCAGACCGACGTCCATCTGGAGAGGTTCAGGAGCGAAATCAAGAGACTGAAGGTTGCGGAGCGAAAGGTGAGAGACGCCAAGGGTCTGTTGGTCGAAGCGAACCTGAGACTTGTGATCAGCATTGCCAAAAAGTACACCAATCGCGGATTGCAGTTTTTGGATCTGATTCAGGAGGGCAACATAGGGTTGATGAAGGCGGTCGACAAATTCGAGTACCGCCGCGGCTACAAGTTTTCGACCTATGCGACCTGGTGGATTCGGCAGGCGATCACGCGGGCGATTGCCGATCAGGCGCGCACGATCCGGATTCCCGTCCATATGATAGAGACGATCAACAAGCTCATTCGAACGTCTCGGCATTTGGTGCAGGAGCTCGGACGGGAGCCCTCCCCCGAAGAGATCAGCGAAAAAATGGACCTCCCGGTGGAAAAAGTGCGCAAGGTCCTGAAAATTGCCAAAGAGCCGATCTCCCTGGAAACGCCGATCGGCGACGAGGACGATTCCCATCTGGGAGATTTCATTCCGGATTCGACGGCCGTACTGCCGAGCGATTCGGTCGTGAGCACCTATTTGGCCGACGTCACCAGAAAGGTACTCGGCACGCTGACGCCGAGGGAGGAAAAGGTGCTGAAAATGCGGTTCGGCATCGACGAGAAGAAGGATCATACGCTGGAGGAGGTCGGCCAGGATTTCGATGTAACGCGGGAACGGATCAGGCAGATCGAGGCAAAAGCGCTGAGAAAGCTTCGGCATCCCACCCGCAGCAGGCAGTTGAAGAGTTTTTACGAATAGCGGAGAAAAGGACGGAAAAATGGCATTGGATCAGATCGGAAACTGGCGGAGAACGCACAAATGCGGCGAAATCGGCAGCGAAAGCGAAAAGACCGCCGTTACGCTGATGGGTTGGGTGAACAGCCGCAGAGACCACGGCGGGGTCATCTTCGTCGATCTCAGGGACTATACCGGTCTTGCGCAGATCGTGTTCGGCAGCCAGCACTCCGCCGAGGCGTTTCGTAGGGCGGACGGGCTTCGTTCGGAGCATGTCGTCGCGGTCAAGGGAACGATCGCAAAGCGGGACGACAGCATGATCAATCCCAAGATGAAAACCGGCCGGATCGAAGTGTACGTGCAGGAACTCAAAATATTGAACTTCTGCGGCAGACTGCCCTTTCACGTTGCGGACGACCGGCAGGAGGTCACGGAACGCATGCGATTGAAATACCGCGCGCTCGATCTTAGAAGAACCGAAATGCAGCGGAATCTTATGCTGCGCTCCGAAGCGGCCCAAGTGGTTCGAAACTACTTCCACCGCAAGGGTTTTTTCGAGATCGACACCCCGTTTCTCACAAAATCCACGCCGGAAGGAGCTAGGGACTTCCTGGTGCCCTCCCGTCTCCGTCCGGGCAGCTTTTTTGCCCTGCCGCAGTCTCCGCAGCTTTTTAAGCAGATATTGATGATTGGCGGATACGACCGCTATTTCCAGATCGTAAAGTGCTTTCGGGACGAGGATTTGCGGGGAAACCGACAGCCGGAGTTCACCCAGATCGATATCGAGCTCTCATTCGGCGATCAGGATGTCGTGATGGGGGTGGTAGAGGAGATGATTGCCGAACTGTTCGGCGAGACCGTAGGACGCCGCATCTCCCTTCCCATTGCCAGAATGACCTATCGAGAGGCGATGGAGAGGTATGGAAGCGACGCGCCGGATCTCCGGTTCGGGCTCGAACTGACGGACCTGAGCGACATCGTGGAGTCTTGCTCCTTTCAGGTGTTCGGCGACGCCGTTCGGAAGAGAGGAGTCGTAAAGGCCGTTACGGTGCCCGAAGGTGCGGCCCTCTCCCGCAAGGATCTGGACGAATTCACCAAATTCGCGAAGATCTACGGATCCAAAGGAATGGCCTGGACAAAGGTCAGGGAGAGCGGCGCCTGGCAGTCGCCGATAGCCAAATACTTCGGCACGGAGGAGATTGCGCGCATCAACGGGCGTACTGAAGCCAAATGCGGAGATCTGCTGATTTTCGGTGCGGATTCCGCCAAGATCGTCAACGACTCGTTGGGAAACCTGCGAAAGAAAATCGCCGAAAGAATGGGCCTCGTTCGACAGGACGACTACCGTTTCGTCTGGGTGACGGACTTTCCCCTGCTTGAGTACGACGAGGGAGAGAAACGCTACAACTCCTCCCACCATCCGTTTACGATGCCGAACATGGCCGATCTGGACGCTTGGGAGCGGAAGGATCCCTCCCGCATTAAATCCGTGGCCTACGATTTGGTGTTGAACGGAATCGAGCTGGGCGGGGGCAGCGTCCGCATCCATCAAAAGGAGATCCAGGAAAGAATTTTCAGACTGCTGAACCTGAAGGAGGAGGAGACAAAAGCCAAATTCGGATTCTTCCTCGATGCGCTGGAGATGGGAGCGCCTCCCCACGCCGGACTGGCGCTCGGATTCGATCGCATCATGATGTTTTTGTCGGGAGCGGACTCCATTCGCGATGTGATCCCCTTTCCCAAAACGCAGCAGGCCTCCTGCCTGCTGACGGAAGCTCCATCCGCCATAAACCGGGAGCAACTCGAAGAACTCGGATTGTCGAAAAGGAGAACCAGTCCGGTTTAGCCCGCCAGACCTCCCCAAAAACGGCATTGGCACCGGGTTTGCCCCTTTTGCCGTTTGCTCTCCGGCGCGGATCCGGCCGCTCCCCGTTCGCTGGCTGCCAAGGTTGCGATTCCGGTCGGAACTCGGATGAAATCAACATACTCCTTGCAAAGAAAATTCCTTCCTTGGTATGTTTCCAGCATTCGCTTTGACGTTCGGAAGGGGAAAAAAGTAGAAACGGCATAGGGAGGCAAAATGGCAGAAGAGGCGGCACCGGTCGAAAAGAGCGGAAAAAAGAAGATCGTTTTGATCGTTTCAATACTGTTGCTGTTGATCGCCGGAGGGGCTGCGGCCTTTCTTCTGCTCTATGATCCAAGCCGCAAGGAGGAGTCGGCAACCGGTGCCGGACAGCCGATCGAGCAGCCGGATATACTGGCCAACAGACAGAACGATCCGGTTCGCCTGACCAATCCCCTTTTCACTCCGCCGAGGGAATATACCGTCAATCTCAGGGACGGAAAGCATTTTCTCAAGTTGTCGATGGTCGCCGTGCTGAAGGAGCCGGCCGCCATGCAGTTCCTGATTCAGCGACTGCCTTTGGTAGACGACATGGTGATCTCTTTGCTCCACAACATGACGACGGACGATCTCAGAACCCCTTCCGGAATCGATCTGTTGAAAAGGGAGCTGTTCAAAAAGATCAACAACCTGTTTACCCAGGAGTTCTTGGAAGACCTGGAGTCGGGAGATATGCAGCCGGTGAAGAAGATCCTGTTCAAGGAATTTCTGATCAACTAGAAAGCCACACTCATCATCCGAAGGGACAAATGGCCAAAGATGGCGAACTGGACTTCTCCGATCTGAACGGAATGGACGATATCGAATGGTCCGACGTGGAGGGGGAGCTGCAGCAGAACAGGGAAATGCTCATCAAGGAGGCAAAGGCGAAGCAGACGGGAGAAGAGGCCGTTCCCGTCGGCGGAACCGGTCCGAAGGGGATGCGGGAGACTCCATCGGACATGGGAATCAGTTTTCTGCTCGACATTCCGCTGCAGCTTACCGTGGAGATCGGAGGTACGCGAATGCTGATAAAGGATCTGCTCAATGTGGAGATCGATTCCATCATCGAACTGCGGAAAAAGGTCGGGGTGCCCATGAACATGCTGATCAACGAAAAATTGGTCGCCAAGGGGGAAATAGTCGTTCAAAACGAAAAGTTCGGACTGAAGATAACGGAAATATTGGATCAGAAGGAAAGGGTCAGAAGACTTCGGGACGGTTGATATGCGCCACCTAATTGCATTCGCCCTCTGTATGGCCGCAGTTTCCGCTTCGTATGCGGACCCGCCTCCCCGAAGCGAATCCTGCAGAATCGAGGATGTCGAATTTCGATCGCAGGAAAAAAGGGATACGATCCACCTTGCTCTCGACTGCGTTTACAGCTTCCCCATCAGCTACCATTTCGATTACGGAACTACCGAAATCGTACTGCCGAGCACTACCTTCGACGAGATTCCCGCCGTTACGATCAACAATCGCTTTCTACTGAGTGCCGATCTGCGCAGGGAGGGTCGAAAGACGGTGTTGCGGATACGGTTTGCGGATGCCGATATCCACTCGGCAGGACTATACGACCACGAGATAGGGAAGAGAGGAATCACCTTCTCCGTTTTTAAAAAGAGGAGCAAAACGGCAGCGCTGCCGAACGACCGGGGAGAGGAGGTCTCCTCCGGCGAAAGCGTTCCGTCAAAATCCCCTCTGAACAAGCAGTTTCTGCAAGAGAGCGATACCGTGGGCAGCATAGCCTATATGCTGGTGGCGCTTGCGCTCGTCC
>CAZLTI010000184.1:0-6198 GCA_964562335.1 uncultured Pseudomonadota bacterium | reverse complement strand
AACTATAACTTTTGCATGAAAACGGAGCAGACCGGGGAGCGTCTATGAACATCGCATTGGGAATCGATACCGGAGGCACATATACCGATGCCGTTTTGGCGGATTACGATACGGGAAGGATTATCTCCGGAATCAAATCGCAAACGACACGACACGATCTCTCCGTAGGAATCAAAAAAGCGATCGGAGGCGTCTTTGCCGACACTTCGCACGACGTTTCTCCCCTGGATGTGAATCTTGTCGCCCTGTCGACGACGCTGGCAACCAATTCGATCGTGGAGGGGCACGGCAGCCCCATCTGCCTGATTCTCGTAGGCTACGACAAACACTTCGTCGGAAAAAGAGGATTCGACGGCGAATTCGTCACGCGCAACGCCGTCTACGTCGATGGTGGCCACGATACGCTGGGAAACGAAAGGCAACCGTTGAACGAGGCTCAGATCGAAAGCGCCGTGGCAAAGTACAAAGAGGAGGTCGAAGCGTTCGCAGTTTCCGGTTTTTTTAGCGTGCTCAATCCGTCCCACGAGTTGCGGGTAGTGGAAATCGTCAAGGAAATGACAAAAAAGGCGGACGGCACGCACCTCCCCATCACCTGCGGCCATGAGCTAACCACCCGTCTCGATTCGGTGCGAAGAGCGACCACCGTTGCGCTCAATGCCACGCTGATTCCTCTGCTGCGGGAACTCATGCTGAATGTGAGTAGGACGCTGAAAGAGACGGGAATCGATGCTCCCTTGATGGTCGTCAAAGGGGACGGATCGCTGGTCGGAGCGAATTGGGCGCTGTTGCGTCCGGTGGAAACGATTCTTTCCGGTCCTGCGGCAAGCGTTGTCGGTGCCTATCGTTTGGCGCGCAAAGGCGATGTCTGGGTTGCCGATATGGGAGGCACGACAACCGACATCGCATCGCTAAGAAACGGACGTCCGCAGATCAGTCCCGAAGGCGCTTCGGTCGGCAAGTTCCGCACTATGGTAGAGGCCATCGACGTGCATACCGTCGGTTTGGGAGGAGACAGCCATGTCGCCGTGCTACAAAAAAACAGCCCTCGAACGGAATGGATGAAAATAGGGCCGCAACGCGTGGTTCCCCTATGCCATCTCGCCGATTGGCATCCGCAGATATTGACGGAATTGCGCTCTCAGATCGGCAATTCGCGCGAGAACGTCTACGCGGGGCAGTTTGTTTTGGCGAACCGCAAAGCTATTCGCACTCTTTCCGAGCAGGACCGGCGACTTCTGGCACAACTTGCCGAAGGTCCCAAGTCGATCGTCCGTTTAAAACAGGCCGTCGATAGCAACGACTACCTCCTGACCCGCCAGCTCGAACGGCTCCGCTCCGAAAGACTGCTCCTTCACTCCGGTTTTACCCCCACGGATGCGCTGCAAGTTTTGGGAAAAATGGCCGGATCGCAAACGGAAGCCTCCCGTATGGGTGCGAAAATTCTGGCAAAAAAAGCGGGTCTTTCGATGGACGAACTGTGCCGCAAAACCCTGTCGCGGGTTTCCGACATGATTTCCACCGAATTGTCTTCAACAGCCTTCGGCGAAGAGGCATCGGAACCGGATTGGAGCCGGGAGCCGACTGCGGCAAAAATTTTGCGGTTGGCTTTGGGAAAGGAGAGATCGAACAGCCTGAAAATCGACTTTACCCTGCAAAAACCGATCGTAGCCGTCGGCGCCCCGGTCGGAGCCTATTTCCCCCAGACCTCCCGCCAACTCCACACCGATCTGATTATACCCGACCACGCCGAGGTCGCCAGTGCCGTCGGTGCGCTGTCAGGGGGCATCGTTCAGCGCTGCCGCGTCGTCGTTAGTCCCCTAAATGGAGTGCAGATCGGCTATCGCGTACACCTTCCCGACGGCATCCGCGACTTTGAAAACCTTGACGAGGGCATAGCCTACGCGCATCGAAGCATGTCCGCCTACCTGCAGGAAAGAGCAAAAAGGGTCGGCGCCGATCAAATCGAAATCAAAATGAACAGAAAGGACCGCAACGCACCGATAGGAGTCGATGGGGGAGCAAATCTCTATTTGGAATCGGAACTGCTGTTCACGGCAACCGGAAGACCGGGATTCGCCAGCATGCGAACCGACGAAAGGGAGCGAGCGAAAACTTGACCCCTCCGCCTATTCCGATTGCAGTATGGTATGCGGTTTCCGGCGAATGATGCTTTCCGTTCCCACCAGGGCCGTCACCATGCAAACAACCGTGACGAGGGCAAGGCTGAATAGGCTGATTTCCCACTTGAGCTGCCAAAGCCGACCGAAAAACAGGATGGAGACAAGATAGGAGGCCACCAGGCTCAGCAGGATGGCAAAAAAGGCTGCCATAAAACCCAAAAAACCGAACTCGATCTCTATCATCCTGCGCACCTCTTTGAATCCGGCGCCCAGGATTTTGATCAGATTGATCTCCCTGCTTCTGCTTTGTGCCTCGTAGCGCGCGATGGAAAATACGACCATAATTCCGGTGGCGATGGAAAGATAGGCCATGAAGTTGAGAGCAAAGGAGATGCGCCCCACAATTCCAAGAATCTGTTCCACAAGCTCCGCAATATCGAACATGGAAATATTGGGAAACTCGGAGACCAGTTCGTTTTGCAGCTTCCGCTTTTTGCTTTGATGAAACTGCGGAATTGCCGCCAAATAGGTTTTTGGCGCGTCGTTCAGCACGCCGTCCTGAAAGAGGATAAAAAAGTTGGGCCTGAAACTGGTCCAGCGCACGCGCCGAATATTTACCACCCTTCCCTCTATGGGAATTCCCTGGACGTCGAAACCGATTCGATCTCCTATCTTCAGGCCATACCTCTCCGCGAAGCTGTCGGCAATCGATATTTCGGCGGGTTTGCCGGATTTGAAGTCGTAGGGTTTCCTGGTGAGCCGCTCCCCTTCGATCACCTGCTCGGATATATCCAACTGCTTGCGGTAGGAGAAATTGAACTCCCTGCGGCGAAATCCCCGCCGGTTTTCCTTTTCCGTTTTACGGCCGACAAACTCCTCCCCGTTGATTCTATCGATTCTCCCTCTCACTATGGGCGATGCATGCGCAAGCTTCAGGCTCCTCTCCTGCAGAAAGGAGTTCAAAGGAGCAAGTTGTTCGGGCTGTACGTCGACCAGGAAAAAGCTGGGGAGCACCAGGCCGTCCGGTCGATGGATCTCCTCCTGTATGCCGTTCTGTAGCTGGGGAATAAGGTTGATCAGGAACACCCCCAACGCGATCGCCAGGAAGCAGGAAAACGAGGAGACTTTGTTGCGGTACAGATTTCGAAAGGCGATTTTGGCATAGGTCGCTTTCGAATTGGCCAGCAGTCCGCAGACG
Organism: uncultured Pseudomonadota bacterium; assembly: GCA_964562335.1. Classification (GTDB taxonomy): domain Bacteria; phylum SAR324; class SAR324; order XYD2-FULL-50-16; family XYD2-FULL-50-16; genus CAZJUM01. The sequence continues at coordinate 2,880 of CAZLTI010000184.1, read as the reverse complement.
CGAAAGAATCCAATTCCCGCCGCACTCAAAATAAGGCTGACTGCGAGAAAGCCGCCTAAAAACAGAGTTCCTCTATACCAGGAGTCCGTCTGCAGAATACTCATACCCCAAAAAAGCACAATTGCCGGCAAAAAACTCAAACCCCAAAACAGATGCTCCCTCCCCTGGCGTGCCTGGTGCGATTCGCTGTTTTGCAGAAGCGTCAACGGTTTTAGACGATGGATGTTGATCATGGTGGGAAGACAAAAGACGCTGCTGCCTAACGCTCCCAAGACGCTTGCGCGCAAGGCGACCGTCCATCTCATCTGCACTGCGAGTTCCACCGGAACGATGCCCATCAGTATTTGCGGAATGACAGGCAGTAGAAAACCCGCAAGGAGCAGCGATATGGCGGAAGCAACGATTCCCAGCAGTACGATCTGCATGAGAAGGACGACATAGGTCTGAATCCGGCTGGCTCCCAGACTCATCAAAATGGCGATTTCCTTCCGTTTTTTGCGGAAATAGTTTCTGAACAGATACCCCGCGCCGATACCGGCCAGAAATAGCGCAATAATGCCAATCAGTCCCATATAGCTGGAGAAATAGCCGATTACGCGGCTTAAATTTCTGTTTACCCGTTCGGTGCCAAACAGGTAGATCGGAGACCTGTTGTCGTGCAGCCTTTCAAGCTCGTCCGTAAGCCGTTTGCCCAGCTCCTTGACATTCGTTCCCAAGGGAAATCGGAAAAATCTCAAATAACCAAGGCGGCTGCCGAAATTCAACAGTCCGGTGGATTCGAGTTGCGGAAGGCCCATATAGATGCGAGGAGCGATACCGATGCTGGTAATCGCGTTGATGTGGTCCTTCCTGACATAGTCGTCCAGAACGAACTGCTTCTTGCCCAGAACTACGCTGTCTCCCAGTTTGATGCGGAGCGACAGAGCCGTTTCGTGCGTCATCCACACGCGCTCCTTCCTCTGCAAATCCTGCATTTTCTGCGGAAACGCCGCTGCATCGGACTTTTCCAGTTCCAGCCTTCCGTACAACGGAAACGCTTCGTCTACGGCATACACCTCGACCAAACGCGAGTATCCGGGAGTGGCCACCATGGTAAGAAAATTGTCGACTCTGGATTCCCTCCTTTGCGCTCCGAGGACGCGGTCTATCGTTTCCAGTTCCTCCGGCCGATAGGGACGGGAACTGCTTGTCATCAGGTCCGCCGTCATCATCTCCCTCAAATTCGAGTGAAAATGCTCGTTGAGAGAGAGGCTGAAGGAGTTCAAGAGAACATATCCGATCAATCCGATCGCCAGATTGAGGACAAAAAAGATACTGAAGGAGAAGTTGTTGAGAATCTCCTTCAGTGCCAACCGATACCAGATCGTCATGCCAGTTTCCCTTCCACGAGTTTCAGTCGGCGTCGGCAATGGTCCGCCAACTTCAAATTGTGGGTAACGACCACAAGCGTCATTCGATTGAATTCCACGAGATCGAACAGAAGCTTTTCGACCTGCGTCGCCGTTTTGTTGTCTAGGTTGCCGGTCGGCTCGTCGGCCAGCAGAAGGGAGGGCTCGACTCCCAAAGCTCTGGCGATGGCCACCCTCTGGCACTCGCCCCCGCTTAAAACGGACGGCAGATGCTTCCTGCGGTCCGTCAGTCCCACCTGCTCCAAAACCTCGTCCGTTTTCGCAGCTATGTTCTTGCGTCTCAAAATCTCCAACGGCAAACTGATATTCTCCTCCACAGTGAGATGCGGCATCAGGTGAAACTGCTGAAACACAATGCCGATCTTTTGGGCTCTGAATTTGGCCAGCCTGTCCTCGTTCAAACGGGATAGGTCCTGACCGTCCAGCAAAATAGAACCGGAGTCCGGCCGATCCAAACCCGCAATCAGGGAAAGCAGGGTCGTCTTTCCGCTGCCGGAGGGACCCGTTATCGAGACGGTGCTGCCGCGCTCGATATGGAAACTGACGTTTCCGATCACTTCGATCGGGCTGGAGTCGGGCTGTCTGAAACTTTTGGCGACGCTATCGACCTGTAGTATCATGAGCTTTTAAAATGTAGGGGAGAACGTTTTCCGCAATGCGTCTGTGACCTTCCGCGTTGGGATGAATGCCGTCCGGAAGATTCAGCTCCGCACGACCGCCGACATCCTTCAGCAGAAACGGCATAAAGACAATGGAATATTCGCGATTCAGGCTTTTGTAAACGTTCTTAAAACTTTTGGTGTACTCCCGGCCATAGTTGGGAGGCATTCTCATACCCGCCAGAATCACACGCATTCCACTCTCCAAAGCATAGCGAATCGTCTGCGACAGATTGGCGTGAAGCTGCTCCGTCGACAGTCCGCGCAAGCCGTCGTTGGCACCGAGAGCCAAAAACAGCACGTCCGGTTCGATGCGTTCGTACCATTTGAGTCGCGAAAGAGCACTGGCGCTGGTGGAGCCGCTGATGCTGGCATTGACGATCTCGATCTCCCCCACCTCTGCTGCGGCCAGCCTTTTTTCGATCAGGGAGGGATAGCTTTGAGCCTTCTCCACGCCGTAGCCCGCAGTAATGGAGTCTCCCAAAAGTAAAACCTTGGTCCCACCAAATCCGGATAGTGGGAAAAACATAAAAAAAATCAAAACGACCGTTTTTTTCATTTGGCTCCGACGGAATAATTATGATGAACCGGTAAAAAGTTGAATAGAAATTACCCACTACCCCGATTTAACGCAATAAACATCCGCAAAATGGTTGAGGAAAAAGGATCGAACGGAAAGATAAAAGAGCGGAGTGGGTTCTTTTGTCCGAAGATGACCCAACAGTAACAGGTTTTCTCATCTCGGCGCAATTGACTTTATGGAAATTTCTTAAAATGCTAAAATTGCTAGTAAAATAATATTTTAAATGTAA